>JASHRS010000011.1 GCA_030037215.1 Silvibacterium sp. | reverse complement strand
TTTCATCGGTAGTGCGGTGCTTGGAGTAGTCGAGATAGACGCCCTCGGCCTCGACGGCGAAGCGCGTGCCGCGGCCGGGGTCCTTTGCGAAAAGGTCGCGGAGAGATTGCGAGGCGATGGCCTGCGAATGTGCTGTAAGGGCTTTCCATGCGGCTAGCTTCGTCAACGGGGTGGTTGCAGTTGCTGTGCTCATATGTCTCTCCTTAATACCGTTCCAATTGTGTCACGACGAGTTTAGAGATGGTTAAATTCCAGGGCCCTGTTAGTTGAGGCTGGTCATGGCGAATTCGCGCGCAGCCTCAAGGAGCTTAGATACCGATTCCTTTGAACAGGTTTCGGCATAAATGCGCAGCAGCGGCTCGGTGCCGGAGGCGCGCAGGAGAAGCCAGGTCTTTGCTGCATTCGGTTTCGTCTTTGCCTCGGGATTGTCGAGGAAGAACTTGATTCCGTCGAGGGTTTCGACGTGCTCGACGGGCATTCCGGCAAACTCTTTCACGCCTGCCCTTGCGCGGGCGATGGCGGCGTTCTTCAGATCGTCGTCGATGTGCAGGTCGATGCGGCCGTACTGGTGTTCGCCATAGGTATCCTGTAGATGCTGGACGAGCTGGCCGAGGGTCTTGTTTTCCTCGGCCATAACGTTGGCGATGAGAAGTGCATTGAGCAGGCCGTCGCGCTCGGGCAGATGGCGCGCGATGCCGATGCCACCGGATTCTTCGCCGCCGATGAGGATGTTTTTTTCGAGCATGAGATCGCAGACGTATTTGAAACCGATGCCGTGTTCGTAGAGTTTGCGTCCATAGCGGGCGCAGATACGGTCAATCATGCTGGTGGTGTTGAAGGCACGTGTGACATCGCCGGGCCATTTCTTGCGTGTGAGCAGCCATTCGAGCAGGACAGCGTAAACTTTGTGCGCATCGACGAAGTTGCCGTGCTCGTCGACGGCCCCGATGCGGTCGGCATCGCCGTCGGTGACGAGGCCGGCGTGGCAATGGTGCTGGACGACGGTTTCTTCGAGAGCACGCACGTGCGGCTCAATGGGCTCGGGATTAATGCCTGGAAACAGCGGATCGTGCTCGGCGCGAATCTCAACGTAATCGACGCCGATACTTTTAAAAATCCCGGCGAGGATGCCGCTGCCTGCCCCATACATACAGTCGATGGCAAATTTGAAGCCGGATTTGGCGATGAGATCGAGGTCGGTAAACCGGCGGATAGCTTCGACATAGCTGGGCAGGAAATCAACTTCGGAAATTTCCGCTGGCTTTGCAGCTTTCGGTAATGGCTTGTCGAGGTAACTCTCAATCGCAGTCATGATCGAGGGTTTGCCGGAGCCTCCGTAGAAGGCTTTGTACTTAACACCGTTCCACTGGTAGGGATTGTGACTCGACGTGATCATGACGCCGCCTGCAGTGCCGAGATCGCGGACCCCATAGGAGAGCGCAGGCGTTGGCGTGATGTGGCTGGCAAGCTTTACGGGGATTCCGGTTGCGACGAGGACTTCGGCGACAGCTCGGGCGAAGCGATCGGAAGCGAAGCGCGTGTCATAGCCGATGCAGACGCCTTTTGCAGGTGCTTCCTCGGGGTCCTTCGCGCTCAGAAGGTAATTGGCGATGGCCGCCGCAGCCTTGCGGACGTTCTCGAAGGTGAAGTCTTCGGCGATAACTCCGCGCCAGCCGTCGGTGCCAAATTTGATCGGAGTATTGTCGGGCATTCGCTTCTTTCTGTTTTTGGAGACTACACAAGGTCCTTGCGCCCAGTTGCAGATAGTTCCTTGACCACTTTGCCCACGTCCTGCGAGCGGTCGCGCGTGGTGATGAGGAGCGCGTCTTCGGTTTCGACAACGACCAGATCATTCACGCCGACCAGCGAGACGAATTTCTTCGGGCTATAGACGTAGTTGCCGCGCGAGTCGATCGCAGACGAGCCATTGCTCTGGCTGATGTTGTAGTGAGCGTCGGCGACTTCGCCGGACGCGAGCTGGTATTCGTAGAGCGCAGCCCACGAGCCGAGGTCGCTCCATCCGAAATCGGCCGGCAGGCAATAAAGGTTCGAGTGGTGCTCGCCCTTGGCCGAGCGCGGCTCAAGAATGGCGTAATCGACGCTGATGTTTTCACACTGCGGATAACGCTCGGCGAAGATACGCGCGAAGTCCGGCGTTCCATAAGCCGCGGCAATGGCTTCGAGATGCGGCGCGGTCTCCGGCATATGTTCGCGCACGGCGTTGGCGAGGGTTTGCGCAGACCAGATGAAGATGCCGCTGTTCCAGCAGTAGTTTCCGGCGGCAAGGAACTCTTCGGCGCGTTCGCGGCGGGGTTTTTCTGTAAAGCGGCGAACGCGAACGGCTCCATTGGGGGCGTCGTCACCGGTTTCGATATAGCCGTATCCGGTCTCGGGGCGTGTGGGCGTAACGCCGAGCACAACCATGTTGTCTCCCGCGGCGGCAATAGCGATGGCCTGCTCAACCACATCGAGAAATGCGGATTCGTTGGCGATGGCGTGGTCGGCGGGAAACATTCCGAGGACCGCGCCGGGGGCGATGCGCTCGATAAGAAATGCCGCGAGGCCAGCAGCAGGAGCAGTGTTGCGCGCGCAGGGTTCGCAAATGACCTGATCGGCGGGTATGCAATCGAGCTGGCCGCAGATGGCTTCGGATAGAAGATCGTTGGTAATGATCCAGAAATCCTGCGGCGGCTCAAGCGGCGTAAGGCGGTCAACGGTGCGCTGGATCATGGTGCGGTCGCCTTCGAGCGCAAGCACCTGCTTGGCGCGCGCCTGGCGGCTGCGCGGCCAGAAGCGGGTTCCGCTGCCTCCGGCAAGAATGATGGGGCGGAAATCGATCGTCAAATCAAGCGTCCTCTTACTCGTCTGCAATCACATCGCACGGGGCTGAATCCGAATGACAGTGGCCGGCGATTCCACGTCGACGCGCGCGTTGCGGCTTGAAGCTGGGATGACAGCGAGCTCGCAACGGTTGACCGGGAAACCTTCCGCTACATCGGCTGAGACACGGATTTTGCCTTCGGATACGAATAGTATCTGAAGGCCGCCGGTGTTTGCTGTAACCGCGGATACGTCTTTGCCCGGTTCGAGCGGCCAGCGCTCAATCTCGAAGTACTTTTCATCGATGAGCACGGAATGGCCGTTGACGTTGCGCGGAGGGATCTTTCCGGCGCGGGTTTTGAGGCGCATGGCTTCGAGAGATTTGTCGAGGTGCAGCTCGCGCGGGCGTCCATAGTCATACATGCGGTAGGTGAGGTCGCTGGTCTGCTGTGTTTCGAGGATAACGACGCCGGGGCCCATGGCGTGAACGGTCCCTGCATCGACAAAGAGCATGTCGTTCCTGCGGACAGGCACCATTTCGAGCAGATCTTCCAGTGTGGCCGATTCAATTGCGGCGCGAATCTGCCCGGGCGTGACGCCGGGCTTGATGCCGAGCGCAACATGCGCGCCTGGCTGTGCGTCCAGCGCATACCAGCATTCAGTTTTGCCGCGCGGCTCGCCGTATTTCTGCGCCATGGCGTCGTCGGGGTGCACCTGCACGCTAAGTTTTTCCTTTGGGAAAAGGAGCTTGATGAGCAGTGGGAACTGGCCATCTCCGTAGGTGTTGCCTAAAAGATCATGGCCATGCTGCGCGGTAATGTCTTTGAGCGATTTGCCGGCGAGCGGGCCGGTTGCGGCGGCGCACATTTCGCCCGTGAGCCAGACTTCGCCGATGGGCTCACCCTCGGTCTTGTAGTTGTACCAGGGAGTGAGGTCATGAAAGCCCCAGATGCGGGTGCGGAACCAGGGCTCAAGACGAAAGGGAACGAGATTGCTCATGCAGTTTTAGTATGCCTTACCTGTTCAGGAACGCGCACGTAACGCGATTGGTAAGCGAGCAGGTAACATAGATAGAGCATGTCTGTGTATCTTGTGACCGGCTGTGCCGGATTTATTGGATCGTCTATTGCCGAAGCGCTGATTGGATGCGGAAAGACCGTTCGTGGTCTGGACAACTTTGAGACCGGCAAACGGGAAAATATAGCCAGCTTCCGCAACCGCATGGAGCTGATTGAGTGCGACCTGCGCAATGCGGATGCTGTACTCGACGCGTGCCGGGGCGTCGACTTCATTTTTCACACGGCGGCGCTGCCGTCGGTGCCGCGCTCGGTGAAAGACCCGCGGTCGAGCCACACGGCAAACATCGACGGCACTTTCAACCTGCTGGAAGGCGCGCGGGCTGCGGGCGTGAAGCGAATTGTATATTCCGCGTCGTCGTCGGCCTACGGCAATCAGCCGGGTTTTCCGCGGCGCGAGACGATGGTTCCCATGCCGATTGCGCCGTACCCGGTGCAGAAGGCTGCGGGCGAGCTTTACATGAGAAGCTACTGGGAGGTTTACGGGATTGAAACGGTGAGCCTGCGCTACTTCAATATCTTTGGGCCGCGGCAGGTTCCGGATTCTCAGTACAGCGGCGTGATGGCGAAGTTTACGCTGCAAATGATGCGCGGCGAGCGGCCCACGATCAATGGCGACGGCGGGCAGGGGCG
>JASHRS010000102.1 GCA_030037215.1 Silvibacterium sp. | reverse complement strand
GATCGATTGCATAAGTTAGGAACATCTTAATCCGCGTAGAAAGTCCCGGAGGGAGCCCAACGGCCAGCCTCTTTCTGGCAATTTCGGATAATGGTGTTATGCCTCGTATCCGCATTGTCTGCATAAGCGACACTCACGGCCAACACGCCAAAATGAACGTACCCGATGGGGACATGCTCATTCATGCTGGAGATTTCATGGCATTCGGCACTAAACCAAAGGAAATTGCTGATTTCAATAAGTGGCTAGGCTTGCAGCCCCACCCACACAAGATTGTTATTGCCGGAAATCACGATCTGATGTTTGAACAGCATCCTGCAACGGCCAGAGACCTGCTCAGCAATGCAATCTATCTCGAAAACTCCGGCACTAAACTTGCGGGCTTGAAAATCTGGGGGTCGCCTGTGCAGCCCGAATTCAATAGTTGGGCTTTCAACATTGCTCGCGGTGCCGCAATTCGACGATATTGGGAGATGATTCCCCCGGACACAGACATTCTGGTCACACACGGCCCACCCTTCGGGATGTTGGATCAATCAGATCCACACTCGAATCATCTCGGGTGCAAGGAATTAGCGAAAATGGTTGATCAGATAAAACCCTCAAACTTCTTCTTGCGGGCAAGCTCTTTGTCTCTCCATGTTCTGCGCCACTCGGTCAGGTTGCGAGAGTTGAAACCGCGCAGAAATGTAATGCCCTGCTCTTCGGCAAAGCCCACCAACTGGACCTCGAAGATGTGCCGCAACTTTTGCAGCGTCGCAGAAGCGAGGCCGCGTGCCTCCGCATCACCAATGAAGACGCTCACGGCTTCCTTGACAGTTGGCAACTTTGCCGCCTGCACATCTTCTCCACCCAGCGCTGCATGCTCGTACTTGCGGGCGAGGAGTTCGGCCTGCTCCCAGGATTTGGTTTTGGCGGAGACACGGAAGCGCCCGCTGCGGCCCGGAAGCGTGCCGTCTAGCCACTTGGGACAGCGGCAGCGGCGATAGCTGGAATCGTCTTTCTTCGCGCAATCGGGGTGGTGGCGAGCGTAGACGGAAAGCATAATGCAGCCAATCTAACACCAAAATCTGATTGGTACAATTTTGGTACATTTTGACAACATTGGCTGTTTTCCACAGTTTAATTCATTTATTATAAACAGCTTACAATTTGGTGGAGGCGGCGGGAGTCGAACCCGCGTCCGAAATCGCTGTCAACAAAGAGACTCCATGCTCAGCCGCGTTCCGCAAGTTTCGCTTTGCGCGCTCAGAAGCGGCAAGATGCGCGCATCGCTAGTCCGTGAATCTCATCCGGATAACCCGTACCCAGCCATCCGAACCAGCCTGCTGTGCGACGTCTCTCTGAAGCCCGCAGGCAAAGCCGCAGGAGACGGCAACTTAATTAATTAAGCTGCGTATGCCAGTTGATGATCGGCAATTATCATTTTGCGAGCGATTACGGGTGTCCGCACCCCGGCATGCCTCTTTGCCGCAATCGATCCCGTCGAAACCGTGACGCCCCCAACTTGAGGATGGACCGTTGTGACTACTTTTATTTTACTCTCCCGACGCAAGCCATGGTGGCTCGCCTGTTTCGCCAAGCCGCTCCATCTCCTGTTGGTCCTTGCTTGTATCCATCGACTTCCAGAAGCCGTGGTGCTGATAGGTGAATAGCTGCCCCCGCGATGCCAGCTCCGGCAACACGCCTGATTCAAGATTTGCGCTAGCCCACTTCCCCACTTCTGCCTTCTCAAACACAAAAAAACCGGCATTAATCCACTGATCCTTGATCACCGGCTTCTCGGTAAAGCTCGCAACCCGGCCATCCTTGTCAAATTGCAGCGTTCCGTACTGCGAGCGCAGTGGAACCGCCGTCACCGTCGCCAGCCCGCCATGCTCGAGATGAAACTTCAGCAACGCCTTCAGGTCAACATTGCCCAGCCCGTCGCCATAGGTCGCGAAAAATCGCTCACCCATATAATTCATGCATGCGCGAATCCGGTCCGCAGTATCGGCCTCAACACCTGTATCGAGAATCGTGATCTCCCACTCCGGAAAGCGTCCGTCGAAGTAGTCGAACAGCATTTCCTTGCGATGCCCCGCAGCCAGCACGAACTTCCGGAACCCTTGCCGTGCGTAAATATGCATCAAGTGGACTAGAATTGGCCGCCCATTCACCGGCATCATCGGCTTCGGGAAATATTCAGAAAAAGGATAAATCCGCGATCCTTTGCCGCCGCACAGAATCACCACCTGCATGTCTTCCGCAGCCGCCAATCAATTGCCTCCTGACTCTTCGCGTCCGAAAATGATCTAATACTGATTTTAGACTGGGGATTTCATTGGCAAGCTATTGGAAAGGCAAGACCGTTTTTGTCACCGGAGCCACCGGCCTTATGGGCAGCTGGCTCGTTAAAGCACTCCTTAATAAGGATGCCGAAGTCGTCGCCCTCGTTCGCGACCAGGCCCCGAAGTCCATGCTGGTGAGTGAAGGCCTCATTGATCAGATCGCCGTCGTCAATGGAGACATCGAGTCGCTGCCCACCATGCAGCGTGCCATTGCCGAGTACCAGCCGCACACCGTCTTTCATCTCGCTGCGCAGCCGCTCGTGCAGATCGCCAAGCTCGACCCCGTCGGAACCCTGCGGGCCAACGTCACCGGCACATGGAACGTCCTCGAAGCCTGCCGTCTCATAGGAAAATCCAACGTCGTCGTCGCTTCATCTGACAAGGCCTATGGCGCAAACGAGAGCCTTCCCTACCTCGAAACCCATCCCCTCCAGGGACGCTATCCTTACGATGTTTCGAAATCCTGCGCGGATCTCATTACGCAGATGTACTCCGCAACCTACGGCCTTAAAGTTGCCATCGCGCGCTGCGGCAATCTCTTCGGAGGCGGCGATCTCAACTACAGCCGCACTATTCCCGGCGTAATCCAGGCCACGCTCGCCGATGAACGCTTCGTCATCCGCAGCGACGGTAAATTCGTCCGTGACTTTCTCTATGTCAAGGACGCGGCTGAAAGCTATCTCACCCTCGGTGAGTGTCTTGCTGAAAACCCATCCATCTCTGGCGAAGCATTCAACTTCAGCCTCGGCCTAAAGCTCACCGTCCTCGACATTGTAAACATGGTCCTGAAAATCATGGACCGAACCGACCTTGAGCCTGTCATCCAGAACATCGCAAGCTCGGAAATCCGTGAGCAGTATCTCGACGCCACAAAGGCCCGGAAGCGGCTAAGCTGGTCGCCGAAATACGGTATGGAGGAAGCGCTGCGTGAAACCGTTGCCTGGTACGAATCCCAATACGAATCGCAGTCCAATTCCTGAAATCTCCTACACGCGCTCGTGCAGCACGGCCTCGCGGTTCCGCAAAGTTTCCCGGATTGCTCCCAGTCCCACTTCCAGTTCGGGAGCTCTCTTTAAGATTTCCGTCCCGTTCTGCCCATCCACCATGGACCGCAGCAGTTCGCACTGCCCCACTAATTGCTCATCAAACCCAGTCAGGATCATGAGGGTCGGCGCTTCCAGGCGATATCGTTGCGTCATCCGGTCGTTTTCAGGAACAGGCTGTTGATGAATAAACGCCTCCAGAGCGCCTATCTCCCGCGCCAGCCGTTCCAGTTTCTGGGCTGACGCTACGGCCTCCGCATCCGGAAACGGCTTTGCCCGCGAAGGAGCTGGCAGAAACTCGCGCCGGTATTCCGTCTCAGCTGTATTCATGCTGCTCATGGCTAGCCCCAGAAGCCATGCAGCCTTGCTCCGCACCAATTGGTCATCCGCACGCAGTTGGTTCTCGACACGATAAAAGTTATAGCCCCAGCCGTAAAACAGATTCGTCGCAATCTGGCGCAAAGTGCCGGCGTTATAGAACGATGACTCCGGCATTACTTCCCTCCGTTCAGTCCAGCTTCCGCACCGACTGGGAAGAACCCTGTTGCGCCGCCGATGCTGAACGGCACACCCGCAGCCGCGTTCGGTGCCGAGACAAGCCCTTTGTCTGCCATCTTCAACGCAAGATAATAGCGCACTGCTTCCATGGGGCTAAGGCCAATCGCCTGTAGCGAAATCAGCTCACGCATGCGCTCGTCTTTCGGCATAATCAGGATCTTCAGATCGTTGAGCGTAATGCCGTACGTCCGCAGGAAATCCGACAAATGCGCCTTCACCAGCTCGCGCACTTCCTGGATATGCTCGTTGATCTCCTCCATCTTCGTCACCTGGACAATCTGATTGATGGATTGCTCAATTGCCGGCCCTGCGTAGTCGGCAACCTCTTTAATATCGATCCAGTGACCATTGAAAGGCATGTGTGTAATCAGCTCGAGGGCCGCTTCCTTGCTGTCGACGTGGATGTAGTAATCCACCTGATAGGACATTTCGGCCATCTCTTCGCTGGTGGCAACACCCTCGCTGCGGATCAGCAGCTTGGAGCGGTTGACATAGATCACCTCAAAAACCCACGGCGATGAGCCGCCGAAGAAACCCTGCGCAATCGAGCCCAGGAGCGGCTTATCCGGAGTCGTCAGAGCGTATTGTCCTGTCTCGTATACATTCAACACCGCGCCACGCGACTTCAAAACACAGAAGTGATTGCTCTCAACCGTAAGCAGCGAGCCGGAGACAATGCTCTCATCCGCAATCTTGACCGCGAGAGCCCTGGTTCCAAGCAAATCTGTTCCATCCGGTTGAAGTGAAGTGATAACCTGTCGCGCAATTGCCATTTTTTCTGCCCCTCAATTGTTGAATTCAACCCGCGAGTCAGCATACTCCAACCTCGCGGCTGAACCCAACAGGAATCCTCGCTCACGAGACCCTTTTAACCAACGATTCATCATGGTGGCATTGCATGGGTTGCTTCTCGTGCTGTACGGACCTGCACCTTATAGGTCGTAGATACCTCGTTAAATTCGGCCGCCATATCTGTTCAATCGCAGACAATGCACTGTACAAACTGACAATGCACAAACCATATGGACAAAGCTAAGATGAACTGCACTGCCGGTAGCCCAGGCAGTACTTATTGATGAATGTGCTCGCCTTTCCCGTTCTGGCAATTGCGTCGGACTTGAATCTCTCAACGAACGGCGGACGTCATGACCCTACTTCAGTGCAAGCAACACCCTCAGCCGAATAAAGTACAAGGTGGCCCTTCTTGGGCAACCACCCCTGCCAAATTCGCTAAGATCTTTTCCCCTAAGCGGCCGATCTGCTTTAGCGCAGCGCTCTTGCTGGTTCTTTTTCCAATCATCTCGTCAGCCAGCAGCCGGCAGAAGACCGATATCGTCTACATGAAGAACGGCGACAAGATCACAGGCGAACTTCAGTCGCTGGACAAGGGTCAACTGAGTATAAAACCCGATTACACAACCACCGCGTTCATACTCGACTGGTCCCAGGTAGACCACATTGAGAGCACTCAGGGGTTCCTCGTAACCGACCCTCACGGCGTCACCTATACCGGTGCTCTGAGCAAAGGCATTGAAAAGGGCTCTCTTTCCGTCATAAATACAGCCACCACCACTCTGCCCAACAATTCGGTAATAGAAATTGATGAATTAAACAGCACTTTTTGGAAGCGCATGCGTGGAAACGTCGATGTCGGCATGAGTTTCACCCGTTCCAACTCACAGACGAACCTCACGTCGGACGGAACCCTCGGTTATCAATCGCAAAACCGTCTCTTCTCGCTCAGCGCCAACTCGCAATTTACAACGCAGCAAAAGACCAACAACACCAATGAAATGACGGCAAAAACATCTCTGTTCCAGCAGCTCCGCAGATCGAACTGGTACGGAGGGGGGTTGGCCAACTTCCTCTCAAGCTCAGAACAGAAGATCGATCTTCGAAGCACGCTTGGCTTGGGCATCGCTAATCGCCTTATCTTTACTAACCGTACCGACCTCAACGTAGTCGGCGGTTTGGGTTACACTCTGGAACGCGATGCTGCCGATACTACCGCCACAGCTCGAACTCATTCGCTCGATTCCGCATTCGCATTGAACTATTCGACATTTCGTTTTGACTCGACCACCTTTAACACCTCTCTGTGGCTGTATCCAAGTCTCACCTCCCCAGGTCGTGTTCGCATGACTCTCAATCAGGATGTTTACTACAAATTCTTCAGCAACCTTTATGTCAGCTTTAGCTTTTACGATAACTTCGACAATCAACCTGTCGTAGGTGCTCCCAAAAACAACCTGGGGGAATCTACCGCTGTTGGCTGGTCCTTCCACTAATCAATGATATGCGTGTGGCCTGAGATGCAGCAGTACTTGATGTTCAAGCGAGGCTTCGAAAAGATCTCAATACTGAACCACCAGAACAACCGCCAGGAGGAAGCAATGGATTCGCCCAAAAATCATATTGGTCGTCCCTTTCTGCTCATGGAAGGTGGCCCGCTTTATCGCATAGAGAAGCGTGTCGGCACCATCAAAGCCAATGCTCCACTCACAATGAAGCGCGCGGTATGGGCAGCACTGCTCACGTGGTTTCCACTGCTTATTCTTTCTGCCATCCAGGGCACTGCCATCGGCCGCGCCGTGCCCGTATCCTTTCTTAAAGACTTCAGCACCTACAGCCGGTTTCTTCTCGCCA
>JASHRS010000101.1 GCA_030037215.1 Silvibacterium sp. | reverse complement strand
AAGTCCGCGGGCGTTGATTGCGGCGGATGTAGACGGTGATGGCGCGGCCGATTTGATTGTGACACAGGTCGATGGGCCTCCGGTGGTGCTGCACAATGTCGGCGGGAACAAGAACCATTCGCTTCGCATTGATCTGACAGGATTGGCCGACAATAAGACCGCGATCGGGACTAAGGTGGAGGTATTTGCCGATGGGCTGTGGCAAAAGTTTGAGGTTGCCGGAGCATCCGGGTACCTGGGGCAAGGTTCGAACGAGGTCATAGCCGGGCTTGGGCAAGTGGACTACGTGGATGTGGTGCGGTTGCTGTGGCCGACGGGCGTGCCACAGGATGAAATCGATCTTGACCCAAGCAAGCCTGTTGCGCTGAAGGAGCTGGACCGGAGGGGAAGCTCGTGTCCGGTACTGTTCGCATGGGACGGGACAAAGTACAAGTTCATCTCGGATGTGATTGGCGCGGCGGTGATCGGGCACTGGGTTTCGCCGACGGCAACGAATGAGAATGATCCCGATGAGTGGATCAAGGTGGATGGAGATGATCTGAAAGCACGCAATGGGCTGTATAGCCTGCGCTTCGGCGAGCCCATGGAGGAAATCAACTATATCGACCAAGTGAGACTGGTTGCGGTCGATCATCCAGAGGGGACGGAGGTTTATCCAGACGAGAAATTTTTGAGCGAGCGGCCTTTTGCGTCAGGCAAAACGGTGGTGGTGTCTCCGGAAGCGCATCTACCAGCGGGCGCATGGGATGACAAGGGACGCGATGTGCTTGCCGTGCTGGCGAAGCGCGATCACAAGTATGTGCGTGATTTCGCCAATCTGAGTTATGCGGGATACGCAAACATGCACTCGCTGACACTTGATCTCGGCGCGTGGACGCCGGAGCATCCGCTGCGGCTGCTGATGACCGGATACATAGAGTATTTCAGCGCGAGCTCGATGTATGCGGCGTGGCAGGCGGGATTGCAGCCGGTTCCTCCATATGTGGAAGCGCAGATGCCGGATGGGAACTGGAAGCGGATTATCAATGACATGGGCTTTCCGGCAGGATTGCCGCGTACGATTGTCGTCGATCTGACGGGTAAGCTACCGACCGGAACAAGGAAGATTCGACTGACGACGAACCTGCAGATTTATTGGGACCAGGTGCTGGTAGACAATGGAGCGAGTCAGGCAACTGAGGTAAGAGAGACGGAGATGCCGCTGGCAACGGCACGGCTGGCATTCCGCGGATATCCGCAGCAGATTGAGGGAGCGACTCCTGGCGACCTGACGTATGACTACAACAGAATCAGCATGACGGGACCATTCCAGTGGCAGCGCGGCGAGTATACGAATTATGGAACTGTGACTCCGCTGCTGAAGGCGGTTGACGATCATTACGTGATCTTCGGCAGCGGTGAGGAAATTGACGCGGAGTTCAGCGGAGCGATATTGCCTGCTCTGCCTGCAGGATGGAAGCGAGATTACTTCTTCTACGCGAATGGTTTTGTGAAGGACATGGACTTTTACGAAGCATCGCCATTTACAGTGGCGCAAATGCCTTTCCACGGGATGACGACGTATCCGTATCCGGCGAGCGAGCACTATCCGGAGGATGCAGGGGCGCTCAGGTATCGGCTGGACTGGGATGACCGGTTTGAGTCGGGCAATCGAACCCAACGGTTCGAGTTCAATTACCAGCCTGCGCATCAGCAGCCGTGAGCGTCGCACTCCTTTCCGCCGTAGAACAACTCACCCTGCTCAGACAGGGCAATATTTCACCGCTTGAATTAGCCGAGGAACATATCCGGCGAATCGAGCGGATGAATCCTGTGCTGAATGCGATTGTCGATTTTGACGCAGAGCGAGTTCGGGCGCAGGCACGTGTTTCAAAGAGCGGGTCGCTGGCGGGATTGCCGGTCACGGTGAAGTCTTCGATTGCGGTCAAAGGCTGCAAGTGCGAGATCGGCAGTACGTTGAATCGCGGGTCTGTTCCGGATGAGGATGCGGAGGTTGTTGCGCGTCTGCGCGCGGCTGGCGCAACACTGCTGGGCACAACGAATTGTCCGGAATTTCTGATGGCGTATGAGACGGACAACCTCTTGTACGGCAGGACTGCGAATCCGTGGAACCTGGATTACTCGGCAGGCGGATCGAGCGGCGGCGAAGCGGCGGCGATTGCGGCGGGGATGTCAGCCGCCGGGTTGGGCAGCGACAGCGGAGGATCAGTGCGGGAGCCTGCTCACTTCTGCGGCATCTGTTCGCTGAAACCGACGCCGGGGCGTGTGCCAGGACGCGGCCACTTGCCGCCATGTATAGGGCCATTTTCAATTCTCGGTGCGATCGGGCCAATGGCGCGAACGATTGGCGATGTATCGCTGCTGTTCCGCGTGTTGTCGGGGCGGGATGAGGTTGATTCGGTGAGCGCGCCGGTAGTGTTCCGCGAGATGTCGACTGAAGATGCCAAGCAGTTCCCAATTGGATGGTTTGAGGATGACGGCATCACTCCTGTAACAGCGGAGACGAGACAGGCCGTTCGCGATGCGGCGGTGACGCTGGAGCGGCGTGGATTTACGGTGCGGAGATTCCGACCCGAGTCACTGGAGGCTGCGCGCAAAGTGTGGTGGAAATTCTTCGTCCAGTGCGGAGAGATGTTTTATGCGCCGACCATTCGCGGACGCGAAATGAAATTGAGTCCAATCTTTAGCGAATTTCTTTCCATTGCGCGAGCTGAAGCACCCTTGTCCGCCGAATCGCTGCTTGAGGCGTGGGCCGAGTGTGATGTTGTGAGGGGAAAACTGCTGGCAGAGATGAAAGAGTATCCGCTGCTGCTGATGCCGGTGTGTGCGACTCCAGCATTCCGGCATGGAGAGCGCGAATGGATGATTGACGGACAGATCGTGAGATACCTGGATGCGATGCGGTATACCCAATGGTTTAATCTTCTGGCGGCTCCGGCTGTTGCGGTTCCTGTGGGCCGCTCAACTAAAGGTTTGCCGATTGGAATCCAGATTGCGGGGCGTCCATTTGCGGATGAGATGGTACTGGCGGTTGCCGCTGCCATAGAAAATGAGTTTGGCTATGTATCTTCTCCGATTGCGTTGACTTAGTGGTAACTAATTGGAAATGAAGTCTTTGCGGGGAGAATTGGATGGATTTCGCAGTCTTCTCCAATATCTACGCGCATTTTTTGTTATGGTTTCCTAGTAACTTTTCGTATAATTCAGCATCACAATGAACGGCGGTCCTCCCGCACTGCGCGCCGGATTTTTCAACTCTTGAAGCCGAAAGAACGGCTAAGAGAGAAAGAAAGAGAGGGGCCTGGTTCATGAGTATCTTTGTTGCGATTTTCAATTTCCTCTATGAAATCTTCCTTGGTTGCCGTCACCAGCATTTGACGCGGCCATTCACCTTGCAGCAGCAAACCTATATGGTTTGCCTGGATTGCGGCAAGCAGATCTACTATTCGCCTGAAACAATGCGTCCCCTAACTGCACGCGAAGTGCGGCGCATGAGTGTTGCACAGGCAGGTGAAGTTCGGATTATGCCTGCAAGCGTTGGCGTTGGCGTTAGCGCGCCCACGCTGGTGCCGGCGCGTTCGAGGAAACCGAACGCGGCTTAGGCTTCTTTACGCAAGCATTATGGAGGAGCGCAGGAATGCGCTCCTTTCTGTTTCTGCGGAAGAAACAATGGAGAGCTCCTTCGTATAATCGAAGAAGCAACTCACTTTTCTTTCCAAAGATGGCTTTTCACTTGTGATTGTCGAAATTACCGGCCTCACCAAGATCTTCCGCGACAAGCAGCAGAGCATAACGGCAGTGGACGGAATTGACCTGACGGTCAAGCCGGGAGAACTGTTCGGCCTGCTGGGACCAAACGGCGCGGGAAAAACAACTACGATCGGGATCTGCACCACGCGCACTCTGCCCACAAGCGGAAGCGCGCACATTGCCGGCGTCGATGTTGTGGCGCATCCGGCAACGGCGCGGAGGAATATCGGCGTAGTGCCGCAATACAACACACTGGACCGTTCGCTAACGATCTTCGAGAATCTCTACTTTCATTGCAAATACTTTGGCTTCAGCGGAGCAGAAGCGCGCGAGCGCGCGAATGACCTGTTGAAGCAGTTTCTGTTGCTGGAGCGGGCGAGGAGCTTCCCTTCGCAGCTTTCGGGAGGGCTGCAGCAGCGGGTTCAGATTGCGCGCGCGATTGCGCATCGTCCGGCGGTGCTGTTTCTGGATGAGCCGAGCGCGGGACTTGATCCGCAGAGCCGCATTGCGATGTGGGACGCGGTACGCGGGCTACGCGCCGAAGGCATTACCGTTGTGCTGACGACACACTACATGGAAGAGGCGGACGAGCTTTGCGACCGTGTCGCAATTATTGACCACGGCAAGGTGCTGGCGCTGGATTCTCCCGAACGGTTGAAGACGATGCTCGGCGCAAATACACGAATTGAGCTGGCGCTGCGATCAGATGAGTCGACGCAGCCGCTTGCCGAGACCCTGCGCGCGATACCGCAAATACACAGCGTGGAACCAATCAGCGGAGGGTTGCGCATTTTTGTACAGGGCATGGATGGGCTGCTTCCGGAGCTGGTGCGGGCTGCGCAGAGCTATGGCGTACGGGACATTTCAATCAATGAGCCCAGCCTGGAAACTGTTTTCATCCGACTAACCGGGAGGGACCTGCGTGAGTAGCGCAGCAGTAGTTGTTCACAAACCGAAGAACGTTTCCTATACAGGAGCGTTTCTGGGACTGATGCTCCGCGATTTACGCGTGTTGCGGCGCGAGCTTGGACCTTTTGTTGTCCGGATCATCATGCAGCCGCTGCTGTTCCTTTTCGTATTTACGTTTTTACTGCCACGCATTGGCCAAGCAAACGACGTTGGCGGCGCGGATTTCGCCACAATTCTGCTGCCAGGACTGATGGCTGTGGCCATTATGTTCTGCGGCATCGCTACGGTCGCGTTGCCGCTCTCGCAGGAGTTCGGCATTACACGGGAAATTGATGATCGCGTGATGTGTCCGCTGCCTATATGGGCTGTAGCGGCGGAGAAGATCTGCTTCAGCGCGCTGCAATGTATTCTGTCCGCGTTGCTGGTGCTGCCGCTTGCCATTTGGGTTCCAGCCACGCCAGTGTATTTTGCGGTGACAAGCTGGACCATGTTCATCTGTACCCTGATTCTGGCCAGCCTTGTCGCAAGTGCGCTGGGTCTGGCCATTGGGGCAAACGTAAAGCCGCAGCAGATCGGCCTAGTGTTCTCTATTGTCGTGGTCCCCATCACCTTTCTCGGATGCGTGTACTATCCGTGGGAAGCATTGAACCACCTGCGCTGGCTGCAAATCGCCGTGCTTGTAAACCCTATCGTTTACATGAGCGAAGGGTTGCGGGCGGCATTGACCCCGGGAATTCCCCATATGTACTCGCCCCTGATCCTTCTGGCGCTGCTGGTTTCACTGGCCGTGCTTGGCGGAATCGGGTTGAGGGGATTTCTGAACAAGGTTATTTCGTGATTGTGCAGACGATCTAAATTGGCACGATTGCAACATGCCGCTGTCTAAAATATAGGCATCCGCACGGGTGATCGGTCTAAGATTATTAATGACTTAGAAGGTAGACCCCGGCCTGCGCCTCTTTATGATTTCGTGCCTCGACCGACGTTCTGCATTGGCGTTCCCCGCGCTACTCGTGTTTCTTGCAGGATGCGGGGCAGGTCAATTCGATAACACAGCGCAGGACCGCGTATTTTCGATCGCAGCGTCGTCTTCGACGACTACATCCAACGGTGAGATTCAGTTCTCGGCGAAGTCACCCTCCGGAGAACCAACTGCGGTCGTGTGGTCGGTTACGGGCGGTGAGAATGCGTCGTCTCTAGGCGAAGGACATATTGATGCCAGCGGCTTGTACACGCCCCCGTCCGCGCTTTCACAAGACGCTGTGCGAATCCAGATTGCCGCGCATCTCAAAGATGCCCCCTTGCAGGCGGCCAGCGCGGTTGTGAGCGTCACACCGGGATTTGTTCAGTCACTACTGCCGGAGAATGCCGCCTTGACTCCAGGCTCGACACTGGAGGTGACGGCCGAAATTGCCGAGGTCAATGCGGGGTCTGTGCATTGGAGCCTATCAACGGACGCTGTGGCCGGCAGCGATGCAGGAACCTTGAGCAATACCAGCTGCCAACGCAGCCTTGACCAGTACACAACGTGCAAGGTCAGCTACACCGCCCCGTCTTTATCTGCAAAGAGCACGGTCTATCTGAAAGCGTCTGTGAATGGATCTGCGATTCCCGCTCCTCTGAAGATTCTGCTGAATGGCAGCAGCGCGAACAGCAGCCCTTTGATTAACCAAGCCGCTCAGACGAGAGCGATCTCTCTGGGGTCTTCGGGTGGCAACGACAATGATTTCGACACCTATCGGGATGCGACAGGAGAATCGTATGTAGCCGACTGCTGCGGCGGTACCCTGGGTGCATTGGTCGAGGACGACAAAAAGAACGAGTACATTCTGAGTGACAATCACGTACTGGCTGAATCGGACCAAGGGAGGGTCGGGGACGCGATCGATGAGCCGGGAATGATCGACGATGGCTGCGTCCCACTGAGCCATGCAGGATCGACGCTGCGCCCGGTAGGCACGCTGAAATACATGGTTCCACTTGCGTCAGTACAGACGAATGTGGATGCTGCGCTGGCGTCGGTTGCGCCGGGTGCGGTCGATCCAACGGGTAGCATTCTTCAACTGGCCGCTTCAGGAGCTTCAGGGCCAAACGACGCGCTTGGTGCAGCCCCGCCGATGGAAGGTGACGGAGAAGTTCTGACTGCGGGCAATCTTGCCGGACTGACGCTGGCGAAAAGCGGACGTACCACGGGACTTACCTGCTCGACCGTTGCCGCAGTCGACCTGAGCGTGAAGGTCGATTACTTCAAAGATTGCGCAGAGACACAACCGTATTACACGAAGACTTTTACAAATCAGATCGGCATTGCAGGCGACAGGTTCTCTGACAGTGGTGATTCCGGCGCGCTGGTAGTAGATACCTCAAACGCAGAACCGGTGGGCTTGTTTTTTGCCGGGGGGACAGACGGAAAAGGGCACGGATTGAGCATTGCCAATCCGATTGGCGAGGTGTTACGCGAACTTGGCCAGCAAACCGGCGGCAACATGAGCATTGTCGGTACGGCAACACCGCATCCGGTAGCATGCATTCGCTATGACACGAAACCTGCGCCTGAGAGCGTTCCAATAACCGCAGCGGCGAAGGCGCGAGCGCAGTTTGCCGCAGAGACAGCGGGAGTTGCCCTTGTGAACCCCGCAAATGGGATTCTGGGTGTGGGCAGCGGCGGCAGCCTGGATAATCCGGGTGAAGCTGCGATGATTGTGTATATCGACAAGACCAGGACCGATGTGAGCGTTCCCGAGACTGTCGATGGAGTGCGCACGCAGGTGATTGCGACGGATGCAGCTGCGCTGGCTCGCGATGCAATGCCTGCGGCGCCGGACCCACCAGATGGAATTACGTTGTCGGCGAATGTTCTCGAGAGCTCAGAGGCGGTTGTGCAGCAGTATGCTCCCCACCTGCTAACTGATCCGTCCATTTTTGGCGTCGGCGTAGCGCAGAGCCTGGACAATCCGCAGGACCCGGCGCTGCTGGTACTGGTGGACCCCAATATCGCTCCGCGCGCGACGCCGGCGACGATCGGTGGCTTGCGCGTGCGATACATGAAATTGCATCGCTTCCATGTGACGCGTTCAAAGTATGCAGGCGCAAATCCAGCACCGAGCTGTGCGCTGAAGAGGATTACAGGAAGCGGAGTTTCAGACCTGAGCCAGTTCCTGCACTGAGGGAAAGAAAACCGAAAATACAGTTCCGGCAGTTGCGCCGTTGTCTGTGCGCGCCTGGCTCCGCATGCGGATGGTTCCGCTATGTTTCTCGATAATTTCCATACTTACCCACAGACCGAGTCCAGTTCCCGTAGCTTCTTTAGTAGTGAAAAACGGCTCGAAGATGTGGCGCTGGATTTCTTTCGTCATCCCGGTTCCTGTGTCTGCAATGGTTACACGCACTCCCGACTGGTCGGGATGGATGAGCGAGCGTGCATAGCGCACCCGCAGCAGAAGGCGGCCTCCATTTGGCGTCATGGCGTCGATGGCATTGCCGATGAGATTAGTGAACAATTGCCGCAGCTCCCCGGCGAAACAGAAGAGCTGAACGTCCGGCACATAATGGCGGCAGACTTCCACCTGAAGAGCAGCCATGCGTGCCTGATGCAGCCTGAGCACCGAGTCAACCAGTTCGGACACGTTGACCATTGCCGGCAGTGTCGACTGGCGATAGAAGCGAAGCGTCTGTTGCGTTATCTCAGAGACACGGGCGAGCTCATGCGCAGCGAGATCGACATATCCAGCAGAGACGTCATCGAGGGGCGCCTGGCGGATGAGATAGAGCAGGTTGGTTACCGCCTCGAGCGGATTGTTGACCTCATGCGCAATCGATGCGGCAAGACGGCCAGCGGCGGCGAGCTTCTCTGTGCGACGCAAGGCGTCTTCAGCACGGCGGCGTTCTGTTGTTTCTACCAGAATCATGCCAGCCCAGCGCACGTTATCGGCACCAGTGCGGACGGGATACACATTGGTGAGCCAAGTCCGTCCTCCACCCGGCTCGGAGCCGGCTTCGCTGAAAAGTTCCAGATTCTCTACTGTACGTCCGTGTTCAAAGACATACTCAATGCTCTCGGCGACAAGTTCGGCGGCATGGCCGGAGAATACCTCATGCACTGTGCGGCCAAGATGACGGCCTATGGACAGATCATTCATATTCGCCATGAGCTGATTGACGCGCACAAAGCGGAGGCGGCGGTCAAAGAACGCGAATCCGATGGGAGCATTGGCGAGCATGGAATCCAGCAACGCGAGCGTGTCGTTCAGGCCAGCGCGCTGCTCCTGAATCGAAGCGACCATCAGGTTGAATGCGGTCGTGAGATCAGCAGCCTCATTGGCGCTTGTAACAGCCAGCGGGAACGAAGATGTGTCTTCAGAATTTCGAATGAGCTGACGCGTGGCCCGCATGAGGACACCGATAGGCTTGGCAATGGACCGGGCCATGAGGCTGGCGAAAACGGTGCAACCCATTACGCCGAAAATGGCGGAGAGCAGCGTGACGGTGAGGAGCTTTCTCAACTGGATGCGGTCGGTCGTGTCGTCGGGATTGATCCAGACGAGCGCTTTGACGGCTCCGCCGACGCGCACTGGAGCAACCGCTTCTCGTGTTCTGCTGTCGATGGAAAAGATGACGGGCTTATCCAACTCGCGAAGGTAACGGCGCTCCCTGGGCGAGAGCGTGAGCTTGCCCTTCATTGCAGGATTGCTGCTGACCAGTGTGAGACCCTGCAAATCGGTGATTTGAACTGAGCGAATACTGGGAGCATCGGTGGTGGCTCTGACAATCCGGTCCAATGTGCCATATTCACCGTCTTCCATAGCAGCGCTGCCCTGAATAGCAAGCAGAGAGGCCTGATATTCGAGGCGACGGTCGGTGCGGGTTTGCAGCTCCTTGCGCTGCTCGCGGATGAGCACCACAGAAACTATGGCCAGAACGAGAATCTCAAAGAGGATAAGACCGCTCATCAGCTGACCGCGAATGGTGCGGGGCTTGAGCAGACGCATACCGAACCAATTTGGCAACGCTACCCTTCCATTCAATAAGCTGCGACTTGAGGTTCTTTTCCAGCGGCAAGCTTGCGCTTCAGGTCATCAGCAATCTGCCGTCCGTGAAAGCGGCCGTTTTCTATGAAGATTTCGTTGGTGCGCGAGCCTGCGACGATCACACCTGCAAGATAGATTCCGCGGACATTACTTTCAAGCGTCTTTGTGTCGCAGACCGGAAGACGGTCTTTGCCCTCGAAGCGGATGCCCAGCGCCTCGAGGAAGTCGAAGTCGGGGTGGTAGCCAGTGAGGGCGAAGACGGTGTCGTTGGGGATGGTGCGAGTTCCCTCCTGTGTTTCGATGGTTACTGTGTCCGGCTGGATTTCCACAACACGGCTGTTGAAGTGGGCTGCGATTTCATGATTCTTAATGCGGTTTTCGATGTCAGGAAGAATCCAGTACTTGACGTGGCGATGCATGGAGGGGCCACGGTGCACGAGGGTGACACGGGCTCCGTGACGCCACAGTTCAAGCGCAGCGATGGCGGCTGAGTTTTTGCCTCCGATGACGAGGACGTCGAGATCGTAGTATGGGTGCGGGTCGTCGTAATAATGATGAACTTTGGGCAGATCCTCGCCGGGAATGCCGATGTAGTTGGGCAAGTCGTAGTAGCCGGTCGCAATGATGACCTTTTTCGTCCGGAATGTTTCGACGCGTCCGTATGTATCTTTGGTGAGGACTTCAAAATTGCCATCGCTGCCGGTGACGGACTCCACAAGGCGGTAAAGGCGCGCATCGAGCGCATAGTGCTCGGCGACCTTGCGGTAATATTCAAGGGCTTCGTTGCGGATGGGCTTGGCGTTCGGGCTGGGAAATGGGATGTCGCCGATCTCAAGTAGCTCGGGTGTTGTGAAGAACGTCATGTGCGAGGGGTAGTGGAAGATGGAGTTGCAGAGGCAACCCTTATCGATGAGGACGCTGCGGAAGCCGGCACGTTGTGCGTCAATGGCGCAGGCCATTCCAGTTGGTCCTGCGCCGATTACCAGAACATCAAAACTATCTGCGTCGCGCTGCGTGCCGTTCATCTGTCTAGATTAGACGATTGGATGCGGTAACTGCTCGTGCAGGGTTGGCTGGCTACGGCTCATATAATGAATGAAGACATGACAACGATCAGGCAGAACGATTTGATTCAGAGCGTGGCGGACGCGCTGCAGTACATCAGCTACTACCATCCAGTGGACTATATCAAGAACCTGGCGCAAGCGTATGAGATGGAGGAATCGCCGGCGGCGCGCGATGCGATGGCGCAAATTCTGGTGAACTCGCGCATGTGCGCGGAGGGTCACAGGCCGATCTGCCAGGATACGGGGATTGTGACCGTTTTCCTAAAGATTGGCATGGATGTGCGTTGGGAAGGCGATCTGACGGTCGAAGAGATGGTGAACGAAGGCGTGCGCCGGGCATATCTCGATCCAGACAACAAGCTGCGGGCGTCGATTCTGGCCGATCCGGCAGGAACGCGCAAGAACACGAAGGACAATACGCCTGCAGTGGTGAATATCCAACTGGTGAAGGGCGGCGAGGTCGAGGTTACGGTCGCGGCCAAGGGCGGAGGGTCGGAGGCGAAGTCGAAGTTCGTAATGCTGAATCCTTCGGACTCGATTATTGAGTGGGTGCTAAAGACGGTTCCAACGATGGGCGCGGGGTGGTGTCCGCCGGGAATGTTGGGAATCGGCATTGGCGGCACGGCGGAAAAGGCCATGCTGCTGGCCAAAGAGGCCTTGATGGAGCCGATCGACATTCAGGATGTGATTGCGCGTGGGCCAAAGAACAAGCTGGAAGAGATGCGCGTGGAGTTATACCGCCGGGTGAATGAGCTGGGCATTGGCGCGCAGGGGCTGGGCGGGCTGACGACGGTTCTGGATGTAAAAATTCTGGACTATCCAACACATGCGGCGAACCTGCCGGTGGCGATGATTCCTAACTGCGCGGCTACGAGGCATGCGCACTTTGTGCTGGATGGATCCGGGCCAGTGGCGCTCGAGCCGCCATCGCTCGACGACTGGCCGTCGCTGACGTATGACGTGTCGACAGCGCGCAGGGTGAACCTGGACACGGTAACGCGTGATGAGGTAGCGACGTGGAAGCCCGGCGAGGTTCTGCTGCTGAAGGGCAAGCTGCTGACAGGGCGCGATGCGGCGCATAAGCGCATGACGGACATGCTGACGCGCGGCGAGAAACTGCCAGTGGATTTTACGAACCGCTTTATCTATTACGTCGGGCCGGTCGATCCAGTGCGCGAAGAGGTGATGGGGCCGGCGGGGCCGACGACGGCGACACGCATGGACAAGTTCACGCGACAGATGCTGGAGCAGACCGGACTGCTGGGCATGGTGGGCAAGGCCGAGCGCGGGCCGGCGGCGATTGAGGCGATCCGCGACAACCAAGCCGTGTACCTGATGGCGGTGGGTGGAGCGGCGTATCTGGTGTCGAAGGCGATCAAGGCGTCGCGCGTGCTGGCGTTTGAGGACCTGGGCATGGAAGCGATCTATGAGTTCGAGGTTCAGGACATGCCAGTGACGGTTGCGGTCGATGCCAAAGGTACGTCAGTGCATGAGACCGGGCCGAAGGAGTGGCAGGCGAAGATTCAGTCGAGGATTGCCGGGATTCCAATTCTGGCTTGAACTACTCATTTTCCCGGTATCACAAGATTGCGGAAGATCTTCCAGCTGCCATCGGCCTGCTTTTGCCAGACGGTGAGATATTTCTCGACCAGATTCTTCCCATTGCTATACGACGCCTTCGCCTGACCCCATTCGTAGACATAGTCTCCGTGTTGCGTCGATCCCCAGGAGCTGACTGCAGCCGACTGCGCTCGTCCGAGATCTGCAAGCTGAGCTTTCATGTGCTGCTCGATCTGCGCCCGGCCTGTGATGCAATCCCCCGCAGGGCCGCAGTCGACCGCATCTTCCGCATAAGTGGCGATGATTGGTGCGACGTCACCGGCTTTCACTCCGTCGATCCAAGCCTTGTTTCCAGCATCGATCCCGTCTCGTGCGGAAACGGCTGTCGTTGCACTTTGTGCGACAGATACCGCCAAGAGCAGTCCAGCGGCGGTCAGCAACAGCATTCGTGTTGTCATTGGCACGGCTCTCCTTTTTCAAATCACTATATGGTCAGGTTGCTTTGCTTTCGCAGAGAATCCGCTCGACGCGTTCGAGGTCTTCTTCGGTGTCGACCCCGATGGTGTCGTAGGGCGTTTCGGTAACGTAGATGTCGATTCCGTTTTCGAGAAAGCGCAATTGTTCCAGCTTTTCCGTGGCTTCGAGCGCAGAGAGCGGGAGCTTCGGAAATTTTTCGAGAGCGGATTTGCGGTACGCGTAAATGCCGAGATGCTTGCGATAGGCGACGTTTCCCTGCTGGTCGCGGTCGTAAGGAATGGTGGCTCGGGAGAAGTAGAGCGCGCGTCCATTGGAGGCGGTGACGACTTTGACCGCGTGAGGATTATCGATCTGGTCGGGAGCGCAGGGAGTCGACAGCGTCGCGACTTCAACTTCGGCGTGCGTAAACGGAGCAAGCAGAGCTTCGATATGCTCGGGGCGCAACATGGGCTCGTCTCCCTGGATGTTGACGTAGATGTCCGCCGGGATGGACTGGGCGACGGCGTGGACGCGGTCGGTTCCGCTGGCGCAGTCCTCGGGGGTGAAGACGGCGGGCAGGCTGTGCTGCTGGGCGTAGTCCAGGACCTCGTCGGAATCTGTGGCGATGAGCACCTGGTCGAGCAACGGGCAGGCGCGGGCGGCGCGGTAGACCCAGGCGAGCATAGGCTCGCCGGCGATTTCGCGAAGAACCTTGCGCGGCAGACGGGTGGAGCCGAGGCGCGCAGGAATAACGGCGAGGGTACGCTGACGGACGGCTTGTTCGCCGGAGGTTTCGAGCTCAATCAACGGATGGCTCCTTCGTTCCCAAGAGAGTTTATCGCGAGACGGTTTGTGGATTCGATGAGGTCTCTGGGACAGCGACGAGAAAGTCGCCGAAAAAGTTGGAGGCGTGGGGATTGACAAATCCCACGCTGCCAGCGGTTCTCAGTCGCGAGCGGCTGCGGCCATAGGAAGCCTGAGCACCTTGATGTCGCGCATGGGCGGCTGGCCGAAGAACCTGCTGTACTCGCGGTTGAATTGGCTGGCACTTTCATAGCCGACTTCGAAGGCTGCGCTGGCGGCATCCAGACCCTCATGGAGCATTCGCTCACGCGCGACGTGTAAGCGAAGGTGCTTCTGGTATTGAAGCGGGCTCATCGCGGTCAGAGACCGGAAATGATGGTGCAGCGTTGAGACGCCCATCTGCGCCATGGCGGCGAGTTCCTCGACGCGCAGCGGCCTCGCATAGTTTTCCCTCAGCCATGAGACGGCCTTCGCCGTCCGGTGGCTCTGCTCTCCCTGTGTTGCGATTGCGCGAAGATGGCTTCCCTGCGGGCTGCGAAGGACGCGATAGATGATTTCGCGCTGGATGAGATTGCCGAGGAAGGGAATGTCCTGAGGCGCGTCGATGAGATCGATGAGGCGAGTGCAGGCGTCGAGGAGCTCGACCGAAGTCACACCGATGGCCATGCCTCGCGTGCCGGACGATTCCTCGGGGATGTGAAATTCTTCTTCGCTGAGAATCCTTCGCACCGACGGCATTTCGAGCCTGAGCAGCAAACAGAACAGCGGAACCTGCGGCGTGGCGGCGACAACCTGACTGACGACGGGCAAGTCGATCGAGGTCAGGAGGAAGTTGGATTCGTTGCACAGATAGGTTGTTCTGCCGACATTGATTCGCTTTTGCCCCTGAACAAAAACGACCAGACTGGGCTGATAGGTTGCGGAAGCGCAGGCGGACGGCGCAGTCCGGCGATAGATGCTCAGGCCCTGTATCCCGGTTGCCTGTTCTCCTTCGCCGTGAATATGTGCGGCAATCTTTCGAGCCAGATCGGCACGCATCTGCGCGGCCTGCGAAGATGAGGCTGCGATGCTGCCTTTGAAGACGGCTTTCCTGAGTTTGGGCACCCTGCTGCTCCTTTAAGCCAAGCGTACTGCCGATTCGCAGCGGCGTGCATAAAAAATCTGCTCATCGACAGGATTGGGCAATAAATAGGAAGGATCAGGATACCGCTCCAATGACATTTTTCCGTAGTCTTGGCTTGAGAGAAGTTCTGGACGCATCTCGTGGTTCTCAAGATCTGAAGCACCGGGCGCACGATGGCGCATTGATGCATCCTTAAACAATTACCAAGAAGACGAAGGTGACTCCATGTACAACTCAAAAGCTTATTCCGTTGCCAGTGCAACATCGCCGTTTGCACATACGACGATCACACGACGCGATCCCACCGAACAAGATGTACAGATCGAGATCCTTTTCTGCGGAATCTGCCACTCGGACCTTCACCAGGCCCGCAACGAGTGGAAGGATGTGATGCCAACTGTGTACCCGTGCATTCCGGGTCATGAAATCGTCGGCCGTGTAACGAAGGTGGGCGCGGCGGTCACGAAATTCAAGCCTGGTGACATTGCTGCAGTCGGCTGCATGGTCGACTCTGACGGCACTTGTCCCGAGTGCAGAGCCGGACTCGAGCAGTTCTGCTCGAACTTTACTCTGACCTATAACTTTCCCGATAAACACCTGGGAGGCGTAACGTACGGCGGCTATTCCGACAGCATCGTTGTCGACCAGAGGTTCGTGCTTCGAGTTCCCGCAAACCTTAACCTAGCGGGAGCCGCGCCGCTGCTCTGCGCCGGGATCACCACCTATTCGCCCATGCGGCACTGGGGCGTAACCAAGGGCAAGAAAGTGGGCGTGGTCGGACTGGGCGGGCTCGGCCACATGGGCGTGAAGTTCGCGCACGCCTTTGGAGCGCATGTCGTCGTGTTCACGACTTCGCCCAGCAAGAAAGACGATGCTTTCCGGCTCGGGGCTGATGAAGTGGTGATCTCGCGCAACGCCGACGAAATGCAGAAGCATGCCGGGAGCTTTGACTTCATTCTCGACGCAGTTGCAGCGGAACACGACATCAACGCCTTCATTAACCTGCTTGGCCGTGACGGCAACCTTACTATGGTAGGCGCGCCGGACAAACCGTTGCCGGTCGCCGTATTCGGTCTTATCTTCAAGCGCCGTAGCTTCTCGGGCTCGCCCATCGGCAGCATCGCTGAAACTCAGGAGATGCTCGACTTCTGCGGACAGCACAACATTACCTCGGATGTTGAGGTGATTCCAATCCAGAAGGTCGACGAGGCGTATGAGAGGTTAATCAAGTCCGATGTGAAGTACCGCTTTTCAATCGATATGGCTTCGCTCAAGTCTGAGTAGCGGCCGGGGACGATGTAAATTGGAGCCGAACATGAAGAATCTGCTTTCTTTTGGCCTGGCGTCTTTGCTCCTCGGCGTGGCTATTTTGCCGGGCATGGCACAGCAGCCCAGTGTGGTGGACCAGTTTGTCGGAGCATGGCGCCTAGCCTGGCTTGAGCAACCCGGCACAGACGGGAAACCTTACAGGATCGACTCTTCCGGCATGCTCGTCTTTACACGCGACGGCCACATGTCGGTCCAGGTTATGGAACATAACCCTCAGCAAGCCTCCTCCGCCCCGGAGCAGTATTCCCAGGGCGGCTATGAGGCATCGTATGGCGCGTATATGGTCGACAAACACGCTCACACCTTCACATTTCATGTTGAGGGGGCTCTTGTGCGAACCCTGATCGGCAAAGACCTCCCGCGCGCCTACGAGTTTTCAGGCAACCAACTCATCGTGAAATCGACTCGCTCGGATGAGCACTGGAGAGTTGCCTGGGAACGCTACTCAGCAACCTCCACTGCTACGCAGTGATCAGGAATTGCACGTGTGAAGAACCAAAAGGAGGGAACTATGCCTCATGTTGCGGTGAAGCTGTGGCCCGGAAAATCGGAGCAGGAGAAGAGTCGACTTGCCGAAGCGATTGTGAAGGATGTCATGTCCATTCTGAATTATGGGGAAGAGCCGATTTCGGTGGCGATCGAAGAAGTGAAATCCACGGATTGGACCGAAAAGGTGTACAAGCCGGAGATTCAGGACAAGTGGGACAAGCTTTATAAGAAGCCAGGATATACGCCATCCGATTATGAATAGCGTGGATGCGGGGTACACCATGCGTTGGCCCCGGTATCAGCTTTCAAGGAGAACTACTATGACCAAATGGCCGAAAGACGAACTGCGCAAGATCGCTGCGGCTGATGACCTGCACATCTCTCCGTTCCGCGAGGATGGGGTGACGTACGGCACGCCGACGTGGATCTGGTCTGTCGCGGTCGACGATGCGCTCTATGTGCGCGGGTACAACGGAACGAACTCGCGCTGGTACAAGGCCGCGGTGCAGCAGAAAGCGGGACGGATTATTGCCACTGGGATGACGAAGGAAGTTACGTTCGAGCCAGTGGAAGGGGCGATTAATGATCGGATCGACGAAGCCTACCGGGCGAAATACAAGAGCAGCCCATATCTCAAACCGATGATCGCCGCACGCGCACGCGCCGCGACGGTCAGGATCGTGCCTCGCGAAACCAAGAGATGAACACGCAAAGGAGCTATGAAATGCAAAAACGCAAACTTGGAAAGAGCAATCTTGAAGTCTCAGCCCTCGGGCTGGGTTGCATGGGCATGAGCTTCAGCTACGCTCCGCCGTTTCCGGACAAGAAGGAGATGATCTCGCTCATACGAACAGCTGTGGAGCGCGGCATTACGTTCTTTGATACGGCTGAAGTGTATGGCCCGTATACGAACGAGGAATTGGTAGGCGAGGCGCTCGCTCCCGTGCGTGACCGTGTGGTGATTGCGACCAAGTTCGGGTTCAAGCTGAATCCGGACGGAAGCCCTGGATGGTTAGGACTGGATAGCAGACCCGAATACATCAAGCAGGTTGTGGAGGGCTCACTTAAACGGCTCAGGACTGACGTGATCGACCTGTATTATCAGCATCGCGTTGACCCGGAGGTGCCGATCGAAGACGTTGCGGGAGCGGTGAAGGACCTGATTCAGGCCGGCAAAGTGAAACACTTCGGCCTTTCGGAAGCGGGCGTGCAGACGATCCGGCGCGCGCACGCTGTACAGCCGGTAACGGCGGTGCAGAGCGAGTACTCGCTGTGGTGGAGGCGTCCTGAAGAGGAGTTGCTGCCGATGCTGGAGGAGCTTGGGATCGGATTTGTGCCGTACAGTCCTCTGGGCAAGGGGTTTCTGACGGGAAAAATTGACGCGAAGACTGAGCTAGGCAAGGGTGATTTTCGCAGCTCGCTGCCGCGCTTTACGCCGGAGGCTCGGAAGGCTAATCAGGGACTGGTCGATCTGCTGGCAGAGATCGGAGAGCGGAAGAAGGCGACGCCGGCGCAGATTGCTCTGGCATGGCTGCTGGCGCAGAAGCCGTGGATTGCGCCGATTCCGGGGACGACGAAGCTGCATCGGCTGGAGGAGAATATCGGAGCGCTGGCAGTTGAGCTGACGGCGGACGATTTGCGGGACATCGAAAGTGCAGCCTCGAAGATCAAGATCGAAGGGGCACGGTATCCGGAGCGGCTGGAGCAAATGACCGGCCGTTGACAACGGTCATTGAGTGAGGGACAGAGCAGATGGAAATCAAAAGAACCGGGACACAGGCTTCGGCGAAAGGGCCAGCGGAGTGGTTCACGGGGGCTGTGCGCATCGATCCGCTGTTTCAAGCGCCTGATCCGGCGTTTGTGCAGGGCGCGAGCGTTACTTTTGAGCCGGGAGCACGGACGGCGTGGCATACACATCCGCTTGGGCAGATGCTTATTGTCACGGCGGGCTGTGGATGGGCGCAGCGCGAAGGCGGGCCGGTTGAGGAGATCAAACCGGGAGACGTGGTCTGGTTCGCGCCTAACGAGAAACACTGGCATGGAGCCTCACCGACGACAGCCATGACGCATATCGCTATTCAGGAAAGGCTTGGCGGGAAGGTTGTCGACTGGCTGGAACAGGTGACGGACGAGCAATACCGGAGGGGATAACGCAGATTGCGATTCTCCGTTGAGCGGGGCAGCGGATGCCCCGCCCGAGGAGATTGTTCTACTTCTTGTCTTTGGGTTGGTTTGGGTTTGGCTTTCGGATTGGTGGTTTGGGCCCAGGTGGCGGGGGCTCGTATTGGAGTCCGCCCTCGAGTTTGCCTGGGCCGATGGTCCGAATGGGCGCGCCGAGCGTGGGCGGAATGGGCGGCTGCACCTTCTCAAGAAGCTTGATGGGGATATCCGGGTCTACCAGCCACACGGGCGGGATGACGGGGACGGATTTCCTGAGGGTGCCGACAGTGATGTGAGGCCAACTAAGCCCATTGAAGTCGAGTAGCACGAGCTGAGAGTACTGGAGCTGCAGGAAATCGGGATGGTGATGCGTGCCTTTCACGGTCTCGATCCAAAAGGTTGCGGACGTGGAGAACGAGAGGGCGTTGGGGCCATCTGCGGCTCCTGCCAGGAAGGCGGTGTTGGCGGTACCTCCGCCAGCAGTAACGGGAGCAGCAGGTTGCGTGGAGATCTGCAGCGTCGTAGTCGAGAGAATGGTCTGTCCGGCGATCGCGTCCTGCAGGACGGAGTTGGGATTGTCGACCATGGTCTGGGTGATGCCAGCAATCTGAGCAGGCGGAGAGCGGAAGGCGGTCGGCGTACTGAGGTTCTGCTCAGGGAAGAGCAGGGTCGCGGTTGGGTCGCCGATGAAGAATGGCAGGATGTTGATGTTGGGGATGACCGGTGGACCGGCTACGGTGCTGGCCGTTCCCTGAGCGAGGATGGTGGTTCCGTGAGGGATGGAGGCCATCCGGACGACTGTAGCGGGCTCGGCCGGGTCGGTGGTAACGGGCGCAACGGCCCAGATGCCGGGCTCGATATGAAGGCCCGCATCGAGGTTGGCATCAGAGATCTGCTGAAGGTAGGTCAGGCCGAACATGTTGATGTCAGGCTGAAGCAGACCACGGTTGGGGATGGCTCCGCTGATGGCAGTGAAGTTGATGGAATCCAGCGTGAGGTTGAGCTCTAGAAAGTGATCCTGGCCGGGCGGCGTGTGGTTGGGCCGCCAGATTACATTGAAACCTTTTCCTCCCCATTCTCCGGCGAGCTGAGCAAGCGGACCGAGCGGATTGGGGATGGGAAATGGGAAGTGGACGGGATCCTTGATGGGCGGCAGCGGTCTGAAGACAAAATCATCGTTGAGCGGCATGAGGCTCTCCTTCTTGCATGAGAATGCGCATGCCTGGGGAAAAGATAAGACCCGAGAGATCTGATACAGAGTGCCCGACGATGGAGGAGTAGCGGCTAAGAAGCGTACAGACAGCGGGAGGGCCGTTGCGTAGGCCAACGGATCGGGTTGAATGCAGCCGAGACTAACAGATGCCAGCGATGGTGTAAACGAGAAAGCGGTGAGCGAGGCGCGCGAGGATGACGGCGAGGACTCGCTGGCGAGCTGTTTCGAGGTCGGTCAATTTCTGATTTGCTCCGTTGGTTGCGGAGTTGCACTTCAAGTGAGTTTCCCTTGAGGCAAGGAGTTAGTTATTACGGATCGCTTTGGGTATACCCCTCCCAGTTATTTTGAATTGAGAAAATTCACATGCATTGGCGCATGTTCTTTTGTGCGTGTGGAAAGTGAGTTGCGAGAAAGCTTGAAGCGGATACGTTGACAGGACTCGCCACACAGAGCAGCATTGTCGTAGTGATCAACGTGGTCTAAGTCTGGACCTGTCACTCCATCCCCGCCCGCCCCCAATTCATCGGGCACCAATCCCAGGTCGGTTTCTTTTTGAGAAGTGTCGCTCAGCTTGAGACAACACTTACCTGCCAACCATCAAGCCAGGGAGATCATCTAGTGAATTCCATCAAGATGTCCGAAGCAATCAATCACAGCCGCCGCCGCTTTTTGGGCACTACCGCTATGGCCATTGCCGCCGTCCAGTTCGGCACGTTAGGTTCCGTGGACGCGCAATCCACAGAAACAGAATCGGTAAATGTGCCCGCGATTAAGCCTGGGACGAACACGTCGTTTGCCTCGCTTAAGCAGATCGATGCCGGCCTGCTTAATGTTGGATACGCCGAAGCCGGCCCCGCCGATGGTCCTGCGGTAATTCTTCTCCACGGCTGGCCCTACGACATTCACAGCTTTGTCGACGTCACGCCTCTGTTGGCTTCGGCTGGCTACCACGTCATCGTTCCCTATCTGCGCGGCTATGGAACCACCAGCTTTCTCTCCAGCGCAACCATGCGCAACGCCCAGCAGTCGGTCGTTGGCCTCGACATCATCGCTCTCATGGATGCACTCAAAATTCAGAAAGCCACCGTCGCCGGCTTTGACTGGGGCGCGCGCACAGCGGACGTCATGGCAGTACTGTGGCCGGAACGCTGCAAGGGAATCGTTTCCGTCAGCGGCTATCTGATCAGCAGCCCTGAGGGCAACCAGACACCGTTGCCACCCGAGCCTGCGTTCTTGTTTTGGTATCAGTACTATTTCGCCACCCCGGTCGGCAAGGCCGGCTATGCGAAATACCTCGACGAGTTCAACAAGTTCATCTGGCACCAGGCTTCGCCAAAGTGGAATTTCGACGATGCTACGTACGACCGTACAGCAGCGTCCTTCAACAACCCGGACCATGTTGACATCGTGATGCACGATTATCGCTGGCGGCTCGGCCTAGCGGATGGTGAGCGGAAATATGACGATCTCGAAAAGCGGCTGGCCGCGCTTCCTGTCGTCACAGTGCCGGCCATCACCATGGAAGGCGACTCCAACGGGGCAATCCACGCGCCCAGCACAGCCTATCGCAACAAGTTCTCCGGCAAGTATGACTACCGGCTCATCACCGGCGGCGTCGGCCACAATCTGCCGCAGGAGGCGCCGCAGGCGTTTGCCCAAGCTGTGGTCGACGTCAGCGGTTATTGATCGACGTTAGCCCGCGTGATCCAGCGCCGGATTCCGATATTTTGGCCTTCGCGCGAAATGCGATTCATCATGGCACTAAGGTTTTTTTTTGGCGTTGGGGGTCCATTTGCGGAAGACGAATTCCTGGGCAAGGTTGTCGGCGACGCGGCCGCCAGCAGAGAGCAGGGCGTTGTAGAACACGAGTCCAGGGCCACGGTTGCTCGATGGGTAGTAAAGGTTGGAGATGGCACCGGAGGCGATGTCTCCCCCAACACTGGAGTAGTTGAACTGCCAGCGGCCATTGTCTCCCTTGCACACGACAGCAAAGGCGATAGCGTAGCCGATGCGAGACTTGATTGATCCGCGGCCTTTGTAGAAATAACGCGGGTCCTGATGGAGAAGCGATGGCAGAACAGCGCCGCCGATCATGATGTCGGTAAAGCCATCGGTATAAGCGGCTCCAAAGCGCTGGGCATAGCCGAGCGCACCTTCCTGGTAGTCAGGGGTCTCGGCGGCCTGATTGAATCCGGCGAAAGCGGCGGTTGCGAGAATGTTGACGGGATCAATGGTGGTGCGGAGAGCAAGTTTGTACTTGAGCTTCGTGGTGAGCGGAGCGGGATTGGGGTCGTAGGTGACGTAGAAATTGGGAAAGACACCAAGGACACGCTGCTTTTCCTCGATCTGGACCTGCTGCGTGGCGAGTTGCTCGGATGTGAGCGCGGTGACGGTGGTGTTCTGGACGACGGAAAGGTTGAGTTTGATATCTCCGAGGTCGAGCTGCTGGCCGGGTTGTAGGATGACAGCGGGAGATGTGGACTGCGCGAATCCTTTGGCGCTGATGGTGATGTGGTACGCGACCGCCGGTTGGAGATTGCTGAAGCTAAAGAAGCCGTTGTCGTCAGTAGTGGTTGTGAGACGATCGGCGGGGCTGGGTCCGCTGAGGACGACGGTGGCGGACACGATGGCTTCATCGGCGGCGTCGGTTACGGTTCCGATTAGGGATGCCGGCTGAGGCTGAGGCGCAGAAGGTTGTTGCCCTGCGGCCAGGAGCGGAAGCAGAGCAACGAAGCTGGCCCCAAGGGCTCGGCGAATCGGCATAAACAACTGCTGTAAAGACGATGATAGCGCCGGGCGAGTCCACGGGCTACCAGAAGCTTTTCCGATTTCTCGCATCGATGCGTTGCAGATAAAGGATTTGAACACAAGTGAGGACGCTGGAGAAAACAAGGGTTGCAACGATGGAGCAACCCTACCTGTTGCAGCGCGGGACGGCTACTGGCCAGCGGCGGCCATGGGTACCGAGGCGGAGTGGTCGTCAGAGTGGAAGAGTGCCCATGGATTTCCCTTCATATCGTTGAGGAGGGTCGCCCATTTGTATTCGGGATGAGCGTCGAGGAAGGGTTTGACCAGGAAATCTTCGCCGCAGGGGCGTCCGCTGCGGGCATAGAAGGACATATGGCTGACAAGGGAGCTATCGGCAGCCTTGGCGTTGACAGCTCCACTGGGATCGAAGGGGGTTGATCCCCATTGTGGGACGCCGCGCGGGGACTGGTCGATGTGACCGCAGAGGGTGCGTTCGTCGGCGCCTTCTTTGCCGGTGTAGGCGTCGAAGTGGTCGGCGAGGAATTTTTCAGCGAGTTTGGCGTCGATCTGGCCTTTGTATTGGGCCATGAGCTCGTCCCAGCGTTTATGGCGCGCATTCATGGAGCTGGAGGGGTCATTGGGATTGAAGTCAGTCTCTTCCTTGATGAGCGTGGGGTCGCTGGGGAAGTTGGAGCCGACGTAGTAGCCGTTTTTGGTGCGCCAGAGGCGGTGGACCTTGAGGCCGAGCTCGAGGCGGGCGACCTCGTTGGTGCGATTGTCGGCGATGAGCCAGTCGTTGGCATAGCCTCCATTGTTGCCATCGAGCATGATGCGCGCGAAGTCGTCGATGCTAGCCGAGTATTGCATGGCCTTGCGGGCGCGGACGAATTCAGGGATGCCGTGAGGATCGAATCCGACGAAGCCGGTGATGGTGGTCTCGGTGATTTCGATGCCGGCAGAGTTGATGCCGAAGTCGTCTCCGCTGTCGATCTTGCCGGGGAAGCCATCCATGAGAATGTGATAACCGTGCTCAGGAGCGATATCGAAGATGATGCGCCAGTTCTCGCCGGCCATGAAGGGATACCACATGCTGTGGGCGATGACAGGATGATGGTCGCGCGTCCAGTCACCGGTGGCGACGAAGGCGCTGCAGTTGCCGGGAGCCTTGAGGTCGGCGGAGTTCTTGATGTGCTGGGTCTTCTGGAGCCAAGGGACGTAATACTGCGGCGTCTCCAAGAAGCCGTTGATGGCGATGATGTCCCAAAGGTCGATGTCGGAATCGCCGTGCGCCTGGACGCCGTCTGCGATGCCCTGTAGTTCCTGACGGTATTCGGGCTCGATATGTGGCCAGTAGATGTTCCTGGCCGTGGCGCGGAAGAAGGACCAGGGAAGGCCGGTGGAGTGGGTGTTATCGAGGCGGGCGACGGCAAAGGCCTGCTCGATCTCAGGCGCGAGCAGGTAGCCGTGCTGGAAGCCGATCTGGTGCGGGGTTCCGTGCAGATGGACGTAGATCCAGTTGGCGCGCTCGAACCGGTATGCGCCTTTGAGGTCGGCTTTCTGGGCCGGGGTTAAGGCAGATTGCGCGTGGACGAGTGGAGCAAAACAGATGAGTGCAAGCACGGCGAGCAGTGCGCAGCGGATTCGATGCATTCGGAAGCCCCTTGCTGCCAGCGTACTGTTGCGGGCGGGCGAAGGCAATGGTTTTGTGATGGAGAGCTCATAGCCAACAGCCAATAGTCTATGGAGTGCCGGGACGCGGGTCTCTTGCATGGGGTTCTGTTGAGCCGTTAAGGTTGTGCGTGGGCCTTGAATCTGTAGTTGACCCACGAATTTTTCTTTTAAGACAGGAACTGACGCGCATGTCTTCTTCTACTCCGACTACGACTGACCCGAATCTGGACTCCATTCTTCGCGAAAATCGCGTGTTTCCTCCTCCGGCGGAGTTTGCGGCCAAGGCGCACGTGGGTAACATGGCGGCATATGAGGAGCTATATGCGCGGTCGGTGAAGGATCCGGAAGCGTTCTGGGCGCAGGTTGCGAAGGAGCTGCACTGGTTTAAGCCGTGGACAAAGGTGCTGGAGTGGTCCAACAACCCGCAGGAGCCGTGGGCGAAGTGGTTTGTGGGCGGCAAGATAAACCTGAGCTACAACTGCGTGGACCGGCATGTAAAGAACGGCAAAGCAGACAAGACGGCGATTCTGTGGGAAGGCGAGCCGGGCGAGGTTCGGCGGCTGACTTTTGGCGAATTGCTGCGCGAGGTGAGCCGATTTGCGAATGCGCTGAAGTCGTTGGGCGTGAAGAAGGGCGACCGGGTTGCGATCTACATGGGAATGACTCCGGAGCTGGCGATTGCTCTACTGGCATGTGCCCGGATTGGCGCCGTGCATTCAGTAATTTTTGGAGGGTTTGCGGCGCACGCAATTGTGGACCGCGTGAACGATTCGGACTGCGTAGCGGTGATTACGCAGGATGGGTCGTACCGGCGCGGCGGCGAAGTGAAGCTGAAGGCGACAGTGGACGAGGCGTTGGGACAGTGCCCTTCCGTAAAGCATGTGGTGGTGTACAAACGGTCGGGCTCGCAAGTGACTATGAAAGACGGGCGCGACCACTGGTGGCATGAGTTGACGGCAGGGGTTTCCGACGGTTGTCCGGCGGAGGAGATGGATGCCGAGGACCCGCTATACATCCTGTACACGTCGGGGACGACGGGAAAACCGAAAGGTCTGGTACATACGACGGGCGGTTACGGGGTGCAGACGTACTACACGAGCAAGCTGGTGTTCGACCTGAAGGACGACGATGTGTACTGGTGCTCGGCGGACATTGGATGGGTGACCGGACATTCGTATGTGGTGTACGGGATTCTACAGAATGGCGTGACGACGCTGATGTATGAGGGCGCGCCGAATTTTCCGGCGTGGGACCGATTCTGGAAGATTATCGACGATCACAAGGTGACGGTGTTCTATACGGCGCCGACGGCGATTCGGGCATTTATCAAGAACGGCGACGAGTTTGTGAAGAAGCACAGTCTGGCTTCGCTGCGGCTGCTGGGGACGGTGGGCGAACCGATCAATCCCGAGGCGTGGATGTGGTATCGGGACGTGATCGGCAAAGGACGCTGCCCGATTGTGGATACATGGTGGCAGACGGAGACGGGATCGATCATGATTACACCGCTGCCGGGCGCGATTGCGGGAAAGCCGGGGTCGGCGACGCGGCCGTTTCCGGGAATTGTGCCTGAGGTCGTTACGCGGAGAGGCGATCCGGTTCCGGCGGGGCAGGGCGGACTGCTGGTGATTCGCAAGCCATGGCCTTCGATGGCACGGACAATCTATGGCGATCCGGAGCGATACGTGAAGAGCTACTGGTCGGAGATTCCGGGCTCGTATTTCACGGGTGACGGCGCGCGTCGCGATGAGGATGGCTATTTCTGGCTGATGGGGCGCGTGGATGATGTTCTGAATGTAAGCGGGCACAGGCTGGGCACAATGGAAGTGGAGTCGGCACTGGTGGCGCATGCCAAAGTGGCCGAGGCAGCTGTGGTTGGGCGTCCCGATGATTTGAAAGGCCAGGCAATTGCCGCGTTTGTGACGCTGGAAGCGGGGAATGTTCCGTGTGAAGAGCTGAAGACTGAGCTGCGGGCGTGGGTGGCGAAGGAGATTGGCGCGCTGGCGCGTCCCGATGACATTCGCTTTACGGACCAATTGCCGAAGACGCGGTCGGGAAAGATCATGCGGCGTCTGCTGCGCGAGCTGGCGACGAATGGCGAGATCAAGGGCGACACGACGACACTGGAGGATTTCTCAGTAATTGCGAAGCTGAGGGAGTCGGAAGAGAATTAGCGGCTGGCCGTGACGGGCAATTGCGCCTTCGGCGCCACCTGATCAGTTCAGGTGGGCGCTTCCGTGGATTTGATCCAGCGACAACCGATGCGAAATGCAAGCCTTTCACTGTCCTCGCAAAATCTGTATGTAATTAATGCGCGCCGACTGGGGCTTTACGGCCGGGCTGGACTCGTTTGAAGAGCCATACGAGGGCGATGCAGCCGAAACAGAGTAAGGCGATCCATCGAAAGACATCGACAAAGGCCCAGAGGCGGGACTGCTGGAGCACCTGCTGGTAGAGCTGGGCGTGCGCTCCGGCTGTTCCCTGTGCGTGTCCCAACTGACGGCCAAGGAAGCGCTCCATCTCGGAGGTTTGGTGCTGGAACCAGTAGCCGGTCTGCGGGATGGAGCCGACGATCTGGTTCTGATGGAG
>JASHRS010000100.1 GCA_030037215.1 Silvibacterium sp. | reverse complement strand
TGACGGCGGCGGTGCCGGAGGAAGTCAGGGTCACAGGCAGAGTGGACGAGGAGCCGTCAGTGACATCGTTGAAGGTGAGGCTATCCGTGCTCAGCGAGAGCTGCGGGCTGGACGCAGCCGTGCCTGTGCCGGAGAGGCTGACAGTAGCCGTGGCGTTGGTGGAGGAGTTGCTGTCCACCACCAGGGTACCTGTAAATGATCCTGCGGTGGTGGGCGCGAACTTGACCTGCAGAGTGACACCCTGTCCGGGGTTGAGCGTGAGCGGGAAGGTGGCACCGGAGAAGCTGTAGCCTGCGCCGCTGATAGTGACCGAGTTGACGGTGACGGCGGCGGTGCCGGAGGAAGTCAGGGTCACAGGCAGAGTGGATGAGGAGCCGTCAGTGACATCGTTGAAGGTGAGGCTGGCGGTGCTCAGCGACAGCTGCGGGCTGTCAGAAGATGATCCAGAAGCGCCCGAGCCGCTGATACTGCCCTGAACCACAGGCTGTGCAGAAGAATCCATCGCCGTAAATTCGCCTGAATAGGCAGACGCGGCAGATGGCGTAAAGCCAATCGCGAAAGTATACGTAGCACCGGGGGCGAGGTTTATAGGGAGATTGACACTGCCGTCCAGGAAGAAACTCTGGCCTGTCACGCTAAGCTGAGCAACGCTGACAGATTGAGACCCAGGATTATAAAGGGATACCTTGCTTGTTACCGTCTGTCCAACGGGAATGCTACCAAAGCTTACCGAGTTTGGAGAGGCCTGCAGTGTAATGGCATTGCCGGATGAGGACACAGACGGAACTGCAACTCCACATCCGGAGACGAATAATAGCAGGCAAAATGCGAATAGTGAAAAAACGCCGCGCCAGTAACCACCGCGAGTGGATAATTCCGCGCGGTCGCTGTTCGATCGGGGGGCACCGAATCCAAAACCTTCGTGACCCGTGGGGGAAGGGACACAATTGTCGTACACCAACTTCTCCTCTGCAAAACCTTTTCAGCGGCAGATAAAAAAAGAAGAGTTATATAGCAAATTTTTAAATCTTGACAGATCTGCAGTCTTGTTAAAAAGTCTCTGCTGCAATAGCCGTCATAATGCCGAAATAGACCTGAGGCATGATCTCGAGAACCACCGAGACCTATAAACGCTTGAGATTGATGCGGAGTTGCTATGGAGCTCAACGAGGGGCAGCAACCCAGAACAAGACAACTATTAATTAGATATGCTATTTCGTATTAAAAGCGCAACCATAAAGAGGCAATAATTCCCAATTTGGTTATCGCTATGGTTCATGCACGCCGCCAGCGTCGCACCTAGAGCATCGCCTAATTGAACAGCTCTGCACGATTTCGCATTGTGAAAACAAGTAGTTAACTGGCTCAACTCGTACCCTCGAATGGCTCATAGAGGGGTCAGTTTGTACTTGGCACGTTTTTTACAAAGACATGCCGAAGTACGGATGGTTTTTGTGCTGCGAGCTTAAGAATCAGCTCGCCAAAAAGTGTATTCGCCCATGCAAACCACGGGCGCGTATATTTTGCAGGATCATCCTTCTCAAAGGACTCATGCATGAAGTGAGTATCTGCGGTAGTGTCCCTCAGCCATCTCAAACATTGAAGGATTTCCGCGTCGCTGGTGCTCGTGAGGGCGCGAAAAATGATGGACATGGGCCAGATGTAGCCGAGTCCAATGTGCGGGCCTCCGATGCCTTCGGCAGCGGCGCCACTGAAGAAGTAGGGATTGTCCCTTGAAAGCGCGAAGGCACGCGATCGCTGGTAAATCGCGCGTTGGGCGAGGGTGACACAGCCGAGATATTCGAGCGAGACAAGGCCGGGAGCATTGGCGTCGTCCATACACAGAGAATTGTTGTAGCCATCGACTTCGTAAGCCCAGATGCGCCCGTGATCCTCAGTATTGATTTGTCCATATAGTGTGAGAGCACCAGTGACTTCATCAGCAAGTGCAGTGCAGTCATTAGCGAATGTAGGATCGTTGCCGATCTTATCTACCATGATCGAGAGCTGGTGAAGGCTTGTCACAGCGAAGAGATTTGCTGGGACGAAGAGTGGGAAAATACAAGCGTCATCTGAGGGCCGGAAACCGGAGTAGATGAGTCCAATGGGTCGTGCTGGATTGCCAAAGCCGCTGAGGGGCAATGTGTCAGTGGGTTGGGCGGAAGCTCGCTGGAAGTGATAAGGACCTGGGCTATGCTTGCGCTGCTGCTCGCGGAAGGTGCGGACGATACCACGGGTGGCCTGTAACCAGTCCGCGTCAAAAGGTGTTGTGTTACCCGTGGCCTGCCAGTATCCATAGGCAAGACGAACTGTATAGCAGAGTGAATCAATTTCCCACTTGCGCTCGCCGACGCCGGGTTTCATTGTTGTGTCATCGTGCACGGTCCACGGCAGCGGCTTACTGGTTGCGGTACGGAGAAAGGCGTTGGCATAGGGATCGATGAGGATGCAGCGCGTCTGCCGACGAATGACACCTTCAATGAGCGCGGAGAGTCGCGAGTCTTCTTTGCAGAAGGGAAGATAAGGCCACATTTGCGCAGAGGAATCACGCAGCCACATTGCGTCTATGTCTCCGGTGATTACGAAGGTGTCGGGTTTGCCATCATCAGTGCTGGGGGAAACAGTGGTGTCGAGCGTATTGGGTAGGCAATTGGAGAAAATGCGCGATAGCTCCGGATCGGCGATCTGCGCTGAAACGTGGCGAATGGCAGCCTCAACTGCAGGGCTGGTGAAGCGGCGCTCGGCCAGGGGTGGACGTGAGGTAAGCGTAGTGTAGTCAGGAATGTGTGTTGTTGCTGCGGTAGCGCCGCTGCGCGGGATCGCAGCCGCCGTAATGGTGGCCGCTGCCCCACGCAGCAGCGTTCGGCGGGTGAAGATTGCAGTGTCCATCTTCATGCAGTGAGCGACGGCGGTGCGAGTTCGGGGGCAGTGCCGAGATGCTTGTTTGGTTCCGTGGATAATTCAAACACGATATGACCGCCTTGGGCGATCTCAGAGTGAGATATCCAAAGCTTGTTAGACTTTTTGCCATTGATGGTGACCGTGTGGATGTAGATTGCATTGGGGGAGGGCCGTTTCGTTTCAATCACTAGCTTATTGCCTCCCGTGACGGTCAGCGTCGCCTTGTCAAAGAGCGGCGAAGTGAGCACATAGTTGCCGCTCACCGGATCAACGGCATAAAGGCCAAGGGCGCTCATCACGTACCAGGCCGACATTTGGCCGCAGTCCTCGTTGCCAGCCAGACCGTCGGGGTCGTTGTGGTACTCGGTGAGGAGCAGGGAATTAACGCGCCATTGCGTCTTCCACGGCTGCCCCGCATAGACGTAGAGGTAGGCAATGTGGTGGCTTGGTTCATTGCCATGCGCATACTGGCCTACCATTCCGGCAATGTCCGGCGGTGCGTTCTTGGGCAGAGTAGAGGGCACGGTAAACAGTTCGTCAAGTTTATTAACGAACGGTTCGCGACCGCCCCACATCTCCATATATCCCTTGACGTCGTGCATGATGCCGAAGGTAGTCTGCCAGGCGTTGGACTCGGTATAGTCGCGGTAGGCGTCGGTATGGCCCATGTCGATGGGGTCGAACGGCTCGGCCCATGATCCGTCGCTCATCTTTGCGCGGATAAACTGCGTCTTGGAATCGAAGAGATGGCGGTAATTCTTCGAGCGCTGGCGCTGAATATTCGCATCATCTTGTGCGCCGACGCGGTCGGCCACGTGCGAGCAGGCCCAGTCGTCGTAGTCGTATTCGAGGGTCTTGCTTACGGACTCGTCCACCTTGTCGGCGGGGATATAGCCCATTGCGCGGTAGTAACCTAGCCCACGGTAGTCGTCGATCATATTGCGTTTGCGCATCACCTTGTAGGCACGTTCCCAGTCAATGCCCTGGAAATTCTTTACGCAGGCTTCGGCCATGACGGCAGCGGAGTGGTAACCGGTCATGGTGCCCGTTTCCTTGCCCTGCAATGGCCACACAGGCATGCCGGCTGGACTTTGCTCAGCCATGCTGATGAGGCAGTTGACGAGGCTGGGCACGCGGTCTGGCTGGAAAAGCGTATACGAGGGATGCAATGCACGGAAGGTGTCCCAGAGCGAGTAGGTGCTGTAGTTGTGCTCGCCTGGAGCAAGCTGGTGGGTCTGACCATCCATGCCGCAATACTCGCCGTTAACGTCGTCAAAAAGAGTGGGCGCGAGCATCATGTGATAAAGCGAAGAGTAGAAGATAGTGCGCTGCGTCACATCTGTGGTTTCAATCCGGATGCGGCTCAACTCGCGCTGCCATGCTGCCCTTGCAGCTGTGCGTGTAGCTTCGAAATCCCACCCTGGCATCTCAGACTGAAGGTTTTTGAGGGCGTTGGCTACACTAACACCGGAGATACCGACGCGGACAAGAATCTGCTCGCTGTCATTTGTGCTGTAGCAGAGGGCAGCCTTGAGGCGTTTACCCATTGCGCTGTTCGTGCCTGCAGCTAGAAGTACGTCATCCTGCTGGAGTTGGGCGGAGGCAAAGGGTTTTGAGAACTGCGCGGCAAAGTAGATCCGGCGTCCATTGGCCCAGGAATGTACGGTGCGCCCACCAGTGATTGTGTCGTTGCCTACGATTTCAAGTGTAGCGTCGCTGACAGGATTAGGAGGGTCGTCGTATGAATGGGCAAAGTCGAGGATAAAGTGGCTGGCACTGTTTGCTGGGAAGGTATAGCGGTGAAGCCCGGTGCGTTCGCTGGCTGTGAGCTCGGCGTGAATGCCGCGATCTTTGAGCGGCACGGCATAGTAGCCTGGCTCCATTCGCTCGTCAGCATGTGAGAACGGGGCGCGATAGCCCTCTGACGGATTTTCGCGAGTACCTGGAATCCACTTGACTTCGCTAACATTTGGGATCAGCAGAACATCCAGCATGTCTCCACAGCCGGTGCCGCTCAGATGTGTATGGCTGAAGCCCATCAGCGAGGCGTCAGACTCGTAATAACCCGAACACCAGTCCCAGCCTTTGGTATAGGTATCGGGGCTGAGTTGTACTGCTCCGAATGGGACAGAAGCACCGGGGTAGGTGTGCCCATGACCGCCAGTGCCAATGCGGATGTTGACATATTGCGTCAGATCGTCGCTGGCTGTTTCTGCAGGCGGAAGGATCGCGGCTAGGGCGGATCGATTTTTGCTGTTGAACAATTGGGAGCAACCTGCAAGAGAAAGGGCCTTCATAAATCTGCGTCGAGAGAACATGAAACCTACCTTTTAAATTCACTTTCACCAGTGATGAAAATCCGCAATTTGGCTAAGCTCATTTTGGCCGCTTTCGTCATTTATCGCTAGCATATCATCGTAGCTTAAAACAATATGTTATTGAAAAATAAACACATATTAATATTAATGATTGTTTAATCCAATTTCTAATGGACAAAACGATCATTTTTATCTTATCTTTGCTCCACGATAAGTTCGCACAGTCGAACGAACGACAAAGCATTACAGGTCAGTTGAGAGATGTTGAATACCTACCGGGTCAGTAGCAATTTCGCGAATCAAAACAATTGCACTACAAATTGGCGGCATTAGCGAGGACGCAATGAAAACGATTTTTTTTAGGATGCTGGTTGTATCTCTGGTTGCTGCATTCATGTGCACGGTTCTTGGACGGGCACAGACCGTAACTGGAACAGTGACAGGCATTATCACCGACCCTAGCGGAGCAGTAATTCCTGGTGCGACGGTGGTAGCTCGCAACCTCGATACAGGGGTCGCCTCCACGGCGACGTCTGACTCTGCGGGGATATATCACATTGCTTACCTCCCAATCGGACGCTATACGGTAACAATCAATGCGACAGGATTTGGCCAGAAGGCTATCCCCGAGTTTCGTCTGGAAGCGCTGCAGACAATCACATTTAATGTGACACTCGAGCCGGGAAGTGTTTCAACGACCGTGCGTGTTTCAGATGCTGCGCCGATTCTGAATACCAATGACCCTACGCTCGGCAGCACGCTTACTGCGAATACGATTCGGAACTTCCCTTTGAATGGTCTCGACTTCTCGGCTTTGACTTTGTATGTGCCCGGCGCGGTGAGCACCGCGGGAACCTCCGGCACAACCAGCATCGAGCGCAGCACCTACTACACCGACTCAATCAATCTGAACGGAAACCGCGCTCAGGCGAACAACTATACGCTTGACGGCATCGACATCAACGAGACTTTCAATAACCTCATCTCCTACAGCCCGGCGCCGGAAGCCCTGCAGGAAATGAAGGTACTCACTGCGAACTCACCGGCTGACTACGGTAACGTGAACGGCGGCGGAATTGTCGCCATCCTCAAGAGTGGCACCAACAGCTTTCACGGATCGGCCTACGGCTATGTTCAGGATTACCGCTTGAATGCCAATTCCTGGAGCAATAATCATGCGTTCCCGATTATTCCCGTTAATGCATATTCTCAGGCGCAGTTCGGTGGCGCACTCGGCGGCCCCATTATCCGCAACAAGCTCTTCTTCTTCGTCGACTACCTCGGCGCGCGCTACCACAAGGGTGGAACTGGCACAGCCAGCGTCTTTACACAGAATATGCGCAACGGAGATTTCTCAGCGCTGCTCTCCGGCAGCAACCCTATCCAACTCTATGATCCCGAAAACGGCTACGCTCCCTACGTTAATGACCAGAACGTTCCGATAGTTAACCCGGTAGCCACTTTCCTGTTCTCGCATCCCAGCATCTACCCGCTGCCCAACGCGACGCCGACTGACGGAATCGCCGCGAACGACTACCAGGGCCCAACGCGCCAGTTCAAAGCCAATAACCAGGGAGATATCAAGATCGAGTACGACCCGCGTGGGTCAGACAAGATCACTGGTTTTTATGCCATGTCTACTGCCTACGATGGATCGATCCCAGTGCTAGGGATCAGTTTCCCGGGCCCAAATCTTTATCCGACAAAAGTCGGCGGCGGGAACTGGGTTCATATCTTCTCGCCGACAGTCGTGAACTCTGCGCGAGTCGGCTTTACGCGCACAGTGTGGGAGCAAAACTTTCCCACCGATCCAACCGGGCTGTTTGGAACCTCCGGCAACGCGAAGGTTGGAATTCCGTTCCCGAACCAGGCATACGACGGCTATTCCTATCAGAGCATCAGCGGTGGCATAACCGCCGGAGGTACCCCTGTCTATGGCGGCGGCCTCATCGACAACACCTTCAGCTACATCGATGATATAAGCTGGCAACGCGGCAAGCACACCCTTGACTTCGGTATTCAGGCGCTCCGCTACCAGAACAACTATCCCACCGCGAACAACAATGGCTATCTGGGAATCCTCACCTACAACGGTGGATTCACTAGCAACCCCTCGCTCGCCAACGCCGCCGGCTACGGCGGTGCGGACTTCGTCCTCGACCGTGTGAGCCAGGTCGCAGCAACACTCGCCAGCGTCAACGTCGGGCAACGTCAATGGCGCATCGCCGGCTATGTCAACGACGACTTCAAGATCATGCCCAACCTCACCCTCAACTTCGGTGTCCGCTACGAATACGACGAGCCCTGGATTGAGCAAAACAACAAAACTGGCAATGTCGATATCGCAACCGGACAGGTAATCTACGCTCATCAGGTGCCTGCTGGAGCGCCTGTCGGGTCCGGTCTTTGTGACAATCGTGGCTGCTACAACGTGCAGAACGAAGCTATGCCTCGCCTGGGTTTTGCCTACCAGGCAAGCAACCGCTTTGTCATCCGCGGCGGTTACGGCGCAACCAGCTTCTTTGAAGGCAACTCCTCCAACCAGCGCCTGACCTCGATTACTCCATTCATTCAGGCTGTGCAAACGCCTGTATATTCTCCGACAGCAGCCGCTCCCTACAATGTGCCCCGCACAGCCCAGGAAGGCTTCACCGGAAGCACAGTCAGCGCCGGTGGAACCTACAATGTTTATCCCAAGGACATCAAGCCTGCCTATGTACAGGAGTGGAACCTGACGGCAGAATATGCCGTTACCCATACCATGTCGCTGCAGGTTGGATACCTGGGCGAACAGGGCCAGCACGTCGAAGACTACGGCAACCTGAATCAGTGGCTGGTGAACGGCGATCCGACCTCTGCTCCCTACTACAACAATCAGTACATCGGAATCAACGCTCCCATCGCCAGCGTTGGGTCCAGTCCTCTGCTGATTACCGAGTCGCGCGCAGCCATGAATTACAACGCCCTGCAAGCCGTGCTACGTGAGCGCCTGAGCCGTGGTCTCGAATTCACCTTGAACTATACCTATGCCAAGTCGCTCACTAACAGCCTCGGCAACTATGCTCTGAACGTCAACGGCTTCAGTGGCGCCTTCCAGAACTACTATGACAGTGCTGCCGATTGGGGTCCTGCCGGATACGATGTTCGTCACAACGTCAGCGGAACCATGGTCTATGCGCTGCCTATCGGGCGCGGCCAGCAGTTTCTCTCTGGCATCAATCGCTGGGCTGACGAGGCAATTGGCGGCTGGAGGATTGCAGCAGTCGGTGTCGGATACACCGGTTTCCCGCAATCTCTTACCGGGCCTGGCAACAACTCCAACAGCTACGGCAACTCGCGCCCTAATCAGTACCGCAAACTGAAAATTGTTCATCGCAGTATCGATAACTGGTTTGGCACCGATCCTTCGGCAACGCCCTGCACGACTCCTGGAGTTGATAATGGCGTCTGTGCCTTTGGCGTTCCTGCTCCGAATACCTTCGGCACTGCGAGGAACGGCAACGTCACTGGTCCTGGTTACCTCAATGTCGATATGTCCGCCTTCAAGGACTTTCACGTTATTCGCGAGCAGACAGTGGGCTTCAGATTCGACGCCTTCAATGCGCTCAACATTGCCAGCTATGGAAACCCGGATACCGGAATTACCGACAGTACCTTTGGCAATATCTCGAACCAGGGAAGTGGAGCAGTCCGCTCAACTGAACGGCATCTGCAATTCTCTGCGAACTACAGATTTTGATGTTTACCAGCGCGGGGACGCATTTATGCTAATTCGGGTGCTGGTCTCGAATCCTGCGCACCGATCTTTTGTTCAGTCGAACAGGTAAGTACTGATGACAGCTCTTGAGATCTGTGTCGATTCGCTGGAGTCGGCAGTTGCAGCTGAGGCAGGCGGTGCACAGCGAATTGAATTGTGCGCCGCACTCGCCGAGGGAGGATTGACCCCAAGCGTTGGGTTGATTCGCGCTGTCAGGTCACGGATCGCTATTGGCGTTCATGTGATAATTCGGCCTCGCGCAGGCGACTTCTTCTATACAGATGATGACGTTACTGTGATGCGCGAAGACATTGTGCTCGCTGCGGAATCCGGAGCCGATGGCGTGGCGCTGGGCTTACTTACTGTCGAAGGAGATATAGATGTCGAGCGAACATGTAAGTTGGTGGAACTGGCGCGCCCGATGGAGGTGACGTTTCACCGAGCATTTGATATGGCACATGATATCCAGAGCGCGCTCGAGAATGTAATCCAGACAGGCGTCGATCGAGTGCTCACTTCTGGAGGCGAACCAACTGCGATGCAGGGACGCCATAAAATTCGGGAGCTTGTCGAGGCTTCTAAGGGACGCATGCGGATCATGGCCGGAGGGGGGATACGAGTAGAGAATGTGCAGCAGGTAGCGCGGGCCACTGGAGCATTTGAATTCCATGCTGCGTTGCGCCGAATTGTGCCGAGCCCAGTCAAGCACCAGCGTCGTAAGATTCATCTCGGAGATCCAGGTATCGATGACTACTCACGCAAGGTAGCTACTGCGACAGATGTGTGGGCGCTAAGGGAGGCACTTAACGCCGACCACCGTTTGATGGAATCTTCTGGAGGCAAGGTGGAAGTCGAGCGTAGCAGTGCGCAGTGAAGGTGATCTAAATATGCACTACCACCTGTGTGGAGTGCTTCCGTAGAATGGAAGCACGCTGGCATCTAATCACGCCTAATATCTAAATATTAATAGGCATGTCTTCAAAGACCGAGAAACGCGCGAAGGAAATCCTGCGACTGCTGCTAAGTCACGGTAAGGCGTCAGTTGAGGAATTGACCCAGTTGTTCGCGACCTCGCCTGCAAGCATCCGGCGAGATCTCGTGCGTCTCGAAGAGCGCGGGCTAGTGCATCGCACTCACGGCGGAGCCATGCTGGCGGGTCAGACCTATGAACCGTTCCGCTTCGATGCATCCTTTCATGTTCGTGAGGGACGCTTTGGACCGGAGAAGCAACGCATCGCCATGGCGGCGGCTGACCTAGTTCAGGAGAACGAAACAATTGGCTTCACGGCTGGCACCACAACAACTCAAGTGGCGCGGGCATTACGTCTGCGTAACGGGTTGCACATTATCACCAACGCCGTAAATATTGGTATGGAACTGAGTTCGAGCAATGGGCTTGACACCACGCTCACTGGTGGCTGCATGCGGTGGCCCGGGGCGTTTTCGCTCATCGGACCAACAGCCCTCGAAGCCCTCAATGTGGTCATGATGGACAGAGTCTTTGTTGGGGTTTGCGGAATAGACCCCCAGCACGGCGCCACTACGATTGAAGCTGACGAAGCGGCGGTCTTCCGTGCGATGACTAGGCGATCGAAACAGGTGATCGTCGTAGCCGACTCGAGTAAAGTGGGGATGACGAGTCCTGCCGTCATTTGCCCAGTAACGGATATCGACATCTTGATTACTGACGACGGGATTTCAGACGAAGCAATCAAAACATTTCAGCGATCACATGTACAGGTCCTTATTGCTTAGGTACGGCTACGACGCAGCAGGAGACGTCGTAGGAGTACTGGCGTGGTGAGCAGAGTCTTTTCGTGAGAGATAGTCTGCGTCATTGGGGCAAATCAGCGCATCTATAATGGGACTATGCCGTTAGAGAGCGTCAGGAAGGTGGCGGATGCGGATTTTCCCACCCGATGGGGACATTTTCGTATCCTCGGTTTTGAAGGGACGGTTATTGGATCTGAGCCATGCCAGCAGGGAATGACTGCACCATCCGTAAAAACCGAGTCTGCGGTTGCGCTGGTTATGGGGAATATTCACTCCAGCCCGCCTATCGTGCGCATTCACTCACAGTGCCTCACTGGAGATGTATTTCACTCGCTCCGCTGCGACTGCCGTCTGCAGCTCGAATTGGCGCTTGAAAAAATTACTGAAACAGGTACAGGCATTCTTCTATACGAACAGCAGGAGGGGCGCGGCATCGGGCTGATGGGGAAACTAAAAGCCTACGAATTGCAGGACCAGGGTCTCGATACCGTCGAGGCCAATGTAGAGCTGGGTTACAAAGCAGATTGCCGCGAGTTCGGGCTTCCCGCCGCGATCCTCAAGCTAATGGGAATTGATTCCGTTCGCCTGATTACCAATAATCCTGAAAAGGTGGCAGCTCTTCAGTCGGTTGGGATCACCGTGATCGAGCGTATCCCGGCTGACATTGAACCAGAGGACACTTTTCGAGACTATCTAAAGGTCAAACGCGAAAAAATGGGGCATCTTTCCGACGGTCAGCCCACCCGGTAAGAGTAAAGTAAGAGCGTGATTGAGCCAAAACTCATCCTGATCACGCTGTTGGTGAAGTTGGGGGTCGCGGCCGCCGTGTCCGGTGCACTGGCGCGTTCGCGTGTTTTTCAAAATCTCTTGTTCACATCAAAAAGGCGCCCAAGTCAGACCCTTGGTTTGCTGGCTTTTATCGTGATTCCACTAGCGCTGGGTGTATGGGTGCGTGTTGTCGTTCCGAACTTCTTTGCCGCCGACGTTTCCTTTGAGACCACAATTTTGCTTGGGATTCTCCTAGGTCCACTCTCGGCAATTGGCGGAGCGATCGCACTTTCGCTACCAGCAATGCTGCACCACGAATACCTATCGCTTCCATTCGACTTGGCAGTGGCGATTACTGCCGGACTGTTCGGCAAATTCGTCGAAGAAGAGGAAGTCTGGTCATTTTCTCCATTTGTTGATCTCAGCATCTACCGCTGGATTCGCCGTAACCTTCGAAAGCCGCGCTTTGACCGGCAGATTCTACTGCTGGTGCTGATTATTGGCATGGAAATTTGTCGTGAGTGGCTGGCGAGGCTCTACCCGGCCCGGTTATTTGCGCTGACGACTCACAGTTGGCCAATCCGTCTAGCTATCTGGGCCTGCGCTGCGATGGTGGTCGGCATTCCTCTCAAGGTGTGGAACGCAATCCGCAATGAGCGGTTTCTCGAAGAGCAGAAACGGTTATTGTTGGAAGCACGCCTAGATGCGCTGCAGCGACAAATTAATCCTCATTTTCTGTTTAATACACTCAATTCAATCGCGTCTTTGGTGCGTTTCAGGCCAGAACAGGCGCGCGAATTAATCGTAAAACTAGCGAATATCCTCCGCGCGCTTCTCAAAGACCACGACTTCTACATCCTGCTGCGCGATGAGTTGAGCTTTACTGACGATTATCTCGACATAGAGGTTGTGCGTTTTGGAGCCGAAAAACTGCGCGTAGTGAAGGAGATTGATCCCGTCACCCTCGATCTGCCGGTTCCGAGCATGCTTCTGCAACCACTAATTGAGAACAGCATTAAGCATGGACTTGAGCCGCGCATCAGCGGGGGGACCATCACGTTAAGAAGCCGCTTCGAACTCGGCAAGATGATTATCGAGGTTGAGGATGATGGAGTTGGAATTGGCCCCGGCAGGTCGCATTCAAGCGGAGTGCTGAGTGGTACAGGGATCGGCATGAAGAATGTGCGAGAGCGCCTCGATGTGCTTTTTGGAGATGCTGCTCATTTCGATGTAACGAGTCATCCGGGTCGAGGGACCAAAGTTACTCTAATGATTCCAGTCAGTGAGGACTGGGACCGTGAAAATCAAGACGAAGTCCCGCGTTCCAGTACACGAGCATAATAGGCCTCGTACTGCGGGATGATTCGCGACGCACAATAGCGCTTCTGCGCTGTCTGCCGTGCCGCGCTGGCCATGGCCGAATATTTTGCGCTATCGCTCAGCAAGTCAACTGAAGCCAGCGCCATCCCCTCGATATCGCCTACTGCAAAAAGGCGTCCATTGACACCATCATCGATAAGTTCTGGCACCCCACCTACGGCTGTCGCGATTGCGGGTACACGACAGGCCATGGATTCAAGCGCCGCCAAGCCGAAGGACTCGAGTTCGCTGGGCATAAGCATTAAATCAGCTAGAGGCAGCAAATCACTGACTCCAGCTTGTTTGCCAAGAAAGCGGACGCGGTCCTGAAGATGCAATTTTCGCGCCAGCCATTCCGCCTGCGAGCGGTCGGGTCCATCACCAACCAGCAGTAATCGTGCAGGGATATCTCGCGCCACACGTGCAAAGATTTCGATGACGTCAATTGCCCGCTTGACAGGTCGAAAGTTTGAAAGGTGCAGAAGAATCTTCTCTCCAGGTTCGGCGAATTGAGATCGACCTTTATTGCGGTCTTCCTCATTTAATGGTGTGTAGACATCACAGTTTACAAAGTTGGGAATTACCTCTATATGGCGTCTGACTCGGAACTCCTGCACAGTTTTATCGCGCAAATAGGTTGAGATCGCAGTCACACCGTCACTTTCATTGATTCCGAAGCGCGTGATGGGTAGATACGAATGATCCAGCCCCACCAACGTGATATCTGTTCCATGCAAGGTTGTGACAAAGGGCAGTCGGTGAGTGCGTTCTGCCAGCATTTGTCTCGCCAGATAAGCAGAGATTGAGTGTGGGATTGCATAGTGAACATGGAGCAGATCGAGTTTGTAGTATGCCGCGACCTCGGACATACGTGTTGCCAAAGCCAGGTCATAAGGCGGGTATTCAAAGAGCGGGTAATTAGAAACCGGGACTTCGTGGTAGAAGATGCCCTGCTCGCGCCCTGTAAGGCGAAACGGCTGCGAGTAGGTTATGAAATGGACTTCATGACCCGCAGAGGCGAGCTCAATGCCCAGTTCGGTTGCTACAACCCCGCTGCCGCCGTAGGTTGGGTAACAGGTAATTCCAATCTTCATGAATATACAGCCGTGACATTTTGACGCGGTGTTGGCATCAGGGGATTCATGTAATGTTTCAGAATATCTGCCCAAAACTAACTGGTGCTATCTCAGGATGTCTATTCAAAAATTGAGGGACAATTTTTGCCAACGCCTCGTGTTCAATGGGGCGGGATCTACGCAAGCGCGTTTGCACCTTATCTATATCTTGATCGATATAGCCTGGATGACAGACAAGCTCCCATGTGCCTGGTGGTATGGCATACAGCAGATGCTTGAGCGCCTCGGTATCGAGGCTGCCAGTCGCAAGTACTCCGATCGCTCCATCGGTCGTGGTCACCCCTGCTTGTCGCACTAATCGCAAGAACTCACGCCGCCAGACCCGGAGTAAGCGAACCTCCATGCGCCGCAGTATGGGGCTATCAGCGGTTGCATTAAGCGCCCAGTCAGGTTCGAACGGGTTGCGAACCGCATGAACTCCGCACAAGATTGCAGCCCGCAACAATGGACGCAAAACACGCGGAAACATGTGCGTATGTTTGTGCGTGTCGAGATGTGTAACGGTTACACCTGCTGCCTGAAGGCGACGTATCTGCGCAACAGCTTCCATCTCGATTTCCATTTCGGGAATAACACCGCGTACCAAATCCAAGACAAATGCGCCGAGTCCTGCACGGAAGACCCCCGAATGAGGAGCCAGTGCAGGGATCTGATCATTAGGCAGAGCTGGTTGGCCGTTAACCAGAACTATGTGACACCCGACGCTGAGGCCGGATTGGCGAACCATCGCCACTCCCGCTTGCGTGTGGCCTGCCGTGGCCATCAGCGTCGCTGACGTAAGCGCTCCGTCATTGTACAAGTCGAGAACCGACCGGTTAACCCCTGGAGTCAACCCAAGGTCGTCTGCATTAAGGATGAGTCTTGTCACGAGATTTTAGTCTATACAGGTCAATGGCTTCGGAGCAGAGAAAACACTTCCGAAGTCGACCACTACTGTTAGAATTGACTGAGTACGCCGCAGGTTCGAGATATCCAACAGCCTCCGGGACTGTCCGGGCGGTTAGCTCAGCCGGTTAGAGCGCCTGCCTTACAAGCAGGAAGTCGGGGGTTCGAGTCCCTCACTGCCCACCATTCCTCCCCATTTTCATGGGCTTTGCCCATCCCGGAAGCTTTTTTACTTGAAGCCGGGCAGATTTCGAAGGTAATCTCCGATTTCGGATGAGGATATACCACTCTTTGCCGATATAGGAGTGGTTGAACTATGCAAAATACCCTGCTCGACATCCTGATTCTGGGCCTGCTAGTTCTGC
>JASHRS010000099.1 GCA_030037215.1 Silvibacterium sp. | reverse complement strand
GCTGTGATCTGCGGATACGGCGATGTGGGCAAGGGCTGCGCGCACTCGCTGCGCGGCATGGGCGCGCGCGTGGTGGTGACGGAGATCGACCCAATCAATGCGCTGCAGGCGGCGATGGAAGGCTTTGAAGTTACAACCGTAGAGGACACACTGGGCCGGGGCGATATCTACGTGACCTGCACGGGCGGCGTGGATATTATCACCCTCGAGCACATGAAGGCGATGAAGGACCAGGCGATTGTGTGCAACATCGGGCACTTCGATAACGAGATCCAGATGGACCGGTTGAATGCGGAAAAAGGTGTGAAGAAGGTGAACATCAAGCCGCAGGTTGATGCGTATACCTTCCCCAACGGCAACAGCATCTTCATTCTTGCTGAAGGGCGGCTGGTGAATCTGGGCTGCGCAACTGGCCATCCGAGCTTTGTGATGAGTAACAGCTTTGCGAATCAGACGCTGGCGCAGATCGACCTGTGGAAGAACAAGGACACCTACAAGGTCGATGTGTACACGCTGCCGAAGAAGCTGGACGAGGAAGTGGCGCGGCTGCACCTCGAAAAGATCGGCGTGAAACTCACAGCGCTGACCCCGAAGCAGGCAGAGTATCTGGGTGTGCCGGTGGAGGGTCCGTATAAGGCCGAGCTTTACCGTTACTGAGCATCCGCGCTTCAGCGTTTCTCCGGTTTTGCCGGGAGAAAATCAACGATAGATGACAGCAGCATGACGCGGCCAGCTTTAACGCTGGCCGCTTTGTTTCAGCCGAAATCGGATTCAACAGAATTTCACCGGGTCGAAATCCAACGTGTCATCTCTCACTGCTTGCCTCTACGCTGCTTACAACCAGGAAAATTATCGGCGCCTTCAGCTTTATTGCCTGAAGGCGCTGTTTTTTGATGTGCATGGCTCGTCATTTTAAGAGCGGGGATTGCCGATTCAAGCCACTTTTTCATACCATTGCTACTGTCTTAAAGGGCCCGTAATCGAGGTACGCACGAGCAAGGCTTGCCGTCACGCCTCGTCAGCAACGCCCACGCGTGAAGCCCGCGCTCTGGAGGGCGGAATGGACCTTTACCTTCACATAAGAGTGCTGTTCGGAATGGTCATTGGCCTGGCCGTGGCGCATCTGCTGCGCGGGCTGGCTCTGATTATTCAGCATCCCAAACGGTACAAGGTGTACTGGATCCATCTGCTGTGGGTGCTGTTCATGTTTCTGTACGTGATTCATTACTGGTGGTGGGAGTTCAACCTGACGCTGGTGCGGCAGTGGACGTTTCCCTTGTATCTGTTTATTGCGCTGTACGCGGTCTTGATTTATCTGCTGTGCGTGCTGATCTTCCCGGACCAGATTGGCGAATATGACGGGTATCGCGGCTATTTTTATTCACGCGGGCAGTGGTTCTTCGCGGTGCTGGCGCTGACGATTGTCGTTGATATGGGGGATACGCTGCTGAAGGGAAGCGTGTATTACCACCGGCACGAAATGACCTACAACATTCGCACCGCGCTATATCTGTTGTTGAGCCTGATTGCACTGAAGGTCAAGCGGCCGTGGTTCCATGTCTTCTTCGCGGTTTTCGCGGTCACCTACGAAGTGGGATTCATCCTGCTGATGTACCGGACACTCAGCTAGCCGAGTTCGTGAAGGTCTTTGCCGGGTTTGAACCGCACAGCGCGGCCCGGCGTAATGCTTACCTCGGCGCCGGTGCGCGGATTGCGGCCTATTCCGGTTTTGCGCGGACGGACGTTGAAGACGCCAAATCCACGTAGCTCTATACGGTCCCCGTTTGCGAGCGCCTTTTTGAGGCTCTCAAAAACGGTCTCGACGGCAGCCTCGGCTTTGACGCGGGGCAGTCCGGTACGCTCAATTACCTGGTGTACGATGTCCTGCTTAATCAATGGCTTCCCCCGAAACACGGATATGAGATACAGCGTCTCCAGTGTTGAGAACGATGCTAGAAAGGATTTTCCGCATTGTCAACGCACCGTGACGTTTCGTAAGATGCAATTTCACCACGAGATGCGAAGAATTCTGCACAGGATGAAAGGTCCGGGGGCCCAGGTGGGTCCGGCAAGGGGGTTTTTCTGGCAATAAAGGGCGACCGCTGGATTCGCGAGCAGGCATTGAAGCACCAAATGATTTCGCCGTTCAGCGAGAAACAGGTAAGAGACGGGGTCATTTCTTACGGGCTCTCGTCGTATGGATATGATCTGCGCGTATCGAACGAATTCAAGATTTTCACGAACGTCAACAGCGCGATCATTGATCCCAAGAAGTTTGACGAGCGGTCGTTCGTGAGCGTGGAAGCGGATTCTGTAATTATTCCTCCGAATTCCTTTGCACTGGCACGATCAGTCGAGTATTTTAAGATTCCGCGTGATGTACTAACGATATGCGTAGGTAAATCGACTTACGCGCGGTGTGGAATTATTGTGAATGTAACGCCATTCGAACCAGAATGGGAAGGATTTGTGACGCTGGAAATTTCTAATACGACCCCATTGCCTGCCAGGGTTTATGCAAATGAGGGTCTGTGTCAGATTTTGTTTTTTCAGTCCGACGAGCCCTGCGAGATCAGCTACGCTGATCGCAAGGGCAAATACCAGAAGCAGCAGGGCATTGTGCTCCCCAAGCTTTAATACGGGGATCGTTCGCCCTGTTACTGCAAGGACAAGTAAGCAGCTCGCAGGGTCGAATGTGGCGGCACATCCGGCTTGAGAGCAGTCTGGTGATGAGCTATGTCTGCCCCGGTTCCTCCGCATCAGCATCAAAATCAGTATTACGATCAATTGAACATTGGGCTCCTGGATTTTGAACCGCTCCGGGTCGCCGGATTCCAGTCAGTGTGCGAGCAGATGCCGCACGTCACGGTTGTTCCCACGACGCTTGCCGGTGCGCTTGCGAATCATGATCTGCACATGATCATGCTGGGCCTGCACAATCCGGCTGATTCATTCGACCTGCTGGCCAGGCTCAAGGCAGCGCAACCGCACCTGAAACTGATTGTGATGGGCGCAGAGAGCGACCAGGAGACAATCATGAACGCAATCGCGGCTGGAGCGAAGGGATATCTCGACGAAGCGGCGACCCCGGAGCAGGTCATCATGTGCATCGATGTAGTCGCCTCTGGATCGATCTGGGCGCCGCGGAAGGTGCTGTCTCAGTTTGTCGACCGTCTGCTAAATCCGAACGAGAACAAGCCGATACGGCGCCATAACCTGACGTTCACCAAGCGTGAAGAGGAAGTGCTGAGCCTGCTGCAGGCCGCGCGTTCCAATCGTGAGATTGCACTCACGCTGGGGATTGAGGAACGAACGGTTAAGTCATACATTGCAAAGCTGATCCGCAAGGCTGGCGTGGAAAACCGGATTGCGTTGTCAGTTCGGGCAGCGAACTGGGACAAGAATTAGGTACTGAGTGAGCGCATTGCGCTGTTTTTAGTCGGGGCTCCGGAAACGATGGTTTTCGGAGCCCCGTTACTTTAGGACATTGGCCTTTGGTTATCTTGCACCAAAAATGGGTAACCTTTAGAACATAACTAGCAACAACGCAGATCTGGGGAACGGGGCTGAAGGAGACATCCGCAGCCCCTCTTTTTTGTGCTTTGAAAACACGACCCTTTGTGAGCACAATCAACCCGGCGACAACGGCACGCATCTATACTTAAGATGTTCTGAGTAAATATGATGCGCTGCCCGTCCAACTCTATAGACCCCACTCTATAGAAACGGCTGGGCGCAGTTCGCGTATCGGATTCAGCGCGACAGATTATTTCCTGGAGAGGAAAAACCATGATGAAAAAATTGCTGGCAGTTTTATGCGTTGTCGCATGTACGGCATCGGTGTATGCCGCGTCGAGCTTGGCCGACCTGAATGATCGCATGGAGAGGGCACGGCTGATCATTGATCAGCTATCCCAGACCCCAGACAAAGGTGTCCCCAACGGCATTATCAAACAGGCCGTTTGCGTCGCGGTTGTGCCCAGCCTGAAAAAGGCTGCGTTTCTTGTTGGCGCGCAATACGGGCAGGGTGTTGTCACCTGCCGCACGGGCCATGGGTGGAGCGGTCCGGTGTTCATTCGCATGGCTGGCGGTTCGTTTGGCCTGCAAATCGGCGGGCAGGGAACGGACCTCGTGCTTGTCGCGATCAATCAGCACGGCATGCAGGACCTGCTGAAGAGCAAGTTTAAGATCGGCGGCGACGCAGCAGCAGCAGCAGGACCAGTGGGCCGCAACGCGCAGGCCGATACATCGCTGAATATGAGCGCAGAGTTGCTGACCTATTCGCGGAGCAAGGGCGTGTTTGCCGGCATCGACCTCGACGGCACGTCTGTGAGCCAGAACCAGGACGACACGGATGTGCTGTATGGCGGCAATTACTCCTACCACCAGATTCTGGCGGGCCAGGTTGCCGTTCCCGAATCGGGACGGCCGTTTGTGCGCACGGTTGCGCGCTACTTCCACGAATCCCAATAGGTTGAGAAACCAACCCTGCAAAAGCCCAGTTCAATGGACTGGGCTTTTTGCTGCCGTGATATTTGTGGTGGAGGCATGAGCGCGAGTCCATTTACGGCATATTTGAACGACAGCTACGTGTTCAACTGGCGGCGGCAGACTTTTGCCACCGACCTGATTTTTGTTGTGCCAATCGCATTCTGCCTTGCAATTGGGCTGGCCGCGGGGCATCCGACTGCGGGGATGATCGCTGCTGCCGGTGCGATGACGGTGGGATTCGGCGCCAAGCACAGCATCGAGGGCTCGCCGTTGCTCCCGATGATTTTTGCCTCTCTCGGAATCACGTTCTCAACCTTTGTCGGCATGGTAGCCGGACACGACAGCTATGTGTTGGTGACAGTAGCGGCGTTTTGGGCGTTCGGCTACGGAATGCTGACCGCGCGTCCCGGTGGTTATGGCTGGGTGGGACTCCAGGGCGTCGTGGCTCTGTTGGTGGGCTCAGCATTTCCGACTTCAGCCAAGGCCGCGGTGGTGCGCGTACTTCTGATGCTGGCTGGAGGCGTAACACAGGTGCTATGGTCGAGCGCTGCGCTGCGGCTGTTCAGCCAACTGCGTGAACACCTGCGGGGCATATCGCGGTATGTACGCGAAGAAGAGATTGCGTTGCGGGCAGCCATGGCGCATGTCGCTGCAACCGTGCAGAAGCGGAACTTTGCAGATTCTACGGTAGCGTATTCGCTTCGCCTGCTTGTAACTGTGGCCGTGAGTACTGAAATTTACCACAGGCTGCATTTTGCCAGCGGGTATTGGATTCCGATGACAGCTGTGCTGGTATTGAAGCCGGGGCTCGCGGACACAGCGAATAAGGCCATTGCGCGAACGTTGGGGACAGTTGCCGGCGCGTGGCTGCTGAGCATTCTGATCGCGCATTTCACCCCATCTCCGGTGGTGCTGGCGGCAGTCACAGTGGTCTTTGCGTGGCTCTCTTATGCGACGCTGAACGTGAATTACGCGCTGTTTGGGGTCTTCATCACGGGATATATCGTGTTTCTGCTGTCGCTGGCGCAGATTCCGGGTGGGGAGATTGCGCACAGGCGAGCAGTATGCACGGCCATCGGCGGAGCGCTGGCGCTTGCGGTGCGGCTGGTGGTGCTGCATCGGAGAAAAAAGGGGCAGGCTGCATTCGGCGGCCAGCAATCAGAGCAAATAGTTGCCGCCGATGTTGAAGGCAAGAGCAATTTGTAAATTCTTGTGAATACTCTGGTGCATTTTCTGGCGCAGCGCATCGAACGTCGGAGGAGGACGCAATGGCAAAGACAAAAACGGGGCGGTTTGCGCTGGTTGTGAAAGCCGGAGGCGATATCGAGTTGGTAACGCGCGAGGTCAGGGAGCCGGAGGCCGGCTGGGTGCGGGTGAAAGTGCAGGCATGCGGCGTTTGCCACAGCGATTCCATCACCAAGGAAGGATTGTTTCCGGGGATTGCATACCCGAGGGTGCCCGGACATGAGGTGGTTGGATTGGTGGATGCGATCGGCGACGGTGTGACGCAGTGGAAAGCCGGCCAGCGCGTGGGATTGGGATGGTATGGCGGGCATTGCACCAAGTGCAATCCGTGCCGCCGGGGCGACCTGGTATGTTGCGAGAATCTGAAGATTCCGGGCATTGCCTACGACGGCGGATATGCAGAGTATGTGCTTGCTCCGGAGATCGCGCTGGCTGCGGTTCCGGAGTCGCTGGCCGGGGCTGAGGCCGGACCTTTGCTGTGCGCGGGAATTACAACCTTCAACGCACTGCGAAACAGCGGAGCGCAGCCTCCTGCGGTTGTAGCGGTGCTGGGTATGGGCGGTCTGGGGCATCTGGGCGTACAGTATGCGGCGAAGATGGGCTTCACGACGGTGGCCATTGCGCGCGGCGCGGACAAGGCCAGGTTCGCGCATGAACTGGGCGCGGCGCACTACATCGACAGCACTGTAGAAGACGTTTCAGCAGCACTGCAGAAGCTGGGCGGAGCGAAGACGATTCTGGCGACGGTGACGGATGCGGACGCGATGTCGGCGGCGCTGGGCGGCCTGGGACATCAGGGAAAGTTTGTCGTGCTGGGCGCGGCTGCGACTCCGCTGAAAGCAAATGTGCTGCCGATGCTGCTTCGCAAGCAGGGCATTCAGGGCTGGCCGAGCGGGACAGCCATCGATTCAGAAGACACGCTGAAGTTCAGTGTGGCGCAGGGTGTAAGGCCGCTGATCGAAAAGTATCCGCTGGAGAAAGCTGCTGAAGCTTATGCGCGCATGATGAGCGGCAAGGCGCGGTTCAGGGTAGTGCTTGAGATGTAGCTAATAGCCAACAGCCAGTAGTCTCAACGGGCGCTTTTCTACGGAGCTATTGGCTGCTGGGTTGCCTTAATTCACTTCCTGCTTCGCCCTGTAGCCGTCGCGAGCAATGATGTCGTACTTGAGCGGCTTGTGCTTCTCATCCTGCATTTTGAGCGGGTGACCTTCGTCGTCGACCAGCTCCACGCGAATCTTGCGCCAAGTGCCGTCCTGTTTGGCGTTGGTAGGGCTATAGGTGAGCACGTACTGATTGCGGATGGATTCGTTGATGGCCGCGAAGTCCTCGGGCATTTCAGCCTGGAAACGCGGGAAAAAGGCCATACCTCCGGTCATGCGGGCGAAGGTATTCATCTGGTTGTCGGCTTGGAGGTAGTCCAGGTCGCGAATGCCGCCGCGCATGCCTACGCCGCTGTCCGCGTTGGTCATCAGGCGGAAATACTGGCCGGTCCCGATGCTGAAGATGGTGACATTCGGCGTCTCCTTGATCTTCTGCAGGCACTTATCCAGCGTGATTTTCGAGAAGGTATCGCGGCCGGAAGAGACGAGGATGACATACTTGCGGCCAGGGACACGGCTGAGTCGGTCGAGCGTGGTGTAGAGCGCGTCAAAGAGATTGGTCTCGTTCCATGTGGGGATGGTGAGCGTGTTGAGTGCGTTGAGCACCACGCGCTTGTCCTGTGTGAAATCGGTGAGGATATTGGTGTGCATGTCGTAGGTAACGACGGCCACATAATCATCGGGGCGGAGCTGTTGGGTGAAAGCGAAGGCAGCCTCGCGCATGTCCTGAATGAAGAACCAGTTGTTCGCCGCGAACTCCACCAGCAGAACGGCGGTGATGGGAGCTTTGATTTGCGAGAAGTGGGAGATCTCCTGCGGCTTGCCGTCCTCGTAGACGCGGAAGTTTTCTTCCTTCAGGTTAGGAACGAACTGGTGTGTCTTTTCAAGGATGACACCCACATCAACCGTAACCACCGGCACATCGACGCGAATGGAGAGATTCCCCAGCCCCGGAGGGTTGGCCGGCTGAGGCGGAGGCGGTGGCGGCGGAGCGGGCGCTTCGGCTGCGGGCTTCTTGGGGATGGCAATGGCTCCGTTATCGCCGTTCGGGCCGCCATCGACGGGGCCAGTCTG
>JASHRS010000098.1 GCA_030037215.1 Silvibacterium sp. | reverse complement strand
GCGCCACAATGCGCTCCGCTGAGAAAATTGTTTGGGAATCGTGAGCGATATGACTCACAACAGGATTCCCTGTTAGGAGTCATCATCTGCCTATCGCTGTGGAAACTTGATAGGCAGCGGTTAAGGGCGAACTCCTTCACCGCAGCAATTTATTTGTATGACGCGTAATCTATTCCTGTCAACTACCTTAAATACTTCGTTCATCCCGGCGGACCACGAGGGTTTGAGAATCTGTGGCTCGGGAAATGCACAGACGGAAGCCAAAAGAGACATGATTCCATGCAACTTCGCTCTCTTGACAATTCTTGGAGTTGGCATCAGGATTAGTCCACAATCTGTTTGGGTGATGAAGTCCACCTCTAACCGCCTTCCAGGCTGATGACTCCTACCAACAGGAGGAGTCTTGCGAAGGAAATGCCTGGAAAAGAATCGCGAACAATCTTTCCCTGCACTTTATATACGGCTTAGTCTGCTGAAACTCATTGCAACAGGAGGCAGTATTGATCCTTTCCGATGAGGTTCTCCAGGTCTGTCAGATCCTGTGCGTTCTGTTGCTGGCGCCGCTCCTGCAAGGGTTCATCCTGAAGGCAGAAGAGCGGGTGCAGCGCAGCCGCGGGCCGAGTATTTTTCAGCCATATCGCAACCTTTGGAAGCTCTTCCATAAGCAGTCCGTCGTTCCGGAGTCAGCTTCGTGGATTTACTTTATTGCGCCGATCATCGCGTTTACCGCGATGCTGACAGTGCCAATCCTTATTCCTGTGCTCACGGACCGTCCGCTGCCGCTCTCGGACATGGGAGACATGCTGGGCGGAGGAATGATTCTGACACTCGGCTCGTTCGCAATCATTCTGGCCGGCCTTGATTCAGGAAATGTCTATGGGGGCATTGGCTCCAGCCGTGCTGCGATGCTCGCAATCCTTGCCGAGCCTACTCTGATCCTCGTCCTTGTCGGTGTCAGCCTGCTCGCAAAAGCCATGCTGCCATTTGTTGTGAATCACCTGCTGCTGAGCAGCGCGTCGGTGTATTGGAGCCCCGCGCATCTCTTCCTGATTCTGGCCTTCTTCGCGCTCCTGCTAGTGGAGACAGACCGATTGCCGATCCACTCAAGCACTCATCTGGAGATTTATATGATCGACGAGGCGCGGATTCTGGAATACTCCGGCCCTTTGTTGGGGCTGCTCAAATGGGCTTCGATGATGAAGCAATTCATCCTCTACATCATTTTCTGCAATGTGTTCCTGCTTCCGTGGGGCATGTCGCAACTGGGGACACCGTTGGGGCAGCTTGGCTCAGTGATTTCCCTGCTTCTCAAGTTTTTGTTGGTGGCTATGGCGGTCGTCGTAGTTGAGACCGTTCAGTCGCGCCTGCGCTTTTACCGCTATCAAGAGCCTCTAGCGGCGGGATTTCTTTTTGCTGTGCTTGCCATTGTTTCAAGCCAGTTGCTTTAAGGAATTGCGATGTTCTTAGCACATATCAACTCGTTGCAGGCTTCGATCTTCAGCTCGCTCGCGATCTTGAGTCTGCTTCTGACGTTTGTCATGCTCGGCTCGCACTGGTTAAAAAATTACGTCTACGCGTTCGCTGGCCAGTCATGGTTAATTGCTGCGTTGTCCGCGTCAGTGGGCTATTTCAGCGGCTACAAGGAACTGTATGCCATCGCTGTGCTTACAGCCCTGTTTCGTGGCCTGGTACTGCCGTGGCTGCTGATGCGCATTGTCGGCAGGCTGAATGTGAAACGGGAAATCCACTCGGTCCTTCAGTCCAGCTCAAGCCTGGTGATCGGCGCCTGTGTGGTGATGTTTGCTTTTGTCATCGCGAACCACATGAGCCGGCAGAGACAGGGAGCGGCTCATGTGGTGATTCTGGCCCTCACCATCATGCTGTCGATGAAATTCCTGGGTTTTCTCATGCTGTCTGTGCGCGATGAGGCGGTCAGCCAGATTCTGGCATTGCTTGTGCTCGAAAACGGCATCTTTCTGGGTTCGCAGATTCTTGTGCCGGGCATGCCGCTGCTCATCGAGATCGTCATTCTCTTTGACTTGCTTATCGTCGTGGCGTGCTTCGGCATGCTGGTCCGGTTCCTTGTGGTGCATGCGGGCACCACAAGCAGCCGCGAACTCAACAGGCTGGTGGGATAGAGCATGGGGCAACAGTTACTCTCGATCCTATTGCTTGCGCCACTTGCAGCCATCGTCGTGTCGCTCCTCTCGCGCCGCGCCAGCAGTGCGGAGTATGCAACCGTTACAGCCGCAATTATCGATCTGCTGGTCAGCATCCCGCTGCTCCTGCGCACATTGTCAGGCTCGCTGATACTTGCTCATGGTTACGTTCTTCTCGACCCCTTTGGTGCATGGGTCATTCTCTGTATTTCCATCGTTTACGCGCTCTCGTCCGTCTATGCTGTCGGGTACATGCGGCTTTTGAATGAGGAAGAGCGTCTGCCCGTGTTTTATGCGTTGTTTTCCGGGTTCGCGCTCACCATGCAACTGGCCTGCGTAATGAACAATGCAGGCGTGTTCTGGATTGCCATCGAGCTCACAACGCTCGTTAGCACATTTCTGGTGGGCTTTGAACGAGAGGCTGAGAGCACTGAGGCTGCGTGGAAGTATATTGTTGTTGTTTCAGGAGGCATCAGCCTCGCGTTGCTCGGAACTGTCTTGTTCTATTGGGGCAGCTCCTTCGTGTTGGGGCCGAGCTATGCGATGACCTGGGCTGCGTTGCGCCAATCGGCTCCACAGGTATATCCGCCCCTGCTGCTCGTCTCCTTCCTGCTGGTGCTTGTGGGCTATGGCACCAAGGCAGGTCTGGCTCCGATGCACACCTGGCTGCCGGACGCGCACAGTGAGTCTCCCGCTCCGGTGTCGGCCATGCTTTCGGGAGCATTGTTGAATGCCTCCATGTTAGGTATAGCCCGGTTTCTCGGCGTTGTCACCGGAACTTCTGTCAGCCGCTTTGCTCATGCTGCAGTTGTGGGTTTGGGGATTTTTTCATTCGTGATCGCAGTCCTTTTCATTGTCCGGCAGACCGGCATCAAGCGCCTGATGGCGTATTCGAGCATTGAACATATCGGCGTTCAAGCCCTCGGTCTTGGCTTTGGCGGACCGCTCGGGATGGCTGGCACTTTGTATCACATGCTGAACCACTCGCTGAACAAGTCGCTGATGTTTTATGGCGCGGGAAATGCCATGCGCGCTGATCGCAGCAAAGAGATCAGAAATATCCGTCATGTGCTGAAGGTCTTTCCTGTCAGCGGCATTCTCTGGCTTCTGGGAGCGGTGGGCATCGCAGGTGCGCCGCCATTCGCGCTGTTTCTGAGCGAGTTCACTGTGCTTCGTGCGGGGATTGGCGGGGGTTATCTTTGGGTCGTAATCGTATTCGCCATCTTTCTCATCATCGTTTTTATCGGCTTTCTCTCTCACTTCCGCACCATGTACTTCGATGAAGCGCCAGAAGGAGAAATCGTGCCTCTGCCATGGACCGCATGGCGGACCCTCCCGATGTGGCTGGCCATTCTTCCACTGCTTGTCTTCGGACTGTGGTGGCCGCATGGTTTATGGAACATCTTCCATCAGGTGTTTCTCAGTGTGATGGGAGGTGGCCAGTGAAAGAAACCACCGAACGCGTTCTTCAACCAGCAGAAATTGCCGAAGCGTGCCGGCAACTCACAGATCAGGGTGCGCGGCTGCAAATGGCATATGCCTGGTTCCCAGAGCCCGGAGAGTCGCCAGAAGTCCTCTACCTTGCGGACGAGGGTCCAGGCAAGCCGTTTCCATTATTGCGCTGTCGTCTTTCCCGGGAATCGGTTCAGTTGGATTCGCTTGCCTCGCAGATTCCATTACTTGGCTGGTACGAGCGGGAGATGACAGATCTCTGCGGGATTACCTTTGCGGGTCATCCTGAATCGCATCCTCTAGTGTTGCACGAAGGCGCACGCCCTCCGTTGCCGCCGCTCGATCCTCGTTATCTAAAAGACCAGATCATGCCTTATACCGAAGAGGCATGGGACCTTCCACCGGTAGAAGGCAATGACGTCCAGATATTGCCGTTCGGGCCAGTGCGCGGCGACGTGCTCGAATCGGCGCAGATCGTCTTCTATTACATCGGAGAAGCGATCCTGCATTGCCATCCGCGGCTGTTCTTCAAGCACCGCGGCATGGAAAAGCGGTTCGAAGGCTTGTCTCCCATGATGGGCACATTGATTGCCGAGCGCATTTCCGGCATAGGCAGCGTGTCGCATGCGCTTGCTTACTGCCAGGCGGTCGAAAACGCGTGTGAATGCGAGATCCCGGTTCGTGCCCGCTATCTGCGAAGCATTCTGGCCGAGATGGAGCGCCTGTATAACCACCTTTATTATCTGGGGCACCTCTGTCATACAACGACGCTGAAAGTCGGCGAAGCGCAGGGAAAGCTGCTGGCTGAGCAGTGCAAGCAGTTAAACGGCTTCTTCACTGGAAGCCGGTTCCTGAGCGGGCTCCTCAAGCCCGGTGGACTGCGCCGCGATCTTGATTTGAACGGCCTGCCTGGGCGCCTGCGTACGCTTGAGCCGGAAATTGAAAGCTACATGCGCGCCCTGGAGACAACGAACAGTCATCTCGACAGATTGATCACAACAGGACACCTGCCCTATCAGACGGCGTTCGATCAAGGAGCCTCTGGCCCGATCAAGCGGGCTTCAGGCATTCGGCGTGATCTGCGCTGCGATCATCCGTATGCCGCGTATGACAGTCTCACCATCAAAATTCCTATGTGTAGAGATGGCGACGCACACGCGCGAGCGCAAATCAGAATGGCCGAGATTCGTGCGAGCATCGCGCTCATTCTCAGAGGCGTGGAAGAAATGCAGGAAGGCGCGATAGATACCGAGCTGCCTATGAGTCCGCATGCGGAAGGATTGGGATGGTGCGAAGGACCCCGAGGCTCTACCTATTATTGTGTGCATTTCGACGATTCAGGAAGACTGGCGCGGGTGAAGGTGAAGTCTCCTTCATTCTCAAACTGGCGTGTGTTTCCGTTCACCGTCCATGACACAAACATGATGGACTATGCGATCAACGAAGCAAGCTTCGGTCTGACCATGGCCGGATGCGACCGATAGGGGATTGGAGAGCCTGGATGCCGATCTGGACACTGTACGGACTGAGCCGAGGGTTGGCGACAACCCCGTGGCCGGGAAAAGGCGATAGCGCACAACAGCAGGGCGTTCTCGGATTGCCGGTTTTCAACCCGGATCGTTGCGATGAGAATTGCCGTGCATGCGTAGACTCTTGCCTGCCTGGTGCAATCGGGGTCGAAGCCTCGGTATCAGGCGAACGGCTGACCATTGATTACGGCAAGTGCATCGGCTGCCAGCTCTGCACTGAAACCTGCCCCGGTGGTGCACTTGAGAAATCGGACCATTGGGCCTTTGGCGTGCGCCGCCGCGAAGACCTGGTTTGGACAGAGGCGTTGGCAACGCAAGAGGCGCAGGAATTGAAGAACGTTATTCGGAGCACCTTTGGCCGTAGCCTGCATATACGCCATGTTGACGCTGGTTCCTGCAACGGCTGCGAATCGGAGCTGCAGGCGCTGAACAATCCTTATTACAACCTTCATCGCCTGGGAATCTTTTTTACACCCTCCCCCCGCTTTGCCGACTTACTCCTTGTAACCGGCTCCGTGACCTATGCCATGCACGAGCCACTGCTCGAAACATACAACGCCATGCCCAAGCCCAAATGGGTAATGGCGACCGGTACCTGTGCCGTTTCAGGAGGAGTTACAGGAGGTGGATATAGTTGTGCTCATGGTCTTGATGGAATCCTGCCGGTCGATATTTATCTGCCGGGCTGCCCTCCCAACCCATCGGCGATGATTCATGCCCTGCTCCTGTTGTTGCGCCGCGCGGAACAGATGGTACACGGGGGGCATTATGGGCAATAAGCTTCTGTTCGCCATGCCCATCCTATGGGGCATCGCTTTTCTGGCTGCGCTTCTGGAGCGAAGCGGAAAGCTTGCCCGCATCAGCGTCGCACTAGGCTGCCTCGCCGGAATCGCTGGCTGCATTGCGACACTCCCCGCAAGCTCAGGTTCTGTAGCGATGGGGTTTATGCTCGCCGATACGCCCGTATGGTTTCAGCTCAGCCCCGGCGCCTGCTGGCTACTGCTGTTTGGCCTTACCCCGGCCTTCTTTGCCGTCGCTCTGAGTAGTACGGCAGCCTCGCGTTCGAGACAATCCGCGTGGATGGCGGGCGTGGCCATATCTCTGCTGGGCGCGCTCGGAGTATTTGGGCTTCAGGATGCAATGTCTTTCCTGATTGCGTGGGAGGTAATGAGTCTCGGTGGAGCCGTCATGATTCTCGGCGAGGGAATTTCGGAATCAAGCGGGGGGCCGGCGCTGTTCATGCTCGCGCTGCTCGAAGTGGGAGCAGTAGCGATTCTGCTTTCACTTTTGTTGCTCGGGAATCACGCTGGTTCTATGAGTTTCGAGGTACTGGCAACCTCGGTCATGCCCTCAGCCGCGATAGTGTTGACCGTCGGCCTACTGCTGTTGATCGGATTCGGAGCAAAGCTGGGGGTTCTGCCGTTTTATGAGTGGTTTCCTGCCGCATATGGCTCCGGCAGTGGAGCCACTGGCGTCATCTTTTCGGGCGTTGTCCTGAGCGCAGCGTTTTACGCGCTCGCGCGCGGCATTCTCGATTGGTTGCCGCGTGCGGGAATCTGGGCCATGAGCGTGGCAATCATCATGATCATCGCGGGCGTGTTGAGCGCTATTCTTGCCATCTTCAATGCATTTCAGGAAGAAGACTGGCGGCGCATGCTCAGTTTGTCCTCGGCAGAAAATGCCGGGATCGCCGTTGCGGTGCTCGGCGCGTCGATGTTGTTTGTTGTGACCGGCCTGCCTGCCGCAGCTGGACTGGCATGGATTGTCTGCCTCATTCATCTTGCGGGCCACAGCCTGGCCAAAGGCACGTTGTTTCTGACTGCCGATGGCGTGTACACCGCGAATAAGAGTTACCTCATCCGTCAGACAGGTCTGCTCAGAAACACGCCGATGATCTTCGGCGTGGGCGCACTGTTCGCGGCCATGAGTCTTGCTGCCTTACCTCCACAGGCGGGTTTTGTCAGCGAGTGGTATGTCTTCCAGACACTCTTCCAGGGTATGCAAGTGAATGTTGTGGCTGCACGATTGACCATCGCATTATCAGCTGCCGGTTTGGCTCTGGTCGCGGCTGTCGCACTTGCAACATTCGCCAAACTCTTCGGGATCGGCCTTCTCGGAGATGGGCATTTCGCGCCGCCCCGCCTCTCTATACGCCGCTGCGGCAGCGTCTTTCTGCTAGGACTCTGCGTACTTGCTCTGGCAGTCGGCATGCCCTGGTGGGTGCAGATGCTTGGCCCGGCCACCCAATCCTTCTTTGGAGTCAATGCTGCGACCCGTATGAAGGATGCATGGCTTCTGGTTCCCCTCAGCGGCAAATTCGCGTTCATTTCTCCAACGAAACTGGTCATTGCCGGGCCGCTTCTGGCCCTGCTTCCACTTTTGCTCTTTTTATTGAGCAGGAGCGCGTTCCATCTGCGTCGAGTGCCTGTCTGGTCTGGTGGTCGCCGCGAAGACGCGCGCCGTATCGCCACCACCTCTCTGGCATTCTCAAATGCGCTTCGCACATTCTACGGATTCATCTACGGCCCTACCCATAACCTTGAGCGCGAATACGATCACGGCCCCTACTTTGTGAAACGCCTGATCTTCAATCAAGAAGTCGCCCCTATTTTCGGCCCCTACCTCTTCACGCCGCTCACACGTCTGGTTCGATCGATTTCGGATCGTATCAGCGTCATCCAGTCCGGCTATCTGAACTTTTACAATGGGCTGATCGGTCTGCTGCTTGTGCTCATTCTCGGGCTGGCTTTGTTTTATCGGTGACTAATGAGTTTTGTCCTCACGGTGTGGTTGCCAGAGTGTCTCTTGTATCATGTTTTTGATCACGCAGTCCCATGTTTGAACAGGCATTCAAGAATATCGATGAGTCCTGCGGAAGGAAGCCGGCTGCAGGTAGCCTTTTGTGAAAAGCGGTCGGCCAGAGATCGATCTGGAGAATCGGCTGCGTCACAAACTCAGTCCTTGAAGAAAGACTGGACACGCCAGCCATGATTTTGCCACAAGCCGTACAACCGTCCCGCCCGAAACCGGTTGCCGAACCCGTCGCGGAAGGACAGCGGATCCTGGCCATCGACGCATTGCGCGGCATGGCAATCCTCGGAATACTTGCGATGAATATCCAGTATTTTTCCCAGGTATCGGCAGCCTACTCCAATCCCACATTGACTGGCACGCTCACTGGATCCGATTTCTGGATATGGCTCGTCAACCGCGAACTTTTCGACGAAAAGATGATGACCATCTTTTCAATTCTGTACGGTGCCGGAATAGTTCTGCTGACTTCACATCTTGAGTCCCGACGAGTTCCGCCTACCGGCATCTTTATACGGCGGAGTCTATGGCTCATGCTCTTTGGCGTGCTCCATGCCTACCTGCTTTGGTCTGGAGATATTCTGTTTTCCTATGCCGTCTGCGGCCTGGCAGTTTACTGGCTTCGAAAATGGCCGTGGAAACGGTTGCTTGTCGTGGGTCTGATTGCTCTCAGTGTCAGCTCAGTCCTCTACCTTGCGTATCTCCATGCGATGAACACTTGGCCACCCTCTCAGATTCAGGCGGTGGAACGAGAGCTCTGGCAGCCAACTCAACAACAGATAGCCGCCCAGGTTGCAGCCTATCGAGAGGGCTGGCTGGGGGAGATGTCTGTCCGCATCCCAGAGGCACGGCTTCTCGAACTACAGGGTCTCATTTATTACACTTTCTGGCGCTCCGGCGGTCTAATGCTGATCGGGATGGCACTCTTCAAGACCGGTTTGCTCACCGGGGGTCTGCCTGTTGCGCGGTACATCAGATCAGGGCTCGCGGCTCTCGTCATTGGAGTTCTAGTCATTTCCTACGGGGTCTATCATGACTTCGCCTCGCACTGGAGCTTCCGTTATGCCTTTTTCGTGGGATCCCAGTTCAACTATTGGGGCAGCCTCGCGGTTGCCTGGTCATGGATTTGTGGCGTCATGATACTGTGCAAAACTGCGGCATCCAGGCCTTGGGCGGCGAAATTGGCATTGTTGGGAAGAATGGCGTTCAGTAACTACATTCTGGAAACGATCATCTGCACAACAATCTTCTACGGTAGCGGATTCGGAAAATTTGCGCGTTTTGATCGCCTGCAAGGAGCTCTGGTCGTCCTCGCGGTCTGGATATTCCTCTTCACCTTGTCGCAGGTATGGTTTCGCTATTATTACAGCGGCCCGCTGGAGTGGCTTTGGCGCTCACTCACCTATTGGCGGCGTCAGCCGTTTCGCAGAAGCGTTCATCGCGTCAGCATTCGTTCCGCAAGTCTATAGTCGAACATGATCTGAGATTGGCACGCGATCAATAGCTCAACAAGAGCAGAATTCCGTGCTTTTATATTGTCAAGTATTCCGAAGCGGTTACGTTGGCAATCTCATTCAGCAACGCTCGGTATCTTGGCAAACCGTGCAGAGGGTTGAAAGGTGGAAACACTCTAAGGTAAGCCATGAATGCCTCTCGCAGCGTCCAGGCTTTTTCAAGACAGGTCAGCGCTTCATCCCATTCCCCAAGCCCTATGTGGATCAGCGCCGGGGCAATAGGCGTAACGTAGCGGGTTGTGGCTGCTGTCTCCAGTATGCCGAGAATCGCTCGCGCGTCCTCGTTTCGGCCGCTCAGAGCATAAGAGTATCCCAGGAAACCGCGCCCTAGAGGAATTGGTTCGGCCGCCAGCCCTCGTTCGAACCAAGAAACGGCGTCCTCCAACCGTCCCTCGCCAATCGCAATGAGCCCCATGCAACCAAGCGCTTCGAAATAATCCGCGTGCAATGAGAAGGTTTTCAGGCACTCCTCGGCGGCTTGGTCGAACTTGCCCGCATAATAGTAAGCCCACGCTACGCCCGTACTAACTGAGAGAGAGAGAGGATCAAGCTCACGGGCACAACGGAATTCCAGCAGGGCCGACTCGAATTGCCCCAATTGAATTAGAAGAATCGCATACGAAAAGTGACCCGTAGAAAGAGAGGGCTCAATCTCGATCGCCCGAAGCAGCCGTTGTTCCGCGCTCGTCCAGTCCCAATTGGCAAACAGCGCAAGTTTTGCCAGCGATATCTCGGCCTCCGGAAGGTGTGAATCGATCCCCAGACTTTTGAGCGCGAAATTGCGCCCGAGGGACCACGCTTCCAGGGGAGACATCACGCCCCAGAATCCGAGGCTGATATAGAAATCGGCCAACCCGGCATAAGCGGGCGCGCATCTCGGATCGATTGCGATAGCCTGCTGAAAACACTCTCCCGCTTTCTTGACGCCATCACCCGTTCGCTGGTCCCAGTAGAACCGTCCTTTCAGGTAGAGTGAGTGCGCCTGGACGTTCCCTGCGTACCGCGAGCGTGGCGGCGTAGTGTCTCCCTTCAGATTTAGCTTGAGCATGCTGACAATCGAGAGCGCAATGTCCTCCTGGATGGCAAAGATGTCCTTTAACTCCCGGTCGTATCGCCGCGACCAAAGATTGAACCCTTCTATCGCGTCGGTAAGTTCAGCCGTGACCCGCAACTTGTTGCCGATACGGCGTACGCTGCCTCCCAGAACTGTATTTACGTTTAACTGCTCGCCAATTTCGCGGATACTTTCGTTCTTGCCCTTGAATTCAAAAGAAGAACTGCGCGCTACCACCAACATTCCCCGTACCTGCGACAGCAAATGGATCAGTTCATCCGCCAGGCCATCCCCGAAATATTCCGCCTCGGTATCTCCGCTCAGGCTGGAAAACGGCAACACCGCGATCGAGTTGGGACGCCGTTGGTGGTCTTCAACCGGACCCGGCGATAAAATCTGAACGTTGTGGCGAAGCGCATGAAGATGGGCCAGCATCTCCTCGGCCCGTTGGTATCTTTCTGCGGGATCCTTCGCCAGCGCTCGGGAGATCAGTTTCTCTGCGCCAGCTGGCAGGTTGGTCGCAGGAGCATAAGGGGCTGAAGCGATTGCGTGAAGCACATCCGCGTGATGTAGGCCTGTGAAAGGAAGCCGACCCGTCATCATCTCGTAGATCACCACCCCCAGAGACCATAGGTCGGTTCTACGGTCGGATCGGCCTTCGATCTGTTCCGGCGCCATATAGGCAATCGTGCCTGTGAAGCTCTCAGCCTCGGGCTGCGCGGAGCTTTGCAAATGCTTCACGAGCCCAAAGTCAAGAATTTTCGCTACACCGTCGAGAGTGATGGCTATGTTGTCAGGCTTAATATCGCGGTGAACCAATTGCAGGCTGTGAGCTTTCGCCAGGCCTTGCGCAATATCGATGGCATGCGTGAGAGCTTCGTCGATCGGCAAGGCCCCGCGGGTCAGTTTGCGGCGGAGCGTCTCGCCATCGTAATACGCCATTGCGATGAACGTCTGGCCGCCAGGGGCCGTATCGATCTCATAAATCGTACAAATATTCGGATGATCGAGCGACGAGGCGGCTCTTGCTTCCTGGATTAGCCGTGCCCGCTCCCCTTCGTCAGCCCAAAAACGGGGCTGCAAAAATTTGATTGCCACCAGGCGATTCAGATTTACATCGCGGGCGCGATAGACGACCCCCATCCCACCTTCGCCAAGAACCTCCTCGATGTGATAGTGGGCGATTCTCTGGCCAAGCATTATGACCGGATTATATTCCGTGAATCTTTGGTCATGCGAGAGAAACCGAAATCTGCGAAAGGCTCCACGAGAGGTGAATGTACTGTATCTGCTTCGCGAGATCCTTATCAGAGAGCTCTTCGATCCCGGCCAGAGCCGCCGCCAGTCCGCTACGATAAAAACAGCTTTCAAGACTGTACAGCGAGCGTTCTTCGACGGCGAGGATGAAGCGGGGAATATCCAATCGCTCCAGCGAGGCAATCTCCTCCTGCCTCAATGCGGAAAAGATCATCCGTGCAGGTGCTAGTGCCGGAAGGATGACGGCCCATTCAATTTTGCCGCTGAGATCGAAATGCAGCGCCTCATAGTATTCCATCGTCTCGCGAATCAGGTAACGCACCGGCAGCCCCGCCGCGGTCCGAATCCATGCGAAAACGTCTTTGCGATGGGCTGCGAGAAAGCGGTAGGTCTGGGTGAACCCGTCCACTATCTCGCTCACATAATCCCGTGGTTGCACCGCCTGGTCCGCCATTAGAGGTACATTCTGTTGTGGCTCCAGTACCCCAGGCACATAGCGCACCCCCGTCGCACTCCATTCTGGAACGCGAAAATGCGTCGGTGTACGCTCTACAAAGCCTAGTCCGCTCACATCATAATGCTGCCCTTCAGGCCCAAAGCGGAAATTTGGAATCATCCCGGTCTGCGTCACCGGTGTCGACTCGCGCTCAGTCAGCTGCGCCTGGAACAGCATTTCCGCATCCACCAGCACGGGGTCCTGTCCGCAGGCGATCAGATTCTGAAAATGACAGTCGCTCGCTCGCAGGACGTGCAGCACACAAAGCAGGGCACCGGCATTGCGGTAGTAGCGGCCCAACTCCTCTTTCAATCCGCAGCGTGCGTGCGGAACGAATTGCATCCAACCGTACCCGGGGCGGGTCACCACCCTGGCGGCTCGAATTGGGAACGGCATTCCTAATTCATTCAGCCAATCGGCGAATCGGCAATACCAGTCTTCGATACCCATCTCTCGCGGCTTGTAGACCACCCGCAAGCCGGACTCGAATGTGAAGACAGCAACCGTTCGCCCGCCATCGTGGCGGTCCGAAAGGTCCGTCTCTATCTTCGTCACCGTTCCGCAATCAGACGATAACCATGCGCCGAGGGTCTCCCGGTCCGAGTGCAGCCTGGACAACATCTCATGCTGTACCTCTACCCAGGTACGAACGATGCATTGCAGGTATTCACGGTCTGGATTGAGCAGAAGAAGGTGTTCCAGGAATTTCGAAAAGCCATTGCGCAGATCTTTCCATGCAGACTGCGAAAGAACTTCATACCCCTCCCGACAGACTGATCGAAGCGACGTCTCCGCCTGATTGCCAATCCTCAAGATCTCGGCGTTCCGAATCTCAGGCGCATCGAATGTGGCCTGCTCTCGAGGCGCACAAAACAGCCTTCCCGAGAAAGGCAACAGGTTCGATATCAAAGTTGATCCATCTCCAGCAGGCCCGCAAAAGCGTTCGCCGTGGCGATCATGTTGCCAATCTGCTGTGAAAACAGCGCATTACGCTGCTCAAGGTACAATATGAGTGCTTGGCTCTTCAATTCTGAAGCTGCCTTCAGCGTCTCACTGATCCTTTCGTCCATTACGGTCCTTGCCCAGCGGAACCCTTCGCGCCCCATCCAGGCGGCAACAGACTCACCGCCGTTGCGCCGCCGAGCGGCTTCAGTCAAAAACCACGTCGGCTGCCCGGCCTGCATGTCACTGTTCCAGTCCATTACGTCGTCCCGCATCTGGTGCCATCTCGCAAACGAGGTGAGTACGCTCTCCCATGGCGCCAGCACGTCGAGGCGGTCGTAGTGGGCGCAGACCGCGGCCATCGGAATCACCGCCGCGGCTGGCTTGCGAGCACTGAAACGGATGAAATCTTCCGCGGTAATCTCGTTGAGTGAGGCCTCGCCAGCTACAGCTTCCACGGTGATCATTAATATCCGCTCGAATTCCTTCCAGAATGCGCTGCGGTAGTCGAAATACTTCTGGTACGGTCGCACGAAGCGCATGTGGAACGGATAAAGAGCCGGCATTGCCGCACGCTCGATTGCGTGCCCGTCCATGATGTCGTCCAGCATCCGGGTAAAGTAGTATGCATTGATGGTGGAGAACATGAGATCCACTTGAAAGTCTGGATCAGCCGCTCCACACAGACTCTCCTCCAGCCACCAGGGAAATCCTAGGATCGCCAAAGACTGCGAGTGCAGGAAGTAGTTCTCAGGGTGACTCAGGTCGCAGCGTGTCGCCAACCATCGACGCGTGTGTTCGGATAGCGGAGAAGAGCCGCTGCCCAATTCTTTCATAGCAAGTTGTGCCGCGTTGCGTACCGCTGTCAGGAAGTCGGTAGACCAGGCAACGTCGGTCAGGACACGCAACTCGGTCCCAAGGCCTCGCCCAGAACGTCGCCATTGAGATCCGTCCCGAGTTCGGTTACGGCGGTGATAACCTTCTGTACAGCTGCGAGGATCTCCGGCGTTGGGGTGATCCCCACCGATCTCAGCGCATCCGATGGGGCCGAAACCAGTTGAGCTCGAAAGTCGGAGTCGGTCAGAACCTGGGCATACAAGTCTTGAAATTGAGACATCAGTTCACCTCGTTCGATCTGCGGATAAAAGTTAACAACCAGCTTGCCACAAGTCAAGATTGCCCTTTATCCGAGCTTAAATATGTCAATCAATACAAGCCCCTCACTCCGGGCTCATCTCGGCCACAAACGGTACAATTTGTTCGAAGCGGTTCCGGTAGCGGGCTTCGGCGGCATCATACCTCAAGCCAACTCTGTTCCGGGGATCGATGCTCCCCGAGCAGTCCCGCGGGCTATAATGTCGCATAAATTCCACGTCACCCAGGTATTCAAGGGTAATCATTTGCCAGCCTTCGAGTTGTTCGAACACTGCGGTTCGCTTCTGTATGACTAGTGAGGAACTCATCCTTGTCACCGGCGCGACCGGCTTTCTTGGAATGCGGCTGGTCCGCGAACTGCTCGAACGGCACCCGCACGCCGTGCTGGCATTACTGATCCGCGACCGACCTGGTCAATCGGGTCAGCAACGCGCCGATGCGATTGTCCCTCAATCCAAGCGGTCACGTGTCCAGGTCTATTCCGGAGATGTTGGCCAGCCCAACTGCGGGATGGACGCTGCTGCCTGGAGTCGACTTTCCGCGGAGGTGACGCGCGTGATTCACTGCGCCGCTACGGTGCGTTTCGATCACTCACTGGACGAAGCGCGCCGCATCAACGTCGAGGGCACGCGCCGCCTCCTGGATTTCGCAGCCGGGGCGCGGCGACTGCGGAGCCTGGCCTATGTCGGTACCGCTTACGTGGCCGGAGAGCGTGCGGACCTGGTCCGTGAGAACGAGCTTACGGTGGGCCAGAACTACCGCAATACCTACGAACAGACCAAAGCTGAGGCTGAGGCGCTGGTCCAGTCGCGCCTCGGCTCGCTGCCGGGCGTGATCCTGCGTCCCAGCATCATCGTAGGCGATTCCCGCACTGGGGTGACCTCGAGCTTCAAGATGATGTATTGGCCGCTGAAGATCTACGCGCGCCGCCTTTGGCGCACTGTGCCAGGCTATCCCGATGCCGTGCTGGACATCGTGCCAGTTGATTTTGTCGCTACGTCTGTCGCTCGGCTTGCTTTTGATGAGGCCGCCCTCGGCAGTACGGTCCATCTCTGCGCCGGGCCACGCGGCAGCGCTACCATTCAACAGGTCGCCCGGCGTGCAGCGGAGTACTTCCACGTGCCCGAGCCGCGTTACATCGACCCGAAATTTTTCTTCGCTGCGCTGCGGCCGCTGCTGTTTCTAGCTTTATGGGGGCGCAAGCGCCGTGTGCTGCGTGATGGCCGCGCCTACCGGGACTACTTCACAATGCGCATGCAGTTCGACACCAGCAATGCCGAGCGGCTGCTGGGAACCGTCGGAATATGCCCGCCGCCGGTGCTGGACTACCTTGACCGTCTGTTCCATTACTGTGTCGCCAGTGACTGGGGCCGCAAACCTGTTGCAGTCCAATGAACATTTTCGAGCGTCTTCAACTCTCGCGTGACAGCGACGTCACGGTGGCCAATCTTCTGGACGAGCTGGTCCGGCGAAAAGGAGATTGCGAGGTTGCGGTTGGGGAGGACGGCCATTATCATCTCGCCGATCTGCACGCCGACGTATGCTCAATTGACGCCTTTCTTCGTCGTTCGATCGGGCTGCGCCCCGGCCAGCTTGTAGGCATTTACCGCAGCAATAACCGGCGATGCTTTCATTGGTTTCTGGCCATCATTCGCGCTGGAGGCATCGCAGTTCCGCTGAACCCACTCCTCTCTCTCGCCGAAGTGCGCCGCATTTTGGCCGATAGCGGCACCGAAATACTGGTGACCGACAAAGTGATTTTTGAACGCAACATCGCAGACCGCCAGACCCTGAATGTGCGCACTTGGATACAAGCGGACGACGAGACAGAGACACTTGATGGGTTTGTGCGCGCCGGCGAGACCGGGGCTCTTTTCCCGCCGGCTGCCATCAATCCGGCCGCGACCGTAGCGATATTCCATACTTCAGGTACAAGCGGTTTCCCTAAGGGCGCGGCCCTTTCGAGCGACGCTCTGCTTGGTGCGCGCGCGTCCACGGTGCTGGCCGGACTATTTCTGGGACCCAGAGACCTTGCGCTCATCGCTTTGCCCTGGTCCCACATTATGGCGGTAAGTATTGCGCTCTACGGCCTGATGGCGGGTATTCGCGGATGCTTCCTCGACCGTTTCGACGTCGCGGGAGCGATGGACTATGTCGAGCGCTTTGGCATCACCGCCTTTGTCGGCGTGCCCGAGATGTTTGTCCGGCTGGTCAACAGCAATCCGGATCCTGCCCGGCTCATGAGCGTGCGCGTGTGGCTCTCGGCCAGCGACCATCTGCCCTCCGAAGTCCGGAAACGCCTGCGAAAGTTCGGCGCGCTGGTCCGGTTACCGGGTGGCCGACGCGTTCCGCCGGTGCTACTGAACGGCTACGGCATGGTGGAACTGGGCGGCCTCGCGATGATGGGTGTGGAATTGTCGCTGTTATCTGGGAGCGGCGACCTGTGTTTCGCGGTGCCACCCTTCCGCGTCCGCGTGGTCGATGAAAACGGCCGTCCGGTGCGAGCAGGCGTGACCGGCGAGTGCCAGATCCGCCGTCGTAGACTTACGCCGCACTATTGGAAGGACAAAGGCGATGGCGAAGGCTTGCTCACCAGTGATGGTTGGCTGCGGACGGGTGATCTGGCCACGCGAAACCGCCTCGGACTGATACGGCTGGTAGGACGTATGAAAGACGTGATCAAGTCGGGTGGTTACTCGGTCTACGTTCGCGAACTGGAAGAGGCCGTGCTTGCTCATCCGGCAGTGGCGCGCGCCGTCGCCTTCGGCTTGCCCCATAAGGAGAAGAGCGAGATTCCCGTCGCGGCGGTCGAACTTCACCTGGGCTCACTGGCCAGCGAAAGCGACCTGCTCGATTGGTGCCGGCAGAATCTCGCCGCCTACAAAGCACCGCGCCGCATTTGGGTTCTTGAGCCCGGCGGTTTGCCGCAGAACCACAACGGAAAGATGCTCCGGCGGGCTCTGCGGGAACGGTTTTCGGAAGAGATGGAGTGATGCTCCTGCTGGGTTAGCCGGCAAGGTCACACCAACTGATTCCACCACTCAACTCATGGCGACCATCGCCTCCGAAGCAGCCGTCACCTCAGGAGCAGATGCTATCGCCTCCGGGGAAGATGCCATCACCATCTCCAGGATGGAATCGACCACCAGTTCGGGTTCGTCAAGATGAATCCAATGCGCGCTTGCAGGTGCGATCACTTGCTGCACATTGTCGCCGATCCGCTGCAGACAATCCTCTGAGAGCGGTGATGATTTTCCCGGTGTCAGCAGAAGTACGGGAATCCCTCGGATAGGATCTGATTCCTGCATTTCCCGCACAGTGTCCGGCACGGCCTCCACATGTCTGCGCATGCCCGCGTAGTACCCGGGCCGCGACCAGTGGGCGGCAACGAGGGGCCAGATCTCCTCCGGCATTTTGCTCACTTCGCCCTTGATTCGCCCGAGCACATACTTGCCCCCATCGCCGGCGGCGCCGGCCAGGCCCTCGGCGATACGCCCGGAACGGCACAGAAGCGATGTCACGGCGAGCCGGGCCAATCCCAA
>JASHRS010000097.1 GCA_030037215.1 Silvibacterium sp. | reverse complement strand
AGACGATCAAGACGGCGATCCATGATTTTGAGGGCGACCAGACCTATTCGGAGAGACCAGGGCACAGGTTCACGCTGAATGCGACGTTCGACGAGGTGCGCGAGGGAGATTACGACGCGCTGATGATCGCGGGCGGGCGCGCGCCGGAGTATCTCAGGCTGAATCCGCGAGTGATTGCGGTTACGCAGCATTTTGCGAAGGCGGAGAAGCCGATTGCGGCACTGTGCCACGCGGCGCAGGTGCTGGCGGCGGCGAATGTGATTCGGGGGAAGAAGATTTCGGCGTATGTGGCGTGCGCCCCGGAGGTGCTGCTGGCGGGGGCGACATATGTGGACCTGCCTCCGGATGGCGCGACGACGGATGGGAACTTTGTGACGGGGTTTGCGTGGCCTGCGCATCCGCAGTATCTGGCGCAGTTTTTGAAGGTGCTGGGGACGAGGATCGAGTTGTAGCGAGGCAGCAGGTCAGCCAGTAAGCGAGTCGGCAGGCTTGAGGAAGAGGCGGATTCCGGCGATGCCGACGGCTCCGGCGGCGATGCAGGCGGGGGCGTTTTCGGCGGTGACTCCGCCAAGGGCGAGGACGGGGATGGGTCGAGCGGTGTCGACGGCGGTTTTGAGTGCGTCGAGTCCGGAGCCGGGGAGTTTCGCATATTGCCCGCTGGATTCTGCATCGGAAAGGGTCTTTTCGAAGACGGGCGCGTAGAGGATCAGTGTGTTTTCGATGGTGGCGTAGGGATTGCGCTGCGATTCTTCTCTAATTTGGAGGACTTCTTCGCGAGTGTGGCAGGCGTGGCTGAGGATGGCGTCGCGTCCTGCGGAGGCGAAGAGGCTGCGGGCATCGGCTGCGGCGCTCATGGGTGAGTTGGCGGGGAGATGGATGCCGTCGGCGCCTGCTTCAAGGGCAATAGATGCGGGGCCATTGAGGAGGACGCGCGTATGTCGGCTTTCAAGGCGGACGGCGGAGACGATTTTTTGCGTGAGGGTGAAGAGGACTTCAGGCGTGAGGTCTTTTTCGCGGATCTGGATGTAGTCGATGTGGCGCGTGGCCCATTGCTCGGCGAGGGTGACGAGTGCGGCGATCTCCCACCCTTCTTCGCTCGCTTCGCCAGCGTCGAAGGATGGGGCACCCAGGTCGTTGTCCGGGAGCAGGCTGCGGTCGGTAATGGCATAGAGGAGCATCGATTTTAGTCTAGCTATTCGCTGAAGTCCGGATAGCTAAAAAAGCGGGCAGTTAAGAACCGGTAAGCTGATGAAGCGGGTAGCGAAAGGCAGCCAAATAGCCAATAATCAACGGCCAATAGTCAAAGTGTGTTTGGACTGGCAACTCAATCCGGGAAGCGTGATTCCGGGTTGGGAATAGAGTGATTCACGCGCGGTTAAGCTGTCCGGAGGTAAGATAGCGCGTGGTAGGTTCTACGCAGGGCACTTCCTTCAGAAGACGCGGAAAACATGGCTACTTACGATTTACTGGTGATCGGATCGGGACCATCGGGGCAGCGGGCCGCGGTGTCGGCGGTGAAGAAGGGCAAACGCGTGGCGCTGGTGGAGATGCGGAATGTGGTGGGAGGTGTGTGCATCAATACGGGCACGATTCCCAGCAAAACGATGCGCGAAGCGGTGCTGCACCTTTCCGGATATAACTACCGCTCGATTTACGGGATGAACTATCGCGTGAAGGAAAAGATCACGATGGCGGACCTTGCGTTTCGCGTGCAGCACGTGATCAAGACCGAGATAGACGTGACCGAGGCGCAGCTTTCACGCAATGGCGTGGATGTGCTGACGGGAGTGGCCGGCTTTGTAGACGACCATCATGTGCGCATTAGCAGTAACACGGGAGAGAACACGATCGAGGCGGACAAGATCGTGATTGCCGTGGGGACGAAGCCGGCGGATTCGCCGAAGGTTCCGATTAATGGGCGGACGATTATCAACAGCGATCAGATTCTGGATTTGCAGGTGCTGCCGAAGACGCTGATTGTGGTGGGCGGCGGCGTGATCGGCGTGGAGTACACTTGCATGTTTGCGGCGCTGGGAGTGCGGGTGACATTGGTGGAGAAGCGTCCGCGGCTGCTGGAGTTTGCCGATCAGGAGATTGTGGAGGCGCTGAGCTATCACCTGAGAGACAGCCGGGTGACGATGCGGCTTGCCGAAGAAGTGGAGAGCGTGGAAGAACTGGCAGACGGGACGGTGGTGGCGAATCTGGAAAGCAAGAAGCGGATTTCGGGCGATGCACTGCTGTACGCGGTCGGGCGGCAGGGGAACATCAGCGAGCTGAATCTGGCGGCGGCGGGGATTGAAGCGGATTCGCGTGGGAGGGTTCCGGTGGACAAAGATTTCCGGACGAAGGTTCCTCATATTTATGCCGTGGGCGATGTGATCGGGTTCCCGAGCCTGGCGTCGGTGTCGATGGAGCAGGGAAGGATTGCTGTGGAGCGCGCGTTCGGCGATGACACGGTGCAGTCGAATCCGAGTTTTTATCCGTACGGGATTTATACGATCCCGGAGATTTCATTTATCGGGAAGACCGAGGAACAGTTGACGGAAGAAGACGTTCCGTATGAGGTTGGCGTGGCGTATTATCGCGAGATTGCGCGCGGACAGATTCGCGGCGATACGACGGGGCGGCTGAAGCTGATTTTCCATCGCGAGAACCGGCAGATATTAGGCGTGCATATTATCGGAGAGGGCGCAGCGGAGCTGGTCCACATCGGGCAGGCGGTAATGACGTTTGGCGGCAAAGTGGATTATTTCATTGACACAGTCTTCAACTATCCGACATTGGCGGAGTGTTACAAGGCGGCGGCGTTTAACGGCATCAACCGGCTGGCGCGGTTTGAGAATTAACAGGGAATTTTGTTGAGGAGATGAGATGGCAAAGACCGTGGGCGTAGTAATGACGGACCGGATTGCGGCGGGATTGATTGACGGCCACGCGATTGCGGGAAGCCTGCGGTATTTTCCTGAGCCTGAGGGCGGGGAGATTGACGAGAACGGCCTGATTGAGATGCCGGCGGAGTCGTTGTGGGATTTGATATGCGATCTGGTTGCGGCGCTGGCTCCGGCGGGCTCGGGTGTGGAAGCGGTAGGCATGGCGATGCCGGGGATGATTCGCAGCGGCGTGGTCGAGGATTCTCCGAATTTGCCGCAACTAAAAGGCGCGAAGGTCGCGGAGGCGATCAAAAACGGCCTGACGGCGCGAGGGCTGAATTATCCGGTGAGCACGTTGAACGACGCGGACGCGGTTGCGGCCGGACTGGCGGCGACGCGCGGACAACTGGACCGGCTGGTGCGGGTGTGGACGATCGGCAACGGGATCGGATTTGGGCGGTTTCCGAATACGGAGGGTCCATGGGAGGGCGGACATACGGTGGTGACGCTCGATCCCAAGGAAAACTATTGCGGATGCGGAGGCCGGGGACACCTGGAAGGGATCATGGGGCATCGCGCGATGCGGCTCAGATTTCTCGATCTGGAGCCGCACGAAATTTTTGAGCACGCGAAAAACGGTGACAAACGCTGCGCCGATTTTGTGGAACGATGGCACTGCGCGCTGGCCGCGGCGACGGCGTCGCAGATTCATCTGGAGGGCGCGGGACGGTTTTACTTTACCGGACGCGACATCGACAGGCTGGACCTGGCTGCGCTACGGGAATATCTGTACAAGATGGTGAAAATGAGCCCGCTGCAGAGCTACTCGCTGGAAGTGCTACCGGAAGACCCGGCAATTGCGGTGATTGGCGCGGGGACGGCAGCGAAGGGCAGCTAAGAGACTGCCAGCCAAGGCGTTATTTACCCCTTTTGCGGGGATTGTTTCAGTAGTAAACTTGCGAATTAATTGCCAACTCTCCTGCCCAGGCAATTTCCGGGCGCAATCGCACATTCTGAGTACAGCCGGGTTGCTCCTGTCATGCGGGTGACCTACGATGGCAAGCCAGATCGATCCGTCGAGGCTTCTTCAGCTAGCGAAGAGCGAACAGAAGAAGCAAAGCCGAGTTGTGGAACTGATCGGGGGTATGCTCAAGAGCGACGTTCCGGCTTCGCTCAAGGCGTTTGCGGCCAGCCTGCTGTTTCTTTGCCTGAGCGCGTCGGCGGTGGTTTTTGCGCTGATTCTGCATGTATTTCTAACGCTCATTCCCGGCACTGGCATTCATGTGGAGCCGATGAAATATGCCGCACTGCTCGGCGCCCATGGGGTTCTTGCGGTGCTGCTGGGTTTTCCGTTGACGATGAAGATGTCCAGCGTAGAGGAGAGCCGCCGGCTGGAAGCAGACCTCCTTAAGGTGCAAAGCGTGAAGAGGCTGAGGAGGAGAGCCGGCGGTGAAAGATCAGACCAGGCTCATTAGTTTTGTCAGCGGAAAAGGGGGCGTCGGCAAGACATCGCTTGCCGTGAATTTTGCCTGGCTATGCAGCCAGGTATACAAGACGGTCCTGATCGATCTGGATTTTCAGAACCAGGGCGCCACCGGGATGATGATCAGGAAACTTCCTTCTAATACCTGTGGCGTGTTTGAGGTATTGCAGGGGGCCTGCGACGCCAAAATAAATCCGGGGCAGATCGATAAGAACCTTTATTTCGTTCCGGCGATATCTTTGCTGAACCCTCCCAACTATGGCGTGATCGCCGATACGTTGCGCAGCCCTTCGCTGAAAGAAAATCTTTCACAGTATCTGGAGTCTGTTGTAGAGCAGAGCGATTTCAAGATTGTGGTGCTGGATTGCCACGGAGGACTGGACTACTCGAGCGTAGCAGCGCACAAGCTAAGCAATGACACGCTGGTGGTTACCGAAGCGGATGTGGTGTCGTTCAACGGCACGCTTGAGTTGCTGGAGTTCTACGAGTATCACGATCAGGGAGTAGTCCCACCCCCTCCTGAGGACGGGCAGAAGGAGGCGTTGCCTGCCGACGATGTACGCGGAGATATATCCGTGATCGTGAACCGGCTTCCGCCGAGGTACGGGTATTCCGATATCAACCGCACCTATACACGGCTGCTTGGCAGCTATAAGGGAGAGCTGAAGCTGAAGCCTGAGGTTGCGAGCTTTATACCGGATGAGAGCTTTTTCTCGGAAACCTTCGGAGATTATCCGTTTTCCACGCAATTGGCACCGAAGTCGGTTCTTGCGCGCAAGACGCAGCTGCTGCTGATCGAATTGCTGGGGCTAACAGATGAGCAATTGAAGCAATATAAGCCGCTGCAAAAGCTGAGGAAGCCGCGTTTCCGCAACAAAATCAAGACGACGACACTTTCGAAAGAGAGCAAGAACATCCGCAATGTGCTGTATGCGTTCGGATGGCTGATTACGGCCATTTCGGTGGGAATTTTAGCCCTCATTCTTTGGGTGATATACGACGCAATACGAACTGAGACTGCGGTTCCGAAGCTAGGGAGCGCTCCGCCGCCTGACTATACCGCCGTCATAGGTGTGATTTTAGTGGTTACATTAGCGCTGACGCTGTTTTATTCGTTTCGCGCAATGCTCGGAATGATTTTTTATTACAGCGACAGATACAAATTCCAGCGCGCGATCGTTCACGTGCTGGGAAAGCCGATTACGGTATGGCAGAGGCTTGCACTCTTCAAGTTATGGACTCTGCGGTGGGGGACGTTGTTGTCGCCGATTGTGATCGGATTATTCGTGGGACTCTATCTGATTGTTATCGTCGTGATGGCGATTCAAGGCAAGCTCGGTTGATTGTGGCTGGTTTGCAGCCGTGAAGGCAGCTGCAGTTGATAGACTTGGCTGAGAATGCAGGAATCGAACCTGAAAGCACGAATTGAAGAATATTTTGCGGCCGGCGCGACCGCGGCTGGCGATGCCGGCGCGATGGTTGCGTTTGAAGACCTGCGCGAGGCCCTGGAGACGGGCGCAGTGCGCGCGGCGGAACAGGATTCATCGGCGACCACTGGATGGCGCGTGAATGTGTGGGTGAAGCAGGGGATTCTGCTGGGCTTCAGGATTGGGACGCTGACGACCTCAGGCGACGGGTTGACGTTTGTAGACAAGCATACGTATCCGGCGCGGCGGTTTACGGCTGAGGATGGCGTGCGTGTGGTGCCCGGAGGGTCGTCGGTGCGCGCGGGGGCCTATGTGGCGAAGAGCGTGGTGTGCATGCCTCCGATGTATGTGAATGTGGGCGCGTATGTGGACGAGGGAACGATGGTGGACTCACATGCGCTGGTAGGAAGCTGCGCACAGATCGGAAAACGCGTGCACCTGAGCGCCGCGGCGCAGGTGGGTGGCGTGCTGGAGCCAGTGAATGCGAATCCGGTAATTCTTGAGGACGATGTGCTGGTGGGCGGCAATTGCGGCGTGTATGAAGGCACGATCGTGCGCAAGCGCGCGGTGCTGGCGGCGGGAACGGTGCTGACGCGAGGGACTCCTGTGTATGACGTGGTGAAGGGCGAGGTGCTGCGCACAGACGGCGACAGGCCGTTGATTATTCCTGAGGGCGCGGTGGTGGTTCCGGGTGCAAGGGCGGTGAACAAAGGCAAAGCAGCGGAGTGGGGTCTAAGTGTGTACACTCCGGTGATTGTGAAATATCGCGACGAGAAGACAGAGCTGAGCGCGGCGCTGGAAGAGTTGCTGCGGTAGGATTAGCAGCTTCTAAGCGTGGTGCTGCGGTATCATCCGTCCATGTTTGCAAACGCGCAGCCATTTACGGTTAATCAGATATTGCAGGCCCTTCAAGATAATGGGCCGTATCTGTTTCTCGGTTCGGCGTTTACAGCGGTGGGCCTGGTTGCTGCGGGACTTGCGTTTGTCGAACGCAAGTTCAATGCGATGCTTTTCTGGTTTGGGTTTTTCTCGGCCCTGTACGGGATGCGGCTTTGTCTGCAGATGCCGTCGTTCGAGCTGATGTTCCCGCCATGGAGGGATTACAACAAGCTTCAGGCTTCGATTAATTATCTTGTTCCGATTCCCGCATTTTTCTATTTCCAGACGGCTGGCTTTTTGGGACGCAGAGGGCGGAGGATCGCGATTCCGCTGGCTGTTTTTTTCTTTGTGCTGTTTGCGGCGACGTGGATTTTCGGCATTCGCACCATCTTTGACAGGATTAATTCTGTCGTGGTGATCGGCTGTCTTTGCGTTCTGGTCTTTTTCCTGCTCAGGGAGAGGACAAAAGACAAGGATTTATTTTTTGTTCAGCTTGGCCTGTTTACGTTTGTGGCGTGCGCTCTCCTGGACAATTTCGGGCATTTCCTCTCGCACGACTGGCGATTTGAACCTCTGGGATTTATGTTCTTCCTGGAGACGCTGGGGTATGTGGCGGTGCGGCGCACGCTGCGCCGCGACAGGGAGCTTGGCGAGATTCAAAACGAGCTTGAGATTGCGCGGCGCATGCAGTTGGCGATTCTGCCGGGGGAGTATCCGAGGTCGGCTTGCTTTGAGGTTGCGGCGCGGTATGTTCCGATGACGTCGGTTGCGGGCGATTTGTACGATTTTGTGGTGGCAGAAGACAGACAGGCGGGGCTGCTGGTGGCCGATGCGTCAGGGCATGGGGTTCCGGCGGCGATGATTGCCTCGATGGTGAAGCTGGCGGCGAGCTCGCAGCGCGCGAATGCTGCGGAGCCAGCGGCGCTGCTCGCGGGGATGAATCAGGCGCTGTTTGGCAACACGCAGAATCAATTTGTGACGGCAGCGTATGTGCATCTGGATGCTGACAGGGCAAGTCTGCGTTATGCGGCGGCGGCGCATCCGCCGATGCTGCTGCTCAGGGACGGAAAAGTAGTCAGCGTGGAAGAGAATGGTCTGATGCTGGCGGCGTTTGCTGAGGCTGCATACACGACTGTGGTTCAAAGGCTCGAGCGTGGGGACCGGTTGATGCTGTATACCGACGGGATCGTGGAAGCGGCGAACGCAGAAGAGACGGAGTTCGGGCAGGAGCGGCTTGGTGCGCTGCTGATGGAGACCAAGCGGATGTCTCCGCACGCGGCAGTGGACCACGTGATTGCGAAGGTTCAGGCGTGGTCGAAGGTGCAAGGCGACGATCTGACGGTGTTGATCTGCGATTTCGCCGGTAGCTGATCCATCACGCTGAGAGGCGCATTCCTTCATGAAGGACGCAGGCGCTGACGAGGATCATGAGGATTTGATCGTTGGCGACGCGTGAGCCTTCATCCATGGAATTGAGGTTGTCGAGCAAACCGACAACTTTTTTCTGACTAAAGAACGGAATGGATGCGAGCGCGGGACCGCGCAGTGTGTCGTTCACGAAGACGCTCAGTTTTTCTTTTGGATTGAGAGTTGCAGGCGGGCTGAGGAACGGGTGCTTCTGGCGGCGGTAGACGGTGTCAGTAATGACGTCATGGACGGCTTCGCGGAGAACGTACTTTTCGGTCATGCCGTGGATTTTCTGCGTGACGGGCTGCGAGCGGATAACTTCAACGACGTGATGGTCGAGGAAAGGAACGCGGCCCTCGATGGAGTGCGCCATTTCCATGCGATCGCCGAGCATGATGAGGATGTAGTTGGGCAACATGGTCTTCGACCAGAGATAGAGAGACTGGTGGACAGGGTCGCGGCCCTGGAGCTGTCCAAGAACGTCGAGGTCGCTGAAGAGCGGACGATAGCTTTCGCGCAGGCTGTAATCGGCGGCAAAGTCGTCGGAAAACAGGTTCTGCATTTTGACGGCACGGGTGGAGGAGGTTTCGATCCAAGATGGGACGAAGCCGAGCAGGCGGCGGACGTTGTCGAGCGGGCGGGCATCGCCGTCGGGCAGCAGAAGGCCGCGTGAGACAGGATTACTCTTCCCAAGATTGTCGAGGAGAGCGGCGACTTCGTCGGGATTCTGGCCATTGCGGTTGTAGAGGAGCATGTCGCGACGGAAGTGCGGGTAGCCACCGAGGATTTCGTCGGAGCCTTCGCCGGTGAGGACAACTTTGTATCCGGCGTTGCGGACAGCGCGGCTGAGGAGATACTTGGCGACTCCGTGGGCGTTGACGCAGAAGGTTTCCGACTGGAGGATGGCTTCGGCGAAGTTGTCGGCGAGATCGTCCTGGCGGATGGGAATGGGATAGAACTCGGCTCCGGCTTTCGCGGCCATTTCTTTGGCCTGCATTTCCTCGTTGTAGTCGGGATGGTCGAAGGTGAGCGAAAAGGCGCGGATGGGTTCGGGATGGTGCTTGGCGGCGAGTCCGAGGACGGCGCAGGAATCGAGGCCCCCGCTGAGGTAGCAGCCGACGGGAACATCTGCGCGCAGGCGAAGGCGGACGGCTTCTTCCAGCACGTGGCGCAGCTCGGCGGCGTAGTCAGCGTCAGACCGAGCGGGTGCGTGATCTGTGCGGGGATAGTTGAAGTCCCAATACTGGCGGATCTGGATGTGCTTGCCGGTGGCGATGACGTAATGGCCGGGCGGCACCTGGAAGATTCCGTCGTAGAGCGTGCGCATTTGATGACCGCCACATTCGATGGAGTGAAAGACGGATTCGGCATCCCAGCGGGCGGGAACGCCGGCGGCGAAGAGCGCTTTTATTTCGGAGGCGAAGTAGAGCGTGTCGTTAAAGACGGTATAGAAGAGCGGCTTGATGCCAAAGCGGTCGCGCGCGGCGAACATTGTCCGGTTGGCTTCGTCCCAAAGCACGAAGGCGAACTCGCCGCGAAGCTGGTGCAGGCATTCGGGGCCAAAGTCTTCGTAGAGATGGAGGGCAATTTCACTGTCGGAGCGGGTGCGGAGGTGATGGCCGGATTGCTCGAGGCTGCGCTGGATTCGTTCGTAGTCGTAGAACTCGCCGTTGACAACGATGTGGATGCGTTCGTCTTCGCTGGCGATGGGTTGATCGCCAGTGGTGAGGTCGATGATGCTGAGGCGAGCGTGGCCGAGGCCGATGCGGCGGTCGGGGGATATCCATTGACGCTGGCCGTCGGGGCCGCGATGGTAGAGGCTGCGTGTGGCTCGCTCGATAGTTGCGGCAGAAACAGGATCACGGCGCGAAAAGAGCGCGACGATTCCGCACATGCTGATGCCCTTTCGTATTTCCGTTTTGGGTAATGGCTTAGACCTGATGGGAGAGAGAATTTCAGGTCGGGAGGATTATAGTCCGGCCGAGCAGAGCAGGCACGTGATGCCCTCAGGATGACGGATTGTCGAGCGAGTGGACGTATTGGCGGAGGAGCGCGTCAGCGGCGTCGTAGCCGGTGGGGATTTCGGTGCCGGTGGTTGAGGCTCCGGCGCGGAGAAGCGCTTCGATGGATTCGGTCGTGCGCCGGTATTTCCAGTAGGAGTCGGTTGTGGCTACGACGGCGAAGGTAAGAGGCGTGCGGCCGAGGGAGTCGGTGGAGTTGACGTTGGCTCCGCGCTCGATGAGAAATTTGACGGCTGCGTGCATCGCTCGCCATGAGGCGACCTGGAGTGCGGTGCTGTCCTTGGCGATGTTGAAGTAAGGGTCGCCTTCATAGAGGGCGTCGACGGGAATGCCGAGGTCAAGGAGGCAGCACAGGCCCTCGATGTTGTTGTTTCCTGCGAATTCGGCGAGGAGTGTTCCGCCCTGTGCGAGGATTTGCTCGACGAGTGCGGGCTGTGATGAGGCGAGGGTTCGCGCGGCGGCGAGATCACCTTTGGCGCAGATCGCAATGAGGGAGTCGAGAGGGTCGAGGTTGAGTGGGAGACCGCGCGCTTCGCATTCGGCGAGGATGTCGGCGCGTCCGCGATGGGCGGCGAGCGATGCGGCGGTGCGGCTGGTGGTGGAGTTCGCGAGCGTGGGGTCGGCTCCATGATCGAGAAGCGGAATGATGAGCGGCATGCCGTTGTCGCGGCGGATGGCGTGGTGGAAGGGCGTGTGGCGTGAGTTAACAATGATGTTGGGATCTGCGCCGTGGTCGAGCGCCAGCTGGAGACCCGTTTCGTCGTGCCAGTCGGATTTGCGGACGAGCAGCCAACCGAGGCTGTGCGCGTTGAATTTTCTACTGTCGAGGATGATCTTCATCACCGTGTTGTCGTAGGTTTCGGGCACATGGTATGGAGTCTCTTCGTCGTTGGGGTCGGCTCCACGTTCAAGGAGCAGGCGAGTGAGTTCAGGATGCCGCGCGAGTCCGGCGACGGCGTAAATGACGCTTTCGAAAGTGGGACGCGGGTTGGGGTAGTCGATGATTTCGTAGAAGCCGGTGTTGGCGCTGGCTCCGGCATCGAGGAGAGCGCGCGCAGTGCGGACGAAGTCGTCGGAGCGGGACTTGTCGAGACGGAGATAGCGCGAGAAGCAAAGGTAGGTGAGCGGGTCCCAGTCATAGGGGCCACCTTTGGCGGTTGCAGCGGTGGGATTGCGCGCGAGGAAGGCTCGAACGGCAAGCTCGTCGGCGAGTATGGCGGCCGAGTAGATGCTGGCGGTAGCGACGTGGGGGTAGCGCTTGAGGATAAGTTCGGCGTGATCGAGGGTGCCCGAGGCGTGCCAGGTGTGGAGTGGCACGGCGGCCATTTCGATGAAGGCGGAGACGGGATCGGGCAAGGTGTCGAGGGATTCGATGAGGCGGAGGGTCTGGATGTGGTGCGCGAATTTCGGCCAGCTTTCGAAGCCGTGCTCACGGGCGATGACTAGCTGCGCGTCCGTGCGCGAGACGCGGGCGTTTTGAAAGTCCGGGTTGGAGAATTTGTAGAAGCGGGGATGGTGACGGCGGATGCGACCGAGAGCTTCGGGTCTACGCAGGGTGCAGTCACGGGTGAGGTCTTTGGCTTGATTTTTGTATTGTTCGAGGCTGGGACGGGAGGGTAGTTCTTTTTCAGACATACGAAGCTCCTTTCGCTGATGGCCTGGAGTCCGCACGAGTCAGGCAAGAAAGAAGATTCGTCGAGTTGTGAAAGTGAGAGGTGGGCACTGCCCTTTCCGCGGACTGGATGCGCCCTTCGCGCTTGGAAC
>JASHRS010000096.1 GCA_030037215.1 Silvibacterium sp. | reverse complement strand
GTGAAGGACAACCGGCTGGAGGTCGCGGTGGCGATCGGGACCGATCCGGCGACGACGTTTGCGGCGATTGTGCCGGCTCCGCCGGAGGTGGACGAGTTTTTGATTGCGGGGTTCCTGCGGCAGAAGCCGGTGGAGCTGGTGAAGTGCGAGACAGTGGACCTTGAAGTTCCGGCGCAGGCGGAGATTGTGCTCGAAGGCTACGTGAAGCTGGACGAGTTGCGGGATGAGGGTCCCTTTGGCGATCACACGGGCTTTTACACGATGGAAGAAGAGTATCCGGTCTTTCACATCACATGTATTACGCACCGCAAGGACCCGGTGTATGCGTCAACGATTGTGGGCAAGCCTCCGATGGAAGACGCGTGGATGGGCAAGGCGGTCGAGCGGATATTTCTGCCTCTGATGCGGCTGACCCTGCCGGAGATTGTGGACATTAATCTGCCGGTGGAAGCTGTCTTTCACAACCTAATGATTGTCTCGATCAAGAAGAGCTACGCGGGGCAGGCGCGCAAGGTGATGAACGGCATCTGGGCGATGGGCCAGGCGATGTTCACCAAGTGCGTAGTCGTGGTCGATGAGGATTGCGACGTTCAGGACCTGGGCGAGGTGACGCTGCGGGTTGCGAACAATATTGATCCGGAGCGGGATATTCAATTCACGCTTGGGCCGGTGGATTCGCTGGACCATGCGTCGCGGATGCCGAATTACGGCAGCAAGATGGGCATTGATGCGACGCGCAAATGGGCGGCGGAAGGATTCACGCGGTCGTGGCCTCCGATGATCGAGATGGACGCAGCGACGAAAGCAAGGGTGGACAATATCTGGAAGAAGCTGGGGATTTGAGAAGCTGCGCGAGATGCTGCTCGATTGGAAATCCGGAGCGCTGGCGGAAGGGCTGGAATGCTATCGGCGCGGGGAGTTTTTCGAGGCACACGAGCACTGGGAGGGTGAGTGGCTGCGGCTGGAAGAGCCGGAGAAGAGCTTTCTGCAGGCGCTGATCCAAACGGCGGCGGCGTTTCATCACTACAAATCAGGAAATCCCGCAGGAGCGGCGTCGCTTTTACGGAGAGCGTTGCGGCGCCTGGAGGCGTGTCCGGCGCAGTTTGGGGGCGTTGCCGTGGGGCCGCTGCGTGAAGAGGCCCGGGTGTGGGTGAGGGCGATGGAAGGTGACGCCACGTCGATGCCGGATAGCTTTCCGGTGATTTACCCGAGGAATTGAGCTGCGATCTTATATCTGAAACTGAGCGACGGCCTCACTTTTCTCCTAGCCAAGCGAACATCGTATACTGAACATATGTCGATCGTGCGCAATATCGCTGCCATCAGCAAGGGAATGAGCATTACATTCCGGGAGATGTTCCAGCCGACGGAGGTGGAGAACTATCCCGACGGACCGGGGCCGACGCGGGGAGCGGTGCTGCAGGAGCGGTTTCGCGGCGCGCACGTGCTGCAGCGGGACGAAAACGGTCTGGAGAAGTGCGTAGCGTGTTTTTTATGCGCGGCGGCGTGCCCTTCGAACTGCATTTACATTGAGGCTGCTGATAACACATCTGAAAAGCGCATCTCAAGCTCCGAGCGATATGCGAAGGTCTATAACATCGACTACAACCGCTGCATCTTCTGCGGGTATTGCGTGGAGGCGTGTCCGACGGACGCGATTACGCACGGTCATGGGTTTGAGCTGGCCACGCTGAACGCAACGAATCTGGTGATGCGCAAGGAAGACATGCTGGTGCCGCTACCTCAGGTGAAGGGCGAGCTGGCGGCGCAGTGAGGTTCGATCAGGTAAGTTCCCCTTCGAGCCGCAAACACTTCATTCAATAGCTGAAAATCGCATTTCCGTGCAGGGAAGTGTGGCTTTTTGCCTCATTCCAGTAGCATGAAAAAGAGACGGTGGCAGGACTGCTGCCGGCCAAATTGTTACCAATTATGTCCGATTTTTTCAACCTTCTACGCGAGCGCGTTGTGGTCTACGACGGCGCAATGGGCACCAATATCCAGGTGCACGCGCCTACAGTCGATGACTACTGGGGCAAAGAGGGCTGCAACGAGCTGCTGGTGCTGAGCAAACCGGAGATTATCCGGAGCATTCACGCCAGCTTCTTTGAAGCAGGGTGCGATGTTGTCGAGACGGACAGCTTCGGGTCTACGCGCACTGTGCTGGCCGAGTACGAGCTGGAAGACAAGACGCGCGAGTTGAACATTGCTGCGGCGAAGCTGGCGAAGGAAGTGGCGCGGGATTTTTCGACGCCTGAGAAACCGAGGTTCGTGGCCGGATCGATCGGGCCGACGACGAAGCTGCCGTCGCTGGGGCACATCAGCTATGACGCGATGGCGGCGGCCTACGTGGAGCAGGCGGAGGCGCTGATTGAAGGCGGCGTGGACATTCTGCTGATCGAGACGAGCCAGGATTTGCTGCAAGCGAAGATTGCTCTGGCTGCGTGCCAGGACGCATTGCGGAAGACGGGAAAACGGCTGCCGATCCAGATGCAGGTAACACTGGAAGCGACAGGCACGATGCTGCTGGGCACGGAGATTGGCGCGGCGCTTGCAGCGATTGAATGCTTCACGCCGGACATTATTGGATTGAACTGTGCGACGGGCCCGGCGGAGATGAATGACGCTGTGCGCTTCCTGTGCCAGAACTCGACGCAGGTGATCAGCGTGCTGCCGAATGCGGGGCTTCCGCAGAACGAAGGCGGGCGCGCGGTGTACAAGCTGACGCCGCAGGAGCTGGCTGCATACCACAAGCGTTTTGTGACCGAGTACGGCGTGCAGGTTGTGGGCGGGTGCTGCGGGACGACTCCGGCGCACTTGAAAGCTGTTGTTGAAGCGGTGAAGGATGCAAGGCCGGCGAAGCGCGAGGTAAAGCCACAGAGCATAGCGGCGAGCGCGTTCAGCGCGGTTCCGCTGGAAGTGGACGGGCAGCCGGTGGTGGTTGCGGAAGAGATGAACACGACAACGCGCGTGGAGCACTTCCGCAACATGGTGCGGGCGGGGGATTATGACGGCATCCTGGCGCTGGCCAAGAAGCTGGCAGCGGAAGGCTCGCAGATGCTGGATTTGTGCTGCGCGATTGTGGGCGAGGACGAGAAGGGCTACATGAACGCCGTTCTCGAAAAGATTGCGACGCGCGTGCCTGCGCCGATTGTGGTGGATTCGACCGAGGCCGATGTGGTGGAGGAAGCGCTGAAGCGGATTCCGGGCAAGCCGGTCATTAACTCCATCAATCTGGAAGACGGCGAGAAGCGCACAAGCAAAGTGCTGCCGATGGCGAAACGCTATGGCGCGGCAGTGGTGGCGCTGACGATTGACGAAGATGGCATGGCGCTGACGGCCGAGAAAAAGCTGGCGATTGCGAAGCGGATTTACGGGCTGGCGACGGAGAAATACGGGATTCGCGGGCGGGACCTGATCTTCGATCCGCTGACGCTGCCAATTTCAACGGGGCAGGAGGAGTATCGCACTGCGGGAATGGAAACGCTCGAGGCAGTGCGGCTGATCAAGCAGGAGTTGCCCGAAGTCAAGACGATTCTGGGCGTGAGCAACATCAGCTTTGGCCTGAATGCCTATGCGCGGCGCGTGCTGAACAGCGTGTTTTTGAAAGAGGCGGTGGACCGCGGGTTGGATGCGGCGATCGTGAACTATTCGAAGATTTATCCGCTGTACAAGATCCCAGAACGCGAAGTGGAACTGGCACGGAAACTGATCTTTCAAGATACTTCTGAGGGCGATCCGCTGCAGGTGTATATGGCGCACTTCAGCGGCATCGATAAGAACGCCGCGAAAGATGACGAGGCTGCGCTGGAGTCGCTATCGACGGAAGACAAGCTGAAGCAACTGATTATTCGCGGTGAACGGGCGATTGGGCAGGGTGCGGGCAAACAGCCGATGGAAGAGGTGCTGGAAACGGCGCTAACGACGTATACGCCGCTCGACCTCATCAACACTGTTCTGTTGGACGGAATGAAGACGGTGGGCGAACTGTTTGGCGCGCGCAAGATGCAGCTGCCATCGGTGCTTGATTCGGCCGCCGTGATGAAGGCCGCGGTTGCGTATCTTGAGCCGAAGATGGAAAAGACCGAAGGCACGCAGAAGGGCACAATTGTGCTGGCGACAGTCAAGGGCGATGTGCACGACATCGGGAAAAACCTGGTCGATATCATCCTCTCGAATAACGGCTACAAGGTTGTGAACCTTGGCATCAAGCAGCCGGCTGATGTGATTATCAAGGCCGCGCAGGAGCACAACGCTGATGCCATCGGGCTGAGCGGGCTGCTGGTGAAGTCGACGCTCGAGATGAAGTACGTGATCCAGGACCTGGAGCGGCTGCAACTGGAGACTCCGGTGATTTGCGGAGGAGCCGCGCTGACCCGCAAGTACGTGGAAGACGACCTGCGCAAGGAATATTCGTCCGCAGTGTTTTACGCGGAGGATGCATTTGCGGGCCTGCACGTGATGGGTGACCTGGCTGACGAGGGAGAAATGCGGGAGAAGCGGCTGGAAGAAGGGCGGACAGTGAAAGTGTTCATTAAGCCTGCTACTGCAGAGGCCGAAGAAACACAAGGGCCTGTGTCAACGGAGCGATCTGCCTGGGTGCAGCCGGCACCGGATATCCCAACGCCAGCGTTCTTCGGCGTGAAAGTGAAGAAAGACTTCGATCTCGATGAAGTGTTTTCCTATATCAACGAGACGGCGCTGTTCAAGAACCAGTGGCAATTGAAGACGGCTTCTGCAACTGACTATGTGCGGCTGGTGGAAGAGAAGTATCGCCCTGTGCTGGAGGAACTTAAGTCTGAGATCAAAGCCAAGGGGTGGTTCCATCCGAAGACGGTGTATGGTTTTTTCCCAGCACAGTCGGAGGGGAACGAAGTGATTGTGTATTCACCGGAGGACCCTGCGAAGGAACGGCTGCGGATCAGCTTTCCTCGTCAGCGTGATGGACGTAAGCTGTCGATTGCAGATTTTCTGCTGCCGAAGAGCTTGGGGAAGATGGATGTGATCGGGTTCTCAGTGGTGACGATTGGGCACCGGGCGAGCGAAGAGACAAAAAAACTGTTTGAGGCCGGGGATTTCACACGCTATCTCTATGTACATGGTTTGAGTGTGGAGACAGCCGAGGCGCTGGCCGAGCTGGTGCACAAGCAGGTGCGGACCGAGCTGGGCATTGCGAACGAGGACGCCGAGCGCGTCACAGATCTGTTCCATCAGAAGTATCGCGGGTCGCGGTATTCATTTGGATATCCGGCGTGCCCGAACCTTGAAGACCAGACGAAGATATTCGAGCTACTGGAGCCGGAGAAGAATATCGGCGTACGATTGACGGAAGGGTTTCACCTGGAACCGGAGCAGAGTACGAATGCTTTGGTGATCCACCATCCTCAGGCAAAGTATTTTGTAGTGTAGGGCGCTAGGCATTTTTCTTTTGCTCTGCTTTCAGGGCTGCTGTGCGAATCGGTTTTTCATGCAGCAGAAGCTCGTTCGCCTGGAACAGACGATTGGCGTGGAACCACTCCTGTACTGCATTGCCTTCAAGCAAATTGAGAATCGAAAGGATGGCCATGCCCTGGTGATGTGCCATCCATTCGCGGACTAACACAGGCGCTTTCGTCGATTCGGAAAAGTCAGCAGCTTCGTAAAAGCCATATGCGCCGGTCCAGCCGGCTTTCTCCATGCGGCGCAGGTTGTGTAGCGCCCCAGCGGTATCAACGCCGAGGGCAAGAAATGTGGAGTAGGGCGAAATGACCGGGCCAGCTACGGCATCCCATTTGAGCGCGATCTGCGGAATGCCGAACGCCTGATAGTGATAATGGCCAGCATCATCTGTTTTCCCATATCCCGATTCAGAGATGCCCCAGGGGATGTCGAAGGGCCGTGCGAAACGGGATTGAATCTCAACGGCAGCCGACATGGAACGCGAGATCAGGGTATTGGGATAGCTGCGCATCCACAGCGAAGGCATAAGGTACTCGAACATGGTGCCAGTCCATGAAAGAAGGATGAAGCGGCCGAATGCCGATGTGTGGATGCGTCCCATCTTGAACCAGCCTTGCTGCGAGAGCTCGCCGCGCGAAACTGCAATAAACGTAGCCATACGGGCCTCGGAAGCCAGCATGTCATAGCAGGCGGAGTGGAGTTTTCTGGAGTCCACCTCGTAACCGATGGAAAGAAGCTGGCGACCTTCGTGAACAAGGAAAGAGAAGTCGATGTCACGGGCCCTGCAAAAGGCCTGGCTGGAGATGTCTTTGATCGTGGCAACGAGCTGCTTCAGGCGCTGGCGAGTGTCGGGGAGTTCGGCGCGCAGTTTTTCTACAAGTACGCTCCGGCCCTGCTCATCTTCGGTTGCGTTCAGCCTGGCCCAAGCGCGGGAGAGGCGGTGCTCAAGCTGCTCAGTAAAATTCGCCGCATCCGCAAGCCTGGGGGACAATTCCTCCGGGTGCAGAGCCAAAGAGCGAATCTGCTGCAGTGAGACGAACTCCGGCAGAAGCCACGGCAGGTAATTCTTGATGAGCGAAGAGATAGCACGGAGACGCGTCTGCGTCTCATGGAGCCACCAGGCAAGTTCATCGTGAGAGGGCTGTTCGTAGTCTGAAATATTTTTGAATATGCCCAGCTCAGTTGTTTTGAGCACCCAACTGCACCAAGATTGAAGATCGGCATCGGCCGGAGGCAGGGTGTGGTCTGTGATTTCATCAGGCACGTTCTTTTGCGCGAGCAAAATTTGCCAGTGAGTTTCTAATCCCTGAATAAGCGCCAGCGAAAGCAGCGGGATGTCGAGAAGAGTGGCTGTGCCCGTGTGCAATGTGTAGAGTGATGCTGCAAGGTTGCCGCTGTCGACCGAAGAGACGGTGGCGGGTTGAAGCGGCTTCAACGTCTGCGTGTCGTACCAGTTAAAAAGATGGCCGCGATATTTAGGGAGGCCGTCCATGGTCGCAAAGCTCTGGCGCGTGCAGTCGCAGAATTCAGGAACCGTGAGGAAGCCGAACGCTACTGCGGCCTGACGGACGTTAAGCAGCAGGCCGAAATTAGTTGGTGAAACACGCGCAGCCTCAAAGAGCCTTTCTTCTTCGACGTTATCGGGAATCAGAAAATTGTGGCGGGCTCCGCCATACTCATGGAAGAACCGCCAGATGCGCAAGGCATGCCGGCGAAGAAAGGCTTCTTCGCGCGCATCCAGGAGCTGTTTACTTTCACGCGGCGGGCGGTTGAGCCAGAGAATGATTCCATTTGTAAATCCCCAGAGGATGAGGATAGGAGCGGCAACAAGCAGCGAGCGCAACCGGTCGGCGGCAATCACAATTGCTACGGTGATAGCAAAGGCTGAAGTAGCTGCAAGATAACGGTCAACTGGGGTGATTCGCTCCGTGGAGGACTCGGCCTGCGCGGCTGTTTCCCATTCGAGCAGGCGCTGACCGGTGACGAAACGCCGGATAAGGGATCGAACGATGGCGTCCAGTGAAAACATCGTCTGGTGAGGAAGAAGGGCAAGCCTGAGGATGGTGATAAAGACTGCCTGCCGGAAGCCATCGAGTGCGTCGGCAACACTGCCTTCCTGTTCGCTGAAGAGGGCCCGGCCAACGCTAAAAACCAGTTGTACGAGGGTGGGAGCAAGCAGCAGGAAAAGAGTGACAGCGGTCCAGTAGAGCGCACCTCCGGGAAGGCCGAGCCATCCGGCTACGAGGAGGATGAGAGTGAGCGGGTCGACAAGCGAGCGGCGCAGGTTATCAAAGATCTTCCAGCGAGAGATGGTTGAAATAGGGTTGCGCACATAGCGGCCAGACTCATCCGGCACACGGGAGAAAAGCCATTGTGCGATCTGCCAGTCGCCACGCACCCAGCGGTGCTGTCGGCGAGTGTATGCGCTGTAATGCGAAGGGTAGTCGTCGATGACTTCGATGTCGGTCGCCAGGCCGGCGCGGGCATATGCACCTTCGATGAGGTCGTGACTGAGAAGCGCGTTGCGCGGAAAGCGCTTGTCCAGAACCGCGTGAAGCACATTGACTTCGTAAATTCCCTTGCCGGTGAAGGTGCCTTCACCGTAGAGATCCTGGTAGACATCGGAGACGGCGCGAGTATAGATATCGAAGCCGGTTTGTCCGGAGTAGAGAGATGCGAGCCGCGAGCGGGACGCAGAATGGACACTTACCCCGATGCGTGGCTGAAGAATCCCATATCCATCCGTTACGATGCGGCGATCGGGATCGATGACGGCCCTGTTCAACGGATGGGCGATTGCGCCGACCATTGCGCTGGCGGTGCCGTTGGGTAATTGCGTATCAGCGTCAAGAGTAATGATGTACCGGACGCGAGCGAGCACGGCTAAATTGCCGGTCTTCACAGGAAAGCTGTCGAATTTACCCAGGAGGTAATTGTTTAGGTCGAGAAGTTTGCCGCGTTTGCGCTCCCAGCCCATCCATACTCCCTGACGCGCGTTGAAGATGCGATGGCGGTGGAGCAGGAAAAAGGAGCCTTGTTTTGCCGATGCGGGGTAGCGGAGGTTGAGGTCATCGATAAGTTCTACCGCTAAGTCGACAAGCGGATCGCTGTCGTTCTCGCGTGGGCGCGTGACGGAATCCGGCAGGTCGGTGAGCAAGGCGAAGTGCAGGTTAGGGCCGGTATTGGCGAGAAATCGAACTTCGAGTCCAGCTACGAGCTCGCGCACCTGCTGCTCGTTGATCAGCAGCGCCGGTACGGCAACGAGGGTCGTGAAGTCAGCGGGAATGCCTTCTGAGAAATCAAGTTTGGGCAGTGCTGACGGCTTAAAGAGTGAAGTGACGGTGTTGTTAAAGAAGTCGACCGCGCCCTGTGTGGCCGGCAAAAGCAAAACGATGAACGCGAAGGTGAGTCCTCCGAAGATGGAGTAACTAGGGGTGAGCGGCAGGAGTATGGCGGCAATGAGCAGAACGGACAGGATTTCGATGCCGCCGATGTAGAAATCATCCGCATTGCGGCGCACGAATGTGCGGAGGCGGTCAAGCAGATGAGGGTGATAGCCGATTATGGCGGCTAGAGGAGAAAAGCCACGATCGACAAGATAATAACCGACATGAGTATGGCGCAGATAAACTCGCGAATCGGTAAATTCTTCTCCCTGGGCCTGCCGGGCAAGATCGAGAGCGGTTGCTGCTATCTGCGTTTCTGAGCATTCGGATTGACGGGCAATTTCGGCAACACGTTTGCGATAGCGCTCGCGGCTGTCGAAATCCATGCGAGGATAAGCGCCCGAGGGGTCCTGTCGCAATGTGGCGTCGAAGGCGACAAGCGGTTCGGTGAGGGAGAGCCAATCGGCATGGTTGAGCTCGCGCAAACTTTTGATGCGCGTGGTCAAAAGCTCGGGCATAGCCGCCTCTGGCGATTGCGGCACATGCAACATGGCGTGAGCCTGCGTAAGGATGAGTTCGAACAGCGCAAATTTGAGGAATGAAGCCAACGCCCATAACTCTTTAAGTTCCAGAGGGTCATTTTGTTGTGCGGCATCAACATAAATGCGCAGCGCAGAGCCGTTCCATATCGAGTGCGCCGCGTCGAGGTAAGCGCGAGCCAATTTAGCATCGCGCGGCTGATCCATCACGCGCGGCAAATGGATAATCTTCCGGCGAATGGATGAAATGTCGTTGATTGCCGAGCGGAGGAGGCGGGGGTTCTCACGCAACTCGTGCAGAGGCGTGGGGCTGTCAGGCGTGAGGTTCTGGAGTTCCGCGTAGAGTGTCTTGAGCTCATCACGCGCCGCTTCGAGCGAATGCAGGAAAGGAAGGGAGCCGTGCGGACGATGCACTGTGTCCCAGTTGGCCGATATTTCCTGCGCATGCGCGCGAAGACCTTCGGCGCGGATTCCAGCATCTTCGAGGATTTCCTGGTCTATCTCAGGTATCTGAAACGTCATGAACCTTCCATTGTCGATTATCGATAACTCGCCGCTTGCATCTCGAACATTTCTGCGTATCGTCCGCCGAGTGCAATCAACTGCTGGTGCGTGCCCTCCTCGACCAGCCGGCCGCCCTCCAATACAACGATGCGGTCGGCCATCCGGACGGTGGAAAAGCGATGCGAGATCAGCAGGGCCATCTTGCCTTCGGTCAATTCTGCGAAGCGCTCGAATACTTCAAGCTCGCTCCTAGCGTCGAGCGCGGCCGTGGGTTCATCGAGCACGAGCAACTGCGCATCGCGCAAATAGGCGCGAGCCAGCGCAATCTTCTGCCATTCGCCGCCCGAAAGGTCCAGGCCGCCTTCGAAGCGGCGCCCGAGCATTTGATCGTAACGGGCGGGCATTCTTTCGATTACTCCCCGCGCCAGGCTTTTCTGTGCGGCGCTCACAATCTCATCTTCTGTGTGCGGCTGCTCAACATGGCCAATGACAATGTTTTCGCGGGCAGTCATTTCGTAGCGCATGAAGTCCTGAAAGATGACGCCGATTTCGCGGTGCAGGTCGTCGAGGGCGTATTCGCGGAGGTCAATGCCGTCGAGGAGTATCTGTCCTTCAGTTGGGTCGTATAGGCGAGTGATGAGCTTGACAATGGTTGTCTTGCCCTGTCCATTTTCGCCGATGAGTGCAATGCGCTCGCCGGGGCGCAGCACAAAGTCGAAGTTTTTCAGCACGCGGCGCTCGGTTCCCGGATATGCGAAAGAGACATTCCGGAATTCAAAGCCGCGTTGGATAGGGCGGGGCGCGGGCAGCGCGTTTGGCTTTGACTGAACTGCCGGCTTCATCTCAAAGAAAGCGATGAGATCGGTCAGGAAGAGAGCCTGGTCGGCGATGCCGGTTGCCGTGGAGAAGACCTGTTGCAGGTTTGACTGAGCCTGAACGATGGCAGCGGTGATGAAGGCGTAGGTCTTCAGGTCATATGCGCCGTGAACAGCCTGCCAGATGACCCAGACATATGAGCCGTAATAACCGAGCGTGCCGGTGATCGACAGCAGTCCACCCCAAATGAGCTTCCTGCGCGAGAGAGCGACGTTTTCGTCGTAGATCTGCTGTGAAAGGAACGAGAAACGGTCGGTGAGGTAGCGGCTGAGGTTGAAGAGTTTGAGTTCCTTCGCGGCCTCCTTGCTTCCGCCGACCTGGCGCAGATAGTCCATCTGGCGCTTAGCGGGTGTCTGGCGGAAATTCTTGGCGTAGCCGAGGAAGGCAAAGTGAGTTTCGCCGAAGAAAGAAGGCAGAACGCCCATGCAGAGAAGCAGAAGAAGCCAAGGGGAGTAGAAGACGAGTGTCGCAGTAAAGATCAGAGTGGTGATGGCCTGCTGGAAGAGGCGGCCCATGGCCTGGATCATTGCCAGGCGGTCGGTGGCCTGAACGCGGGCTCGTTCAAGGCGGTCGTAGAAAACAGGGTCTTCGTATGTCGTGAGATCGAGCTGCGCAGCCTGACGCATTACCAGAACACTGACGTGATGGGTGTAGCGGTCCGAGAGCAGGTTGTCGAAATAGTCGACGAAGCGACTGAGCGCACCGGTAACGACGGCGAGGGAGACTTCAAGGCCCACCATCCACCAGAAGCGCGGAGGCAGGCCCTGATGCGTATATGTCAGGGCAACGCCACCCAGGATCCACGCGGCAACTTTTGCAATGGCCCAGGGCATGAAGGCGACAAGGACGCGCAGGATCAGCCCCCAGGTGACGACAGCGGGACCAGACTCCCATAGGATTCGAAGCACCAGCGGTACATTGCGAAGTGCTCGAATGCGGTCTCCCCACGCTTTTTGGGAGCCAGATTGAGGATTTTCACTCATGCATCAGGCATTAGTTCTGTTTAGATGGTCTGGAAATGAGTATAGTTGTGCCCGGCAAGGTGCAGTATTCGACAGAACAGTCAGTTTGCCAGAGATTTTATTTCAGGATGGCGTTGTAGCCATCGTTGAGAAGCCGCGTGCGCATGGCCATTGCTTCATCTCGCGAAACGAACGGTCCGATCTGCACATGCAACAGATGATCGGTGGGTTCAGCGTGCACTGAGGCGTTGTAGCCGAGCTTTTTGAGTGCGGTTACGAGGACATCCGCGTCTTCATTGTGGGAGACGGCAGCGATCTGGACCATGGTCGGCGCTGTCCCGGGTGAAGATGTCTGAACCGGTAACTGTGCCGGGTAAGCTACGGGCACGGGATTCGCCTGGGCAGTGGTGTTGGAGGATGTTGCTGCTGTGACTGGAGCTGCGGAGGCATCGCTCTCAGGCGTGGAGACTGGAGCGACAGGTGCAGGTTGTGTGGCTGACGCAGCAGAAGGCTTAAATGGAAGGGATGCTCCTGCGGGTTTGGGTGTTGGGCCGACCGGGCTGAGAGCTTGGGTGTTTGCGCTGCTACTGCTGGCGGGCACGGATGGCTCAACTACGGTCTTGATCGCGGAAGGCTGCGTGGTCTGGGGGGAGGGCAAGGGAATCTGGGCCGTGGGCTCGGGCGCTCTGCTGGAATTGCCACGTCCAAGGGAATAACCGAATCCGAAGAAGACTCCACAAATAAGCACGAGCCCGAAGAAAATGCCGAGGATGGACCGTGGTCCGAGAGTAATTTCTGTGTCGGAGTGTTCCGGTTCTTCGGCTTCTTTGTAGGTCTTCATTTCGATTGCGGCGTCTGCGCTGACGCAGAGGGGTTAATGTTGGTCACAAATTTTCCGAGCAACGAGACCAGCTCGACAGGCAGGGGGAAAACGACCGTGGTGTTTTTCTCCGTGCCGATGTCAGTGAGGGTCTGGAGATAACGCAACTGCATGGTGAGCGGCTGCTGCGAGAGCAAGGTAGCCGCTTCGACCAGACGCTGGGCCGCGGCGTATTCACCCTCGGCATTAATGATCTTGGAGCGCTTTTCGCGTTCCGCCTCGGCCTGCTTGGCCATGGCGCGCAGCATCGACTCGGGCAGGTCGACCTGTTTGACCTCTACGCTAACGACCTTCACACCCCAAGGCTCCGTGCGCTGGTCGATGATGGTTTGAATCCGCTGGTTAAGAGCGTCGCGATGCGAGAGCAGGCCGTCGAGCTCGACTTCGCCGAGGACGGAACGCAGCGTTGTCTGGGCGAACTGCGAGGTCTGATAGACGTAATTCGCAACTTCGATGACTGCCCTGGCTGGATCAAGAACACGGAGGGTGATGACAGCATTGACTTTGATGGTCACATTGTCGCGGGTGATGACGTCCTGCGGAGGAACTTCCAGAACTTCCTGACGGAGCGAGACACGGACAATCTGGTCAAAGGGGCGAAAAACGAGGATGATTCCCGGACCCTTGGGCTGGGGAAGCGCGCGGCCAAGCCGAAAGATGACCCCACGCTCATACTCGCGCAGAATCTTGATGGAGTTGAGGAGATAGAGAACAATGATGGCAATTACGATCAGTGCCGGAATGTTAAGCATGCTTCACCCGCAAGCGATTGTACCGCAGTCGGGAAGTGCGATTCGCGGTTAATCGGAAGAAGCGTGCGGCGCGGGAATCCGCTCGACCAATAAGGTGAGATCGCGGATGGCGCGGACGCGGACGGAGTCACCCGGGCTGATGGGAGTGTCCGATTCAGCCTGCCAGAGCTCGCCGTGGACGAGAATCTGTCCACGGGGCGCGATGGGTTGCTGGGCGATTCCGATGGCCCCGAGCATGGCCTGTGGGCCGATAAGGACTTTGTTTTTTCGGGCACGGATGGCGATGTGAACGAGAAACGCGGTGATGATTCCAAAGCCGAGCCCGCAGGCGACGGCAGTGGCGATATGCACGCGCATTTCGGGAATTGGGCCTTCGACGAGCGTGAGTGTGCCGAAGATGAGCGCGACGATTCCCGCAGTGGCGAGGATGCCGTGACTTGGGAATTTGACTTCAAGGAGAAGAAGGACAAAGGCGCCGATGAGGAGCATAACGGCGGTGTAGCGGATGGGCAGCAGATTAAGGGCGAAGAGCGCAACGAGCAGCAAGAGGGTCCCGAGGGCGCCGGGGATGATGGTGCCGGGCGAATTGAATTCGAGATAGATGAGCAGGCCGCCGAGCACTAGGACCAGGACGGCGAGGTTGGGGTCCATAAGCCGGTCGAGGATGCGTTCGCGAAGGGTCGGCTCAACCTCGGTAAGAACAGCGTCTCGGGTATGAAGCGTGACGGTGCTTCCGTCGAAGCGCGTAATAGTGCGTCCATCGAGCGAATCGAGGAGGTCGCGGTTGCCCGATGAGATGAGATCGATGAGATGGTTCTGAAGCGCCTCTTTGTCTGTATATGACTTCGAGTTCAGCACCGCGTCCTGAGCCGCCTCAACGTTGCGGCCGCGACGGGAGACAAAAGAGCGAATGAAGGCAGTGGTGTCGTTCTCAAGCTTCTGCGTCATGATGGGGCCGAGGCTGGCTCCTTCGACCACAGGATGCGAGGCTCCGGCGTTGGTTCCGGGGGCCATGGCGGCAACGTCTGCCGCTTCCAGCAAAAAGAATCCGGCTGAACCGGCGCGGCTGCCGGAAGGTGCAACATAGACGATGACGGGGACGGGCGAGGCAAGGATTTTGCCAACCATGGAGCGCGTGGTATCGAGCAGGCCACCGGGAGTGTTGAGGTTGATGAGCAGGGCCTCGGCGTGTTCCTGGGCCGCCTCTGTGATACCGCGTTCAAGATAATCTTCGCTGATGGGTTGGATGGTGTCGTCGAGATTGAGGACGACTACGTGCGGAGAAGCATTTGGACTTTGAGCAAAGACACAGGCAGTGAGGAGTAAAAGGCACAAGACAGGGGTGTACCTGATCGCAGTTTTGAGCCAATGCGCGGCGGATTGTGCAAAGAGCAGTTTCATGGCACCTGCTGTCCTTTGGCTTCCACAGCCCGCTTCATACCCTGCGCGCCGGCGTTTGCGGGTTCGATGTGAAGCGCCGCGCTGACTGCTGCAGCGGCGGCGGAGAGTTGATTCGATTGCAAGTCCATCCTGGCGAGCACGAGATACGCGGGAACATTCGGCGCCAGGCTCAGGGATTGCTGTGCTTCAGCCCGCGCAGCTTTCAAGTCAAGGCTATTCTCGCGAACCTGCGCGAGTCCTGCGTGCGCCAGGGCGGATGAAGGGTCGGCCTGCAACGCCGCCTGATATTCGCGCTCGGCTTCGAGGATGAGGCCACGATTGAGGAACTGGTCTCCGCCGGCAACCAGCTTTGCGGCGCGCTGCTGCGGAGGCAAAGCGGCAAGACGCATCTCCTGCATCTGCTCGATCTCATAGGCAGCCTGGCGGAATTCTGTTTCGTTGTAATTGCGCTTGATGCGTTCCAGCGGCAGAGTATCGTCGGGTGCGGTCTTGTCTTTACCGTCGACAGGCGAAGCAGATGCCGGGTCCTTGAGCGATGCAGCAAATGCCTGAGCTTCGGTGTCCTGCGGGCGCAGCTTTAGCGCCGCTTCGATCTCACGGGCGGCCCCGGGGATATCATCTTTCTTCCGCAATGCAACGGCGAGATTGAAGTGGTAGTCGGCATCATGAGGGTCGGCGGCGATAGCCTGCTGAAAGAGCGGAGCGCCATCACGGCCCCTACGACTGGCTGCTACGCCTTCGTTGTTTACTACCTCCGGCAAGGGGAGCTGGGCACGAACGAAAGCAAAGGCATCTTCGGCTCCGAGATAGTTGGCTGTATAAAGCAAGGCGAGTCCGCGATAGAAATCGGCTTCGAGCGCATTTGGATCATCTTTCGGCATTTGGCCAAAGGCGGCAGCCGCAGAGTCGTAGTCCTGATTGGCAAAATATGCTTTGCCCAGCGCGAGTCTGGCGGGAGCAAAGCCCGGACTCAGTCGCACGGCCTCCCGCAGATGAACGACCCGGTCGGAGGGCGCTTCAGCAATCAGGCCGCGGATGTAATTTTCAAAAGCGTCGGGGTGCAGCGGCCCGTCCGCAGCAAGAAACGTTTGCTCTGCGACGGAGTAGGAAGGATCAAGTTTGTGCGCGACGCTCCATGCGAGTTCATTGAAGGTGTCGAGTAGATTACTGAGCTCACCATCCTGCTCAACAGGAGGACTGAGCGTGAGCCGGTGCAAATCAAGGATCTGTGCTTTCGCTGCCAGCGTGGTACCGGTTTCCGTATAGTCGCCGACGATTACTGAGTCGGCGTCGAGCAACTGCGCGATGCGAATGGTTGTCGCGCGGGAGGGTTGAAAATTCAGCGGCAGGCCCAGCCGGTCGAGCGCGTACAGCCTGTCGTCACGGCTGATGGTCAGGAAACCTGCGGCGTCAAGCCGGCGATTGAAGATATCTGCGGCGCCTTCGCCGATCCAGTCAAGGGTAGGCTGGCCGGTGTGATTTTCGAAAGGTAAAACCAGCAGAAGCCGGCCGTGCGCCTGGGTTTCTGCTCCGGCGTCCGGCGATAGCTGCGTACGGGCAATCGCAGGCAAAAAAAAGACGAGAGCCGCAAGAATGACCGGAAAGAGCCATCGAAATCGAATTGTCTGGCGCACGAGATGGATTATAGTTCGCGCAGGTTTGCGCCGCTCTTTCGGCTAACGAAGCATCGCCAGCTGCGGCCGGTTAAAGTGCAGTACGGCTGCCCACTCTCCGTTGCGCTGTTCGCGCCAGATGACCTGGCCATCGAGCAGGCGCGCAATTACGCCAGGATCAAGGTCATAGTGGAAACCAAAGAAGCGTGCGTCCATTTCTTCGTTGCGGTGTCCGAGGTTCAAGCTCCACTTCGGGACATATTTCGTCGAGAAGACAAGGGCAATGTTGTACGGCTCGTCGGATTGGGCAGCGCGCTGAATCTGTCCGAAAGAAAAGTTATCGATAGATGTGACTGCGAGGGGGTGAGAAACGTAGCCAAGCTCGGGCTTTGTAAGCTCATCGGAGGCAGGCCACGCAGTCAGCACCGTTGCGTGCGGATAATGGGCAAGGATCTGTGCGATCGCGTCCTGCTGCAAACGAACTACATCGCTGTAGGCAAGGTTGTCTTCCGGAGCAAATTTGTAGGGTGGATTGACGAACAGACCCGTTAAAAAAGCGATCGCGGAAAACGCTACAAACCACGTCCAGTGTTTGAGGCGCGCGCGAAAGGTGATGACACACAGCAGAATCACTAGCGGGTAAAGCGGTAACAGATAACGCGTGAGCAGCGCGCCACCGATCACAGAAAAGAAGACTCCGTTGGCAACGATAACTACGAAGAAGGACGCGCGGAGTTCGGGCGCAATTGCAGGCCGGCGGGCACCGTCTTTCTGCCCTGGAGGATCGAGCAATAGACAGGCCAAGGCCAGCAGGACAGGCACAAAGAGGTTCATGTGCAGAGTGATCTGATTCGTGCGGTGCCAGAGGGCAATGATTACGCGAAGGGGTGTAAGCGTGTTTGTCGCATTGTAGTGAAGGTATTCGGGGTTCCCGAAGATAAACCCTGTTCGATGCCAATGATAGAGATACCAGAGAGCAAGCGGCACTAGCGGCAGCAACAGCATGACTGCGGTCCGTACGCGCTGTGCGGCTCGGGTTCGCAATGCAAGCCATAGCTGCCATCCGGCCAGCGCAAGCGGGGTAACCACGGCTGTTTCCTTGGAGAGCGCGGCAAGCGAAAAGCAGACGATAGCAGGCGCGAGACGAGGGCCTTCAAAGAAAAAAGCAAGCGCCCAGAGGGTGGCAGCGGCGGCGAACAAGTCGGCATGGGCGAGCGAGCTTTGCGCGAAGAAAACGGGATACAGAGCTGTAAGGATGAGTGTGGCCAGCGCGACTGCACGACGATTGGAGACAAGCAGTGCGATGCGCCAGACTGCGGTAAGCGCCAGCGCGGCTATAGCGCACATGGCAACACGGGTAACAAATGGAGAAAAGCCGAAGACTTTCCAGCAGACGGCAAGGTATATGGAAGGGATCGGAGGATGGGCATTCGACAAGGTGGAAAACGGTATCAGTGAGCCGGTGCGGAAGAAGTCGAAAGCGGCCGGGATGTAGTAACCGGCTTCGTCCCAGTAATAAGGAAGCCGCAACAGCGGCCAATGGGCGAGAAGAACTATTGCATAAGCAGCGGCAAAGATTGCCCATTGCGGAGTGGAGTTCCGGGAGAATGGGAAATCAGGCTGGCGTGAACTGCGCACGCGTAAGTGTACCAAGCGCGTGTGGACAGGCTAGTGAATGGGACCGGCCGGGATGGGCAAGGGCGAGCCCTGCGGTTCAAGCGCAATTTTTCCAAAGGCCTGTTCGTACTGGGCGAGATTCTGGCCGAGCATGTTCCAGAGGGCTTTGGCCTGTTGCGGACTCAGGTAAATGCCATGGTTATTCTCAATGGTGACCTGATCTGGTGTCTCCTGATGCGCAACGCCGAAATTGAGAAAGAAGTCCCAGACGCTGACACGGACCTGAACGCTGTTGGCGTAGGATTCGCGATACTCGGGGGATTTGCTGAGCTGGATTTTGGGTTGTGGATAGCCGGGGTTCATATTTGTCAGGGTATAGCAAAAAACGGGAAGGATTTGGTGCGAAAGGGGGGATTTGAACCCCCACGGGTTGCCCCGCCAGATCCTAAGTCTGGTGCGTCTGCCAATTTCGCCACTTTCGCACGCTTTATTTTCAACTACCTGTGCGGCTATCCGCACCGCCGCTTTATTCGGTACTCGGTTTTGGTCGCTCCGACGATGCAAGCCCAATCTACTACCGTTTACACCTGTTCCAGAGTCAGATGGTCATAGCACATCGTATTTGCATTGTACCGTGCCATGAGTTGTGCGAGTGCGATCCTGCTAAGCCCCCGTTAAACCTAATTGAGAATCATGGCAATGTCGAATGGAACCGCTGCCTTTGAGCAATCGTATGGCTGATTGGAGCCCTAGCGTGAAGAAAGTACAGGCACTGTGTAACAAGGGGGAACTATGAACGCCAACTTACGACTTGCTTTGCGGCAGTTGCGAAAAGCGCCTGGATTTGCCCTGACCGCAGTGCTCACATTGGCGCTGGCCATTGGCGCCAATGCGGTCGTCTTCAGCGTGCTAAATGCGCTGGTGCTACGCCCGCTCAATGTGTCGCATCCAGAGAACCTTTTCATGCTGGAGCGGCCTTTCCCGTCAGGAACATCTCCATCCCAGTCGTATCCCGATTATCTCGATCTGCGCGATCGAAATCGCAGCTTCGAATCCCTGGTGTCATATAGCATCCAGGGCGGCGTTGGCCTCAACACCGGGGGCGACAATCCCTCCGTCGTCTGGCCGTACCTGGTCAGCGGCAATTACTTCGACGCACTCGGCATTCGGCCTTATCTTGGCCGGCTCATCCACGCTTCCGACGAACATGGAAAGAACAGCGCGCCCTACATCGTGTTGAGCTATGCCTATTGGCATAGTCAATTCAACAGTAATCCCGCTGTTGTAGGCCGTATTGTGCAGATCAACAAGCATCCCTACACGATCATTGGCGTTGCACCTCCCGACTTCCGCGGTACGGAGCTTTTCTTCGCGCCCGATCTGTGGGCGCCCCTCGTGGATTTGCCGCAGATGGGGGGATGGGACCCACTCAACGAGCGCGGCGACCACTTCACATGGGTAATCGGCCATTTGAAGCCGGGAGTGACGGCTGCGGCGGCGACCGCGGACCTTAACACCATCGCTGCTTCACTCGCAAAATCGTATCCAAAATCAGATGACGGCCTGAAGCTCACGCTGGCGAGGCCCGGACTCGTAGGTGATACGCTCGGCCGGCCTGCGCGCGCTTTTATGGCCGGGCTGATGCTTCTGGCTGCCCTCATCCTGCTCGCCGCATGCGCCAACCTCGGCAGCCTCTTCGCCGCTCGCGCGGCTGACCGCTCGCGTGAGATTGCTGTGCGCATGGCTCTCGGATCACGCCGGCAACTCATCTTTCGCCAGCTTTTCACAGAAGCCGGTCTGGTTTCTCTGGCAGGAGGAATCTGCGGTATGGCGGGCGCAGTCGCTATTCTGCGGTTGTTGAGTACCTGGCGTCCCATCCCCGACATACCGATCAATGTGCCGGTCAATCCGGATGCAAAGACCTACCTCCTGGCGCTGTTTCTTGCGCTGTTCAGCGGATTTCTCTTTGGGTTGGTCCCGGTCCGTCAGGTGCTCAAGACCGATCCCTGGCAGACCATCCGCTCCGGTTCGTCCGTCGCCGGCAGCCAGCGCCGCATCACTCTGCGCGATGTGCTGCTGGCTTTGCAAATCGCCATCTGCGCCGTTCTGGTCACGGCATCGCTGGTTGCGGTACGCGGCCTGGCGCGCTCGCTGCACAGCAATTACGGTTTTCAGCCTCAGGGAGCGATGCTGGTCCAGACTGATCTGCACATGGCCGGTTATGACGGCGATCAGCGCGCCCAGATGCAGCGGCACATGCTGGATGCTGCAGCCGCCATTCCCGGCGTTACAGCCGTGGGCTATGCCGACCGGCTGCCGCTCAGCATTGGCGGCAACGACTCGTCGGTCTTTACTGACAGCACAACGGACTATCGACCAACAAATTCCATAGCCGATGCGCAACAGTTCGACATCTCGCCTGATTATTTTCGCGCTGCCGAAACTACGCTTCTGGCTGGGCGGGTCTTTACGCTTCACGACGACAGCAAGGCTCCGATGGTTGCTGTCGTGAATCGCGAATTTGCACGCAAGGTTTTCGGCTCGGTGGAAAAGGCCGTCGGTGGGCACTTCAAAATCTGGGGTGGAACACGAGTTGAGGTGGTGGGCGTGGTGCAGGACGGCAAGTATCAGACCCTCACGGAAGATCCCCAGCCGGCCATGTTCTATTCATTCCTGCAGCAGCCCTCAGGCGACACCAGGCTCATTGTTCGGTCGCAGCGCGACCCACAGGAGATCGCCGCAGCCCTGCAGCGGGCGATGCGCAGCCTCGATCCTGCACTTCCTCTGGAGATCAAGACCTGGAACAGCGAACTAGATTCGGCTCTCTTCGCCGCGCGTGTGGCCACCGTGGCTCTCGGGGTGCTTGGCCTGCTTGGAGCCATGCTCGCTATCACGGGCATCTTCGGAATGGCTTCCTATGCGGTGAGCAAACGCATGCGCGAGCTGGGAATCCGTGTCGCGCTTGGCGCAAATCAGCGCAAGGTGCTCGGTGCTGCGCTGGGGCGGGCGTTCCGTCTGCTTACGATTGGGTCTGTAACGGGCATGGTCCTCGGCATACTTGCCACGCATGTGCTTTCATCCATCGTCTATCAGGCCACGCCAAAGGACCCGATTGTGCTTGGCGGAGTCGTACTGACGATGCTGGCCGTGGGCCTGGTCGCAGCCTGGATTCCCGCCCGCCGCGCGCTCGCCGTCGATCCGGTGATTCTGCTGCGCGATGAATAAAAATTTAGAGGATGACGTTGGCGGTCATCGCAGTGCCAAGCTCACCTGCGGGCACTGAGAATGCACTGCCGCATGCTAAAATTCAGATTCCACTGCCGGCTGGAACCTGGTGTTCGACCGTGGCGCTATCTTATGTCGAATCAAGGCTTTTCCCGTTTGCCGGCGGTATAACCTGTCCCCCCGCCAAAATTTGGGTGAAGATGTTGCTTTGTAGAAAGGTTCTTTGTGACCACAACTTCTTTGACAGCAGCGGAATTGAAGAAAAGGGTGGAAACCCGGCAGGTCCGCATCGGAATTATCGGGATGGGCTATGTAGGGCTGCCCCTGGCCCTGCTCTTCAGCGAGCAGCAATTCGCGGTTACCGGTTTCGACATTGACAGACGGAAGGTAGACACGCTGAACGCAGGCGGGTCGTACATTGTCCGCATTGCCGGCAGCGAGGTGCGGCAGGCGCAGCAGAAAGGCTTTCGCGCGACAGCAGATTACAGTGAGATTGCACAGATGGACGCCGTGATTATCTGCGTCCCAACTCCACTGAATGAGTACCACGAGCCCGATCTGAGCTTTATTACCGGAACGCTCGAAGCGATGGCGCCGCATGTGCGGCAGGGGCAACTTATTGTTCTTGAGAGCACGACGTACCCGGGCACGACGGAAGAGGTTGTAGTTCCACTTCTGGAAAAAGGGAATAGTGCAGGCCTGCGTGTGGCGCGAGATGAGGAGACGCCCGGCTTTTATGTTGCTTTTTCTCCTGAGCGCGAAGATCCAGGGAACGATACGGTGGCGCGCCGCGATATCCCCAAGGTGGTGGGCGGTTGCGGACCGGTGGCGTTGGAGCTTGCATCAGCGGTCTATGGGAGCATCTTTAATCGCATCGTGCCTGTGTCTTCTCCCGCGGCAGCCGAAATGACCAAGCTGCTTGAAAATATTTACCGCTGCGTAAATATTGCGCTGGTGAATGAATTGAAGCAGCTTTGCCTGCGGATGAATATCGATGTTTTTGAAGTGATTCACGCAGCAAAAACCAAGCCGTTTGGGTTTCAGGCGTTTTATCCGGGGCCCGGTTTGGGCGGCCACTGTATCCCTATCGACCCGTTCTACCTCTCGTGGAAGGCAAAGCAGTTCGATTTCCATACCCGGTTTATCGAACTGGCGGGCGAGGTCAACAACAACATGCCGTATTTCGTGCTCGAGCAGACCATGGCCGCACTGAACGAACACCAGAAGTCGCTCAAGGGATCCAAAGTGCTGATTCTGGGCGTGGCTTATAAGAAGGACATCGATGACCTACGCGAATCGCCCGCTCTGACGATCATAGAGCTGCTCCGCCAGCGCGGTGCAATCGTTTATTACAACGATCCTTACTTTGCTCGTGTCGGGCACGGGCGCCACTACGACCTGAATATGGAAAATACTCCACTCGAGAACCTGGGCCAGTATGACGCCGTCCTTATTGTGACGGACCATTCGGATTACGACTATGCGCGCATTGTTGCTGAATCGAAGCTAGTGGTGGATACGCGGAATGCGACCAAGGGAATTCAGTCCGACAAAATTATGCACTGCTGAGCCGGGAATTGCGGGCTGGAACAGGTGTTGAAATCGTTTGATGGAATTTGTTGATCTAAAAACGCAGTACAGAATCATCAAGGAAAGCGTTGATTCCAGGATTCACGCAGTCCTTGAGCATGGCCGGTACATTCTCGGTCCGGAGATTGCTGCACTGGAAGTTGAGCTGGCGCGGCGTACTGGAAGCAAACACTGCATTTCCTGTGCGAGTGGAACCGACGCGCTGCTGGTCGCGCTGATGGCGCTGGGAATCGGGCCCGGAGACGAGGTCATCACCTCGCCGTTTACCTTTATTGCCACAGTCGAGATGATTGCTCTGCTGGGCGCGAAGCCGGTATTCGTGGATATCGATCCGCGTACGTGGAATCTCGACGCGTCGCGCATCTCCAGCGCCATCACTTCGCGCACGCGCGCTGTAATGCCGGTTTCACTCTACGGACAATGCGCGGACTTCGACGCGATTCAGAACGCAGCTCACGACCTGCCGGTTATAGAAGACGGTGCACAGAGCTTTGGCGCAACTTATAAAGGCCGGCAATCCTGCAACCTCAGCGCAATCGGGTGCACGAGTTTTTTCCCTTCGAAACCACTTGGCTGCTATGGCGATGGCGGCGCGTGTTTTACCAATGACGACCATCTTGCCGCCGTTATGCAGGAGATTCGCAACCACGGACAGGCATCCAGGTATCATCATGTCCGGCTTGGGCTGAATGGGCGGCTGGATACGATTCAGGCAGCGATTCTTCTGGCGAAACTGGAAATTTTTGACAAGGAGCTACAGTTACGATGTGAGGTTGCCGAGCATTATTCCAAGCTACTTGGGGAGATTATTCAGACGCCATGGATCACAGAAGGGAACCGCAGCGTTTTTGCGCAATACACGATCGAAGTCGATGATCGCGAACGGATCGTGGATGCACTGAGAAACAAAGGCATACCGACGGCGGTCCATTATCCGGTGCCCGCGCATTTGCAGCCGGCATTTCGCGATCTGGGTTATGTCGAGGGGAACTTTCCCATCGCGGAGCGCGCTGCCCGCCGGGTGCTCAGCCTGCCTATGCATCCTTATCTAAAGCTCGAAGATCAGGAAAAGATATGCGACGCGATTCAACGGGCAATGGCAGGTGCCGGATCAACTGCTCGACTATAGGCCACGAATCAGGCATTCTGAGGGTAGCCTGTTCGGCTTTCTCGCACGGCGTAATCCGATGCGGCATCCTGAAGTTTCACAATACTCAATAAGGACCACGGAATGAATCAACAAATTGTGATTGCGGTCGTAGGCTCAGGCTACGTGGGACTTGTGTCCGCCGCGTGCTTTGCCGAGATGGGACACCGCGTCATCTGTGTGGATAACGACGAAGAAAAAGTGCGTCTCCTGAACGAAGGCGGAGTGCCGATCCATGAGGAGTACCTGCCTGAGATATTGAGCCGGCATCGTGGAGGTAGCATTGAGTTCACCACTGAACTGCATCGAGCGACCAGCCAGGCGCAGGTGATCTTTATTGCAGTCGGCACGCCGCAATCAGACACTGGCGATGCCGATCTCTCATATGTGGATGCCGTTGCGAGCGAGATCGCCCGCTCCATCGATAGTTATAAGGTGATTGTTGAGAAGAGTACGGTGCCTGTTTATACAAACGAGTGGATCACCCGGATTCTCGAGCGGAACGGCACTCAAAAAGATACCTTCGATGTGGTCTCGAACCCGGAGTTTCTACGCGAGGGAACAGGAGTTACAGATTTTCTTCATCCAAACCGCATTGTCATCGGTGTTGAAAGTGAACGTGCAGCCAGGGTGATGCGACAGATTTATGGGCCGTTGACTTCAGGCGCGTATTACAACCTGCCTCACGCGGTTCCGGGCAGCCGCAGTGCAAACAATCCTCCGCCGCTGCTGAAGATGTCGACGAAGGCCGCTGAGTTGACCAAGCATGCCACAAACGCGTTTCTGGCGATGAAGATTTCTTTCATCAACGCGGTTGCGAATATCTGCGATGCCGCTGGAGTGAATGTTGAGGAAGTGGCCGAGGGCGTGGGCATGGATGAGCGCATCGGGCCGAAATTTCTGCGCGCCGGGATTGGATACGGCGGGTCTTGTTTCCCCAAGGACGTTGCGGCCTTTCGATGGGTCGCCGAGCAATTGGGGCAACAGTTCGACCTTCTGGCTGAGGTCGAGAAGATAAACAGCCAGCAGAAAAAACTGTTCTTCAGGAAGATACGCTCGGCGTTATGGACACTGCGCGGGAAGAATATCGCAGTGTTAGGCCTTGCTTTCAAGGGCGGTACGGATGATATTCGCGAATCTCCAGCAATAGACATTGTGAATATGCTGCTGAAGGAAGGCTGTTGCGTCACGTTGTACGACCCGGCGGCGATGGAGAGAACGAAAACCGTGATTCCGCCGGGACCGCAGGTGCGGTATGCATCCGATATGTATGAGATGGCGCAGGATGCCCATGCTGTGCTCATTCTGAGCGACTGGCAGGAGTTTGCAGCGATCGACCTGGACAGGCTGCGGAATGCACTGCGGCATCCAATTGTGATTGATGGCCGGAACCTATTCGATCCGGAACTGATGCTCGAAAAAGGATTTACCTATTTCAGCGTCGGGCGGCCCTATCCAACGACAAGTGTTAAGGCGCTCAAGACTTTGTAAAGAAGGAGTTGGCTCATTGGCTCAAAAACGCGTACTGGTGAGCGGGGCGGCCGGGTTTCTTGGTTCTCATCTTTGCGAGGCCTTGATTGCAGACGGTAACCATGTGGTCGGTGTCGATAACTACTCGACCGGAAACTCGGAGAATCTGAAGGGACTCAACCAAGAGGTACGCTTCAGTTTTATAGAGCACGATATCTGCGAACCGCTGGAGATCGACCAGCTCGACTACGTCTTCAACTTTGCATCGCCCGCCAGTCCTGCCGACTACGCACGGCTGGGGCCTGAGACATTGAAGGTGGGCTCATATGGGACGATAAATTTGCTCGAAGTTGCGCGGTGGAGCGGAGCCAGGTTTCTTCATGCGTCGACGTCGGAGTGTTACGGAGACCCAGAGGTTCATCCGCAGCCGGAGAGCTACTGGGGCCACGTGAATCCAATCGGCCCACGGTCAGTGTATGACGAGTCAAAGCGTTTTTCCGAAGCGGCGGTGATGGCGTATCACCGGTATTACGGCGTCGATACGCGGATGGTCCGCATCTTCAATACCTACGGCCCGCGGCTTCAGCCGACGGATGGGCGCGTGATTTCGAACCTGATGATGCAGGCGCTGCAGGGCGAAGACCTCACGGTATTCGGCGATGGCGCGCAGACACGCAGTTTCTGTTATGTCTCTGACCTGATCGACGGAATCCTGCGTCTTTCGAAGTCGGAGGAGCACCTGCCCGTCAACATCGGCAATCCCGAGGAGTGGACCATTCTCGAGTGTGCACGAGAAGTTCTGGCCGTCACTGGATCTAAGAGCCGGATCCGCTATGAAGCGCTGCCGGAAGATGATCCAGCGCGGCGCAAGCCGGACATCACCAAAGCGAAGGAACTGCTTGGATGGTCCCCGGAGGTATCTTTGCGAGAGGGACTACTTCTTTCGCTCCCCTATTTTGAAGAGCGGGCGCGAAAGAACAGCGGCGTTCAGGCCGCAAAATAGACGAGAAAACTGCTCAGTCGAATTTGAGATTGACTTCTCCGAAGCGAGAGAAGTGCACTTCAGCTCGAGATCCGGCGTTGGCGTGCGATTTACCTGACCAGCTTCCAGTCGTGATCCATTGGCCGAATTTCAGGCCTCCGGTGCGATAGCTTCCTTCATTGGCGAGCCAGGTAATGAGCCGGAGCAGGTCGGTGCCCGCCGGATTCGAAGCCGTGCCCTCGAACCTTACGGATCCGTCGATGGTGACGGTTACACTTTCTTCCGCCAGGTTGTAGCTTTGCCAGCCGGGAACTGCCGCGCCATATGCAAAGCCTCCATTTGCCTGAAGATCACCGAGCAGCGAGAAACGATCAACTGCCAGAATGTCCACATAGGCCGATTCGAGAAGCTCAATGGCAGGGTGGGCGCTGGCGATTGCGTCGATAACTTCCTGACGCGTGTAAGGCTCTGCGCGAGACGGCAGGTCTTTGCCGAGGAAGAATGCAATCTCGGCCTCGACTTCGCGGAGGCGCCTGAATGAAGGCGCGATCCGGCTGCCTGATGCGGCGAAGCCTCCCCAGAGCGGCATTGCCGAAAAGACGGGAGTTGCGTCTGCCGAGGGCGCGCCGACCTTCCAGCCGCCAACGGGCCCCATTACGGCGATCATGATGTCCTGCAAGGCATAGGCTTCATCGAGCGTATGTGGGCGCAGCTCTGTGGGTAGTTCGGGTATGGGCGTAAGCTCGCGGCGCGCCTTGAGCAAAAGCTCAGCCGCCTGATACATGCGTTCGTTGTCCAATACCGGGATTTTATGGTCCGCTACGCTTGTTGCCATTGTTTTATACTCCTTGTGCCTGCTGCATCATGAATTCGGTTATTGCGCCAGTTGCAGGGCTCTCCTGATTTTCTTGTGCAGCCCGGTATTCTGCAAGAATCTGCCGCCAAGTGTAACCAGAGACGGCCGGTTTGAGTCGAATGCTTAGGAAGGCATCATGCTGATTCGCAAGTCCGGTTCGACTTCCATTCCCTCCTCAGAGATTACCCCCCGTTCTGTGTATATGGATCGGCGCTCGTTTATGGCGGCCGGTGCGGCGGGCGTGGCAGCCCTGGCCGCAGGACGGTTTGCCCAAGTATTGCGGCCCGAGAGCGTGCATGCGGATACGAAGCTGACGACGGTCAGCAGCCCTTTTTCGACGCAGGGGCTGACGCCTACCTCTTTTTATGACATTACGCACTACAACAATTTCTATGAATTCGGCACAGACAAGGACGATCCAGCGCGATATGCAGGCAGCCTGAGGACGCGGCCGTGGAGCATCTCGGTCGAAGGGCTGGTGAAGGCGAAGAAAAAGTTCGACATCGACACGCTGATGAAACTGCAGCCGCTGGAAGACCGCGTGTACCGGTTCCGCTGTGTTGAGGCGTGGAGCATGGTGATTCCCTGGATTGGCTATTCGCTCTCCGAGTTCATCAAGCAATGCGATCCCCTGCCTTCTGCAAAGTATGTGCAATTCCTTTCCCTGGACGACCCTTCCCAAGAGCCGGCCCTTAACCGGGTTCAACTGGACTGGCCCTACTCGGAGGGGTTGCGCATGGATGAGGCAATGCATCCACTGACGCTCTTGACCTTCGGCCTGTACGGGCAGGTGCTGCCCAACCAGGATGGCGCTCCGGTGCGCGTGGTGGTTCCGTGGAAGTATGGTTTCAAGTCGGCGAAGTCGATTGTGAAGGTGCGCTTTGTGCAGAAGCAGCCCTCCACGACATGGAACGAGATGGCTCCGAACGAATACGGCTTCTACTCAAATGTGAACCCCAACGTTGATCATCCCCGTTGGAGCCAGAAGGTGGAGCGAGTGATCGGGGCGCCGATATGGAAACAACGCCAGCCAACGCTGATGTTCAACGGCTACGCGGATCAAGTAGCGAGCATGTACACCGGGATGGACCTTAGAAAGTATTACTAGGGACTTGCCGTCCAGGTAAATGCGGCTTCGCCGCCATCGTGGTGCTGCGGGCCCGGAATGGCATACTGAATCGATGTCGAAACGTGTTGTTATTACTCTGAAAGTTCTGGTTCATATTGCCTGTCTTGCTCCCGTTGCATGGCTCGTGATGCGGGGATTCCAAAATAATCTGGGACCGGACCCGACCCATACGGTGACTTTCTTTACCGGGCGCGGGACGCTTCGGCTACTGGTGATCACGCTGGCCATTTCGCCGGTGCGGAAGGTGATTCCGAAGCTGGCATGGATCATTCGCTTCCGCCGGATGCTGGGGTTGTATGCGTTCTTTTACGGCTGTCTGCATTTGATGACATATGTCTGGCTCTATGCCGGGTTCAGTTGGGCGGCAATGGTGGACGACATCAGCCAGCGGCGGTTCATTACCGCGGGGCTGGCGGCATGGGCGATGATGGTTCCGCTGGCGCTGACGTCGACGTCGTGGTCGATCCGCAAGTTGGGCGGCAAGAACTGGATCCGACTGCACTGGCTGGCGTACCTGGCTGCCATTGCCGGGGTGGTGCATTACTGGTGGGGCGTGAAGCAGGGCGACCGGACTCCGATGGAGATCACGGTGGTCCTGGGGGTGCTGTTGGCGGCGAGGCCGATTCTGAACTGGGTCCGCGATTGAAATTTTTCTTCAGAATCGCTCTATCTCATAGATGCCATTCACTTTTCAGGAAAGGCATGTTTTGCCAAGTCGTTGAAAATAAAGAGTTTTAAATGTTTTTCTTATTCTAACTCTTAGAAAACAAGGAAAGTTCAATGTTCCCTCTGCCGGAGAAAATGCAAAGCCATCAGCTATTGTTCGGTCGGCGCACGAGAAATGGAGCAAAATCTCTTCTCTTTTCATTTTAGCGAAACGAGTGGAAATGAAATGCACTGCCGGGGTTCTGCAAACCATTCTTGTTATGACGGTTACAAAATAGATGACTTGACAGTCCATGACGTGAAGGTTGCGGTATCTGCCTGGGTACCGAGACGTTGAGCGCGATGAAACATCTGTTATTGTAGAGTGTCAGATTTTCAACGATTCAATAGAAGAAGGACCGGGACGATGGCAAAGGCTGTCTGGAATGGAGTAACGATCGCGGAAAGCGAGAAGACACAAATTATTGAGGACAATGTTTATTTCCCGGAGAGCGCGGTCAAGCGCGAATACCTTCGCCCCAGCTCGACCACCTCAACCTGTCCCTGGAAGGGACAGGCGCGGTATTACTCGCTTGTTGTAGATGGGCAGGAGAACCAGGATGCAGCCTGGTATTATCCCGATCCGAAGCCCGCGGCACGGAAGATCAAGGGATATATCGCCTTCTGGCGCGGCGTGGAAGTCGAGAAGTAAGCAGAAGTGCTATCGCCCCACAATGGGCTGGGGAACCACTGAAGATACCGCGCAATGTATTGACATTCGGCGTGGGTGCGTCAAAGATGCAGGGAAGCAGATCATCGCTCTCTTCGCCATGTGGAACCGCGAGCACTACGCGAACGCATCCATCGAGACAAGTATCGCCGCATCGGCGGCTAGAACGGCCCGCAACGTGCATGGAATTTTATGCATGGGGCCGGTTTTCTTTTTATCCCTTGATTTTCCGGCAAGGAGGGACGCGAACCCCGCACGTCAGTGACGATAAGTTAGGCGGAACGGATGAGATTTCCCCAGAGAGATCCGGAGCCGCAATCCAAAGGGCGCAAACGAAGACAGGAGAATTAACTATGTCGACGGAATTGTCATCGGAACTGCAGTTGCTTGAGCAGTGGATTCCGGAACAGATGGAGCCGGGTACGTTGTTTCTGCTTGAAAATGCAGGAGCGCTGGGTGATGCGAAGGATCCTTACTGGGCGGTGCTGGCCTGCCCGGGCTGCGGCGCGTTGGGACTGATTACACGTACGCAGTTTGCCGGCCTGCAATCCATGATCTGCGGGTCAGACAACTGTTCGCTCGAATATTTTCTGCACGGCGACGAGATCGAATACAGGAAACCCAGCTAGAATCGGCTTTCAGCCCAAGAAAAAAATTCCGCAGCATTCCCTGATTGAGGGCAACCTGCGCCGGGGAGGTGTGTTTCTAAGTAAGGGGTTAGATCCCTGACCTTACACCTGCTACTTTTACCTGCCTAAAGCTCGCGAATTGGAGGAGTGTCCAATGAAGCGGTCTTGCCCCCTCACTGTAAGCAGTCTTTCCCTTGCGGCTGTGATCTTCCTTGCCTTGCCGACGCTTGCCCAGCAGAACCAAAGTTACGGCAGCGGCGTTGTGGATGACTGGACGCATCATCACGTCATGTTTTCGAACCCTGGCTCGCTCCAGGATGCGATCAATAACGGCACGAGCGAGAGATGGGTGCAGATTGTCACCAGTCCCCGCTACCGGATGCAGTGGATCAAGCAGAATGCCCCGCAGCCTGCGGCGACTTCCACAGACACTTCTGGATCGCGGGAAGAGAATTTGCAGGACTTCAGGGATCCCAACCGTAGGCACGGGAACGGCGATGATTCGGGCGGGCTTTGGACTGCGACTCTAATTGACGGCAGCGTCGCGCCGGATATGTATCCGGCGAAGTACACCTTTTCCACTACTTCCGCTCCGAGTTGCTCGGACTTTGTGGTTTTTCCCGTTAATGCCGCGGGCGCCATGAATAGCGGCCCCAACATCGTCGGCGTGAACAAACTCTACGCCACGACATGCGGTACGTCGACGGGTTCACCGCCGCCGATACCCACTTATTATTTCTCCTATTATGTCGGCACAGGCATAGTCCAGACTTCGCCGGTTCTTTCTGAAGGCGGGACCAAAGTGGCCTTCGTGGAGAGCATCACCGGCAACGGCACCTCCACAGGGTCGAAGTTTCATGTGGTTACGATAGGAACGACCGGAACGAACTTCGGGAGCACTACCACTGCCGCGCCGGTGAACCCCTGCACTGTATACAGCAATGGAACTTTGACGACGTCGTCGTGCACTGTGACCCCGACCAACAATGCTGTGGATGTCAATGTTGTGATGAGCGGCTTCACAAGCGTGACCCGTTCCTCGCCATTTGTGGACTATACGCATGATGTGGCGTATGTGGGGGATGACAGCGGCAAGCTGCATAAATTCACAGGCGTGTTTACCACGACACCGTCAGGAACTACACCGCCTGCGGGAACTATCATGGCGGAAGTGACGACCGCTCCATGGCCGGTCACTGTCGCCAGCGGTGTAATCCTTACGGGGCCGACCTACGACTCAGTCAGCGGAAATATCTTTGCCGGCGGCAGCAACGGAACTCTTTACTGCATCAATTCCACCACAGGCGCATCCTGCGGCACTGCTGTTGTCGGATCTGGAGGGACAGGCGGGGCTATTCTTGATGCCCCAATTGTGGACAGCACTGAGGGCAAGGTCTTTGCCGAGGCGAACAACTTCACGGCTTCATGCACCTCGCCCACGGCAACCGGGTGCGCGATCCTGACCCAGGTGACTACGTCAATGGCCAACCAGGTCAAGGTCAACATGGGGTTCGCCGCATCGACGTCAAGCAGTACCTATACCGATCTGTATGACGGAGCGTTTGACAATACATATCTCACAACCCATACGGGGTATATGTATTTTTGCGGAAACATTACGAGCGCGGCGACACCGGCGCTGCGGCGGGTCGCAATCACAAGCGGTGTCATGGCCAGCGCGAATGACGGCAACTCCTTCCAACTGGTAGAGAGCGGCAACACGGGCACCGCCTTTGATTGCACCCCGCTGACTGAGTTCTACAACGTCAATGGCAATACATCCACCACACCCCCGACGCCCGTGGATTTTCTCTTTGTAGGTGTGAAGAACACTTCGGTTCCCTGCGCCTTCAATGAATGTGTCGCTGGCTTTAATCTGACAACCAGTTTTCCTACTGCCGCAGCCGCAACCCAGACCGCTTCAGGCGGCAAAGGGACCAGCGGAATGATCGTGGATAATAACTCAACTACAACCGGGGCATCCCAGATATATTTTGGAAATTTGAATAGTAATGTCGGCGAGCAAGTGTCGCAGAGCGCATTACAGTGAGGACGAGAGGATGGAGGGTCAGAGGATAATGGCCTCATACAACGCAGGGCCGGTGCATCGCAGGCCTATTTTGGTGCGACAAGCAGCCGGCTGAGGTGTAAAAGTCTCGCAAGTGAGTTTACGGTAAGGTTACAATAAGTTACCCCGGATTCCAGCAATGAGGTTTAAATGAGCCGAGAAGACAAGATAAACGAGATCGCCGATCAAGAAGGCGCGCTGTCGACGGCGAAGAAGTCGTATCAGAAGCCCGAGTTCCGTTTTGAGCGTGTGTTTGAGACGCGGGCTCTGTCGTGCGGCAAGGTGTCTTCCACGCAGGCACAGTGCGCCCATAACCTGAGCTCTTCCTAACGGGCGCGCAATGAGTGGTGAGACAGATCGGCGCATTGCGCTGGGCTGTGAGCTGACCGCGGATGTTGCGCGGGAGTTCGGCGAGGTCCGCCTAAAAGTGACCGGTTGCAGCATGATTCCGGCGGTGTGGCCGGGCGATGTTATCGTGGCGCAACGCCGCGAGATGGCTGAATTGCAAACGGGGCAGATTGTGCTTTGCAGGCGGGGTGGTGAGCTGGTGGCCCACAGGGTTATCAGCATCCTGGACGGCTGCCTGATCACGCGGGGCGATTCGCTGCCGCAGGATGACCCGCCGACGATGGGGCCGGACTTATTGGGGCAGGTGGTTTCGATTGTCCGCAACGGGCGGAGCGTGGATTTGAGGCAGTCGGCTATGCAGCGGTTAGGGTCGATCGTTGTGCGGCGGTCGAAGTTCTGGCTGCGTGTAACGCTGCGTATGGGCCAATGGCTGGAGCGCGCCTTGAGCAGGGAGGTTTCGTGGGAGACCTAGCCACAATTACCAGCCAGGAAGTCATGATCGAGATTGGCGGCGCGCCGATCCTAGTACGATGCGAAAGCCCTGTGCGCAGCGAGAGCCTCGAGTTCCTGCGGATGCTTGAAGGCCGGTACGGAGGGTTTCTGAGCCCGAATTCGCTGCCTGTCTTCGAATTTGACGTTGAGCTTATGCCTCCGGGAAGGATTACGAACCGAGAGGAGATTTCGGTGCGGCTGGAGCAGGGCCGGTGGCTGATCGAACGCGGAGACCTGCGGGCGGAGTGGGACCAGAACGCGAGACGCGGCCTAATCGTGCAGTCGGCGAACCCGTACTCGATTGATGTGGCACTGCGGATCTTTCACAGCCTGATGCTGGCGCGCGAGGGCGGGCTGCTGGTGCATGCCGCCAGCGCGGTGCGCAACGGCAAGGCGTTCCTGTTTGCCGGCGTTTCCGGAGCAGGGAAGACGACGATTTCGCGGCTGGCTCCGCCGGATGCACTGCTGCTGACGGACGAAATTTCCTATTTGCGGCGCGAAGAGCAAGGCTTTGTTGCGCATGGCACGCCGTTTGCGGGAGAGCTGGCCAGAGTGGGAGAGAATGTGCAGGCACCGCTGGCAGCCTTGTATTTGCTGCACCAGGGGCCTGAGAACTTGATTGAGCCGCTGGGCCACAGTGAGGCGGTTCGGAAGCTGATGGAAAACGTGCTGTTCTTTGCGAATGACCCGGAGCTGGTGCGCATGGTTTTTGAGACCGCGTGCGAACTGGTGAGGCAGGTTCCGGTGTACCGGCTGACGTTCGTTCCGGATAAGCGCGTTTGGGAGTTGATTGTATGAGTGCTGCGTATATTGCCAGAGCAACAGATGTCGCTGCCCGCGCGCTTGGCGGCGAGATGATGATCATGTCCGCAAAGGACTCGACCCTGTTCACGCTGAATCCGGTTGCCACGATCATCTGGCAGTCAGCGGATGGAAACACGCCGGTAGCGGCGATCGTAAGGGAAAAGATCTGCGCGGAGTTTGACGTGGACCCGATGGTGGCCACCAGGGATGCCGAAAGCTTTGTGAACGATCTGGCCAGCCACGGTCTCCTTATCGTGTCCAACGAGCCAATCGGCCGAACGAAGCCGGCGCAGGGTGGGGCACGATGAGCCTGATGCAGAGCCTGGGGCAGCGCGCGTACGAACTCGGCGTGCCGATAAGCGTGCATCTGGATGTGACGTACAGGTGCAACGAGCGCTGCGTCCATTGCTACCTTGACCACGAAGACTACGGCGAGATGACCACGGCGGAGATCCGCGGCGTGCTCGATCAACTCGCGGAAGCGGGCGTGTTCTTCCTTACGCTGAGCGGCGGCGAAGTCTTTATGCGAATGGACGCGTTCGAGATCATCGAGTACGCGCGCTCGCTGATGTTCTGCGTGAAGGTCAAGACGAATGCGTTCATGATCCGCGAGAAAGAAGCGCAGCGGTTGAAGGACTTGGCGGTGAACGAAGTGCAGGTGAGCATCTATTCGCACCGGCCTGAAGTGCATGACGCGGTTACGCTGCTTCCGGGATCGCTGAAGCGGTCTGTTGCCGGGATACGGCTGCTGCGGGAGCGCGGGATCAAGGTGATTCTTGCGAATGTATTGATGAACCAGACCATGAATGATTATGCAGGGGTGAAGGCGCTGGCAGCGGAGCTGGGCGCGCACTGCACAATCGATCCGATGATTACGCCGATGATGAATGGGGACAGGGGCGTTCTGCAACTAGGGCTGAGCGTGCCCAAGCTGCACGAGGTCTTTCGCGATCCGGTCGCGGTGGACGATGCCGACGAATTCTGCGCTCCGCCACCGGCAGTGAATGATGACATCCTGAATGAGGTTCCGTGCAGCGCCGGCAACAATGCATGCTATATCTCGCCTTATGGAGATGTTTATCCGTGCGTGCAGTTTCCTTTACCGAGCGGGAATGTGCGGCAGCAGAAGTTCATCGACATCTGGCGAGACTCAGAGCAACTGAATGATGTGCGCTCGATCAGGTTGCGCGATCTTCCGGTGTGCTCGGGATGCGGCCACGTCGGATCATGCACGCGCTGCCCCGGACTTGCTTACATGGAAGGCAATATGCGCGGGCCGTCCACGCAGGACTGCGAGAAGTCTTTTGCGAGAACGGGAATTTACTGGGCCAATATGCACCGGAAGGGCTACTACCCGGCGCCGACGCACGGGCTGGTCCAGATTTCGGGGCTGCGGCCGAATTAGCTGCTGCGCTCGAGTGCGCTCCAGGCGCGCTGGGCTTGCCGTTCAAGTCACTCG
>JASHRS010000010.1 GCA_030037215.1 Silvibacterium sp. | reverse complement strand
TCCAGGCTGCGCAGCTCCTCGTTCGTCACCTGCACGTTGCCGCCGCCTTCGACCGGGTATCCCTTCGCCAGTTCGCTGCGCTCGACCACCCGTTCACAGTGCGGGCAATAAACCTGCTGCTTGATCCGCGTGCCGCATTCGGCATGAATCTGGTGAAAACTCACATGCGATTCGCGCGCCGCAGCATACAGCCGGATCGGCACCGAGATCAAGCCGAAGGAAAAATAGCCCTTCCATACGGTAGAAGCCATATCACCCCCAATGGGATGTTTAGTTTACCGGAAATGAATGGCCTTTTGCCTCAAAAAACTCCTAGGAACCCGGCACATACACAAGATTTGGCGCAGTCAGCTTCACATTCGGCATCTGCAGCTTTACCTTCAGACTTGCAAATTGCGGCTTCTTGTTGCGCGGAGCCACAAAGTCCAGCTCGTACTGGTTATTGAGCCGCTTGCTTAAATCAGCAAAAAACGGCTGAAAAGATACCGCATTGGCCAATCCTTGGTAGTAAAAGCTCCCGCCGGTGTCTCCCGAAACCAGCCCAAGCAGGTTCTGCCCTCCGTTGGCCAGAAATCCAACGCGGCTCGCAATCCCCATATCGTGCCAGTAGATCGCATCCACGACGATCCCCGCGCGGATCGCGTCATGGATCGCCGTATTCACATACGGATCCTCAGGATCGAAGTGCACGTTGTAGGGATCAATCCCATCGGTAATCATCACCGCTTCGCGCCTGTTCGCTGTGTTTTTTGAAGGCCAGTTCTTCGCCAGGTCCGAAAGGCAGAAATACGGACTGGCGCTGCTGCCTGCAACGCCGCCCGGCAGATGCAGCGCGTGCAACGCCGCGTTTTTGTCCGTGGTAAGCGGCACCTCGAAGTCGGCGCGTCCATTCATCATGTAGGCAATCGCAACTTCCGTGGTCGGCGGCAGCGATTTCACAAAATCGGAAATTTCGCTCATCTGCCGCCCCAGGCTGTTCCGCGCTCCGCTATCGATCAGGATGACCAGTTCAAGCCCGGCCCGGTCTCCGCGCAGTGGCGTAACCTCTTCGGTGTCCTCCGACTTGCCGTTCACCTTGATCTTCACATCATTTGGCTGGATTGGAGGCGAAGCCTGCTCGGAATTCTTCGGCACAACAGTAATAATGCTTTTAACTGGTATTCCCTCCTGGTTCTGTCCGTATGCAAGGGGAATAACCGCAGCGGCAAATGGTAGCGTAGCCATTGCAGCGGCTGCCGCAAAAAATCGGCTCAATTTCATTCTTTCTCTCCTTCAGGCCGTTGCGCGCCCTCAATGGGTCTTATCTGGCAACGGTCTCTATATAGGTAAACCCGGTCAACACCTCTCAGTTGTTGAGACGCATTCCTTCATGCGAAAGACGCCCGATCGTGTATTCTCCCTGAAGATGAAGCGCGTACTCACAGCCGTTGTGCTCATTCCCCTTGTCTTGCTGCTGATCTTTGCCGGACCGTTCTGGCTTATCATCCTCGTCGCCGGCGTGGTTGCAGAGTTGGCACTGTGGGAATACCTCGCACTCGCGGACGCCATGGGCGCCAAGCCGCCGCGAATCGCGGCTATCACCTGTGTCGCGGTGCTTTTCTACATCACATTTCGCCGCCCTGAATTTCTCACGCCGCTCATCGGCGTCATTGCGTTGTCGCTTCTGGTTCTCTGTGCCTTCCGCTCACCTCTCAATCGAGTCCTGCCCGACGTAGCCTATCTTGTCTTCGGAATTCTCTACATTGGACTCTCCTTGACTACACTGCCACTGCTAAGCGCACAGGAGAACGGAGCGGCCCTGCTCACCTTCCTTCTCTTTGTGGTCTGGGCAGGCGACATCGCCGCCCTTTACATCGGCCGCACCTGGGGACGCAGGAAACTCGCGCCCGCCATCAGCCCCGGAAAAAGCTGGGAAGGCTCCATCGCATCGATGGCCGGCAGCCTCGCCGTTACTGGCCTGCTTCTCTGGCTTGCAGCAATGCTCCAGTCACACGGCATTGCAGCTCTCTCTTACCCGGGTTCAGTTCTTCGCTGGCTTGTTCTCGCCGCAGTCCTTAATGTTGCAGCGCAGGTCGGCGATCTGGCCGAGTCGGCACTCAAGCGCGGAGCAGGCGTAAAAGACTCGGGCTCCATTCTTCCCGGGCACGGAGGCGTACTCGACCGCATCGACGCCCTCCTGATTGCAGCCCCTGTCCTGTGGTACGCTTTGTTAGTTCAGCAGACCTTTTAGCACGCAATAAGGCTTCTGAATTCAAGGACTTAATACGTTGAAACAGATCGCCATCCTCGGCTCAACCGGCTCCATCGGCCAGAGCACCCTCAGCATTATCCGGAAATACCCCGAACGCTTCCGCGTTGCTTCCCTCGCCGCCGGACGCAACACCGACGCCGCTTTCGAGCAGTGCGTCGAGTGGCGTCCCCAGGTCATGTCCGTCGCCACCGAAGAGCTTGCCTCATCCCTCGCTTCACGCCTCAAAGCTGCCGGAGTCACCGGCATCGAGGTCGTCCACGGAACCGAAGGCACAGTTAAGGTCGCCACCCTCCGCTGCACTGACTTCGTCGTCTCGGCTATCGTCGGCGTCGCCGGACTTGAGGCCACCTATGCCGCCGTCCAGGCAGGCAAGCCTGTCGGCCTCGCGAATAAAGAGGCGATGGTTGCCGCCGGAGAAATCCTCACTGCCGCGGCCCGCGCAAAGAATGTCCCCTTGCTTCCCATTGACTCCGAGCACAATGCCATCCACCAGTGCATGCGCGCGGGAGAAAAGCGCGAGATTCGCCGTCTGTGGCTCACCGCCTCCGGAGGCCCATTCCGCAACCTTCCCCTGCGCGAGTTCGACAACATCACCGTCGCACAAGCCCTCAAACATCCCACATGGGTGATGGGGCGTCGCATCACTATCGACTCGGCAACCCTACTTAACAAAGGATTGGAGATCATCGAAGCCTGCCGTCTCTTCGATCTGCCACCCAACGCCATCAAGGTCACCGTGCATCCGCAATCCACCGTGCATTCTCTGGTCGAATACATCGACGGCAGCATCCTCGCGCAGATTTCCGTCACCGACATGCGCCTGCCCATCCTCTACGCCTTGAGCTACCCCGAACGCGTCGAGAGCGACCTCACCTTCGACATAGCTTCGCTCGGCCAGCTCAACTTCGAGCCTCCCGATTTCGAGCGTTTTCCTTGTCTGCGGCTTGCCTATGAAGCAGCCGAAAAGGGTGGTGCGCACCCCATCGCTCTCAATGCGGCCGACGAGGTCGCCGTCGAGGCCTTCCTCGACGGGAAAATCCCTTTTACAGCCATCCCGCGTACAATAGAATCAGTGCTTCAGGCAACCCCCGAAACTCATCCCGCAACCATTGCGGAAGTGCTTGCGCTCGACCGGGAAGCGCGTCAAGCCGCCGCAAACGAGGCCCGCAGGTTCGCTCAACACGCCTCGACCGCACGTTAGGATTTCTCCGTTTTTTATGACCTCTGCTCTAACCGCTATCGTTTCCATGCTGATCGTGCTGGGCATCATGGTGCTCGTGCACGAATTCGGCCATTTCATCGTCGCCAAATGGTGCGGCGTACGCGTGGAAGTCTTCTCCATCGGTTTCCCGCCGCGCCTGTTCGGCTTTCGCCGTGGCGACACGGATTACCGCATCAGCCTTCTGCCGCTGGGTGGTTATGTCAAGTTTGCCGGTGGCGAGCCCGGCGACGTGCCCACTGGCGATCCGCATGAGCTTCCTTCGCGTCCCCGTTGGCAACGCATCCTTATCAGCTTTGCCGGGCCCGCCGCTAATTTTGTCCTCGCCTTTGTGCTCCTCGCCGGCTTTTACATGACCTATAACGAGGTCGACAATTACGTATCCGGCCCCGTCGTTACCGACGTTATCCCTAACGACTCTGCCGCCTGGCGAGCTGGAATCCGTCCCGGCGACCGCATCACCCAGTTCGATGACCGTAGGAACCCGACCTGGGAACAGATTGAGGACCAGGCCGCTGTTGACGCGAACAGCACCGTGCAGATCACCGTCGAGCGCACCGTCGACGGCCAGCCGCAGCAATTTCACACCTCGCTTTTCCTCTCTGACCCCAGCAAGGGCGACGACTTTGACATCGAAAACCTCGGTCTTCTGCCCAAAAAGCAGAACGGCCCGCTCGGCGTGCGCGATGTCATCACAGGCGACCCTGCTGACCGTGCCGGCCTCAAGGCCGACGACAAAATCATTTCCATCGATGGCCAGCCCGTCTACTCCGTAGAAGCAATTACCGCTTGGCTTCAGCAGAGCCAGGGAAAACCTGTCACTCTTCTCGTTAAGCGCGGCGATCGCCAGTTAGGCATTACTGCCACGCCCATCTGGGGTGACAACGGATCAGGAGCCATGGGCTATCGCCTCGGCTTTTACTCCGAGCCGCCTCCTTATCACATCGAACGTCTCTCGCTGTCCAAAGCAGTGCGCGCATCTGTCCGCACCAACCTGCAATATTCCACTCTGATTCTCGATATGCTGCGCCGCATGGTGGCGCGTCCGTCGAATGTGCAGCAGATGAGCGGGCCTATAGGGATTGCCCGCGCCACCGGTATGGCTGTCTCCATGCCCGGATGGAAGCCCCTCATACTGTTGATGGCCGGCATCAGCCTAAACCTTGGCATCCTCAACCTGCTTCCCTTCCCCATCCTCGACGGTGGCAACATTCTCTTCCTTCTCATCGAAGGAACGCTCCGCCGCGACCTCAATCAGGAGTTGAAGGAACGCGTCTATCAGATTGCCTTCGTCATGATCGTTCTCTTCTTTGTCTTCATCATGTTCAATGACGTGGCTAAGCTGAACATCTTCCCGAAACTCAAGCTGTAAGAAAAGCAGAAGTAAAATCTTTCGGAGCGGAGTTGAATTCCCGCTCCGCACGTTTCGCTCCCGATTGATGACTGAACCGGCACAGACCAGACTTCGCGTTCGTTACGCTGAAACCGACCAGATGGGCGTCGTCTATTACGCCAATTACTTCATCTGGTGCGAAATCGGGCGGGTTGAGTACCTGCGCAGTCTCGGATACGACTACAAACAGATGGAGATGATCGACGATTGCCATCTCCCCGTTGTCGAGGCAACATGCCGCTACCGTGCGCCCGCTCGCTACGATGATGAAGTCGTGATCGAAACCCGCGTAACCGCGCTGCGCTCCCCCGTCATCAAGTTCGGATACCGCCTCGTGCGCGCAGTTGATAATCAATTACTCGCCGAAGCCGAAACTGTCCACGTCTGCGTCGACCGGCAGATGAATAAGAAGCCCCTGCCTGAGAAATATCAGCAGGCTATCCGCGCCACTATGGAGTAATCAGTTTGCGCCGCGGCGCGCCAGACGCACCGCCATCAGGTTAGCCGCAATCGAGACGCCGAGGCAAAGCCCGACAGCAAAGTCCATCAGGTTCGGGCTAAGACGGTGGATCGACGGTAGAAGCAGCTGTCCTCCAAGACCGACGGCCAGCGAGAAGCATCCGATCTTTATCATGCGCGCGGCCTTCGAACCTTTTTCCATCTTCCATTCGCACATTGCTGCTTCTCCGATTTATTGGGTGAGCCGATACCAAACGAATGCTGCCATCTTGACCCCCGCAATCGTGAGGGCCACGATCAAGAGATCCCAGTTCCAGACATGCCGGAAGAGA
>JASHRS010000095.1 GCA_030037215.1 Silvibacterium sp. | reverse complement strand
CACAGTAACCGATCCAACCTATGGATTGGCAACGGAAGGTGAACTCTCCGGTCACGCGGCCACCACCGGCTATGACACTGCATCCGGCCTCGGCTCGGTGGATGCGAACGTCCTCGTTACGGACTGGGGCAATGTCAAGTTCACCGGCACTACCGTCACGCTCACCTCACCGACTGCGGGAACCACAATTACGCATGGCTCGTCGGTCACCTTCACCGGCACAGTGAGTGAAACCAGCGGTACCGGCACGCCCGCCGGCAGCGTAGCCATTGAAACCAGCAGCAGCGAGCCCGGCCAGCAGGCGCAGGGATTCCCAAGCCTCTACGCCAACGGCAGCGCCAGCACCCTGCCTCTGACGAGTGGAGCCTTCAGCGGCCCTATCACCACGCTGCCCGGCGGCACATATAACGTCTGGGCCAACTACGGAGGCGACGGAACCAACGCCTCCGGTGCATCCACGCCGGTTCAGATCACTGTTAACCCCGAAGCCAGCGGCATCTTCTTCAATCTGTTCTCGCCTGCGGGCACTACGTCTTCGGGATCAATTGCTTCAGGGGCGTCCATCGATTACGGCACACAGCTACTTCTCAGCGCCCAGGTTGCTCCCAGCTCGCAGCTGAGTGCGTTAGAGAGCTGCTTCACCAGTAGCAGCACCACCTGCCCGACCTTCACCAAGCCGACAGGCACTGTCACATTTTCCGACAGCAGTACACCCATCAACACAGCTGTTTTGAATACAGAAGGTGATGCAGAGTACAACGCTCCGTTCGCCATCGGCTCACACTCCATTACCGCTGCGTATGCCGGAGACAACAGCTACAACGCATCCAGCACAGCTTCGGCAACAACCTTCACCGTAGTGAAAGACACGCCGGTGATCGGCATAAGCGCTGCGAACCAGGATTCCAGCGGTGATTACATTACCGGTCAGGCTACGGTCTTTAATATTCAGGTGCTCAATGGAGCTGCCTATAATTACGGCAACCCGAACAATGGCATCGTTTACCCTGTGCCCATCTCACCCCCAACCGGAACTGTTACCGTTACCGGTTTTCCATCCGGGGTTCCAACCTCAGCTACCCTTAGTGCGGCTGTAGACCCGTCCTATCAGGGTCGCGAGGGTGTCGCAACCCTCACCGCTCCGGCAACTACGGCTGCAGGGACCTATAACGTCACAATCAGCTACTCAGGCGATTCGAACTACAACTCAACCTCGACCAACACCACGTTATCGGTCGTATCGGAGAGCGGCGGTCTGGCTTCGACAACAACTGCGACTGTAAGCGGAAGCATCTCGCCGACAACCTCGATTTCCATCACGGGTACGGTGACCGGGCAGAGCGGTCATGCGGCGCCTACCGGCGGCATCCTCATCTACTCGTCCGGGTACTACATTACCGAAATTGGTATCAGCGCGGGTTCCGGAGACTCTTCAACCTTCTCCACAGTGCTGAACAGCCAGGTACTGTTCCAGGGAGCGAACTTCGTAACTCTGCAATACACCGGGGATACCAATTATTATCCCTCCGCTTACCAACTGAGCACTGCCGTCCTGAGCCCGCTCTCTGACTTCTCGATGGTGCCCAACACCACTATCGTGCCGGTAACAGCAGGCGGTTCGGCGACTGACACCATACAACTGGCTTCCGTCAATGGATTTGCCGGGACGGTAAATTACACCTGCACGGCTGCATCGGACATTACCTGCACGCTCAGCCCGACATCGAACACCTTCACCAGCGGCGGAACCACGACAATGACGGCCACCGTCAATGCTGGTTCCTCAGCCGCCAACGGAAGCTACAACGTGCTCATTACCGGAACCGGCCCAAGTGGTCTGTTCGTGCACACGCTTGGCCTGCAGGCTGTCGTGGAGTCCACTGTAACCGGCCCAACCTTCAGCCTCTCAAATAACGGGGCCACTCCAGCTACTGTCACCGCAGGAAATTCCGTAACCTCAACCATCACTGCGACGCCCAATAACAGCTTCACCGGAGCGGTGGACCTCGCCTGCTCCGTCTCCGGCCCTGCCGGCGGGTCTTCGCTTCCCACATGCAGCGTCACCTCTCCGGTAACTATCACCAGCGGAGCAGAAACCTCGACGCTTACAGTGACGACAGCAAACGCCACCACCGGCGGAAACTATACGGTGACTGTGACCGGAACGTCGGGAACTCTCACGGAAACGACGAATGTAGGCTTTACTGTGACTGCGGCGCCCAGCGCGAGCTTTACTCTCGGCGCCATTTCCAGCATCACCATCTCCAGTCCGGGAGCCACCACCGGCAACACCGCGACCCTTACAGTAACGCCCTCGGGAGGGTTTACCGGCAACGTTAACTTCAGTTGCGCCATCACCGCCAGCCCGTCGGGCGCAGTCAATGCGCCAACCTGCTCGGCTCCTGCGGCAGATATCACCGGAACTGGCGCGGCCACGTCAACTCTGACCGTCAATACCACTGCGGCGACCAGCAGCGCCGTCAGAAACCCATTCGATAAGCTCTTTGCCGCTGGCGGAGGCATCACTTTAGCCGCCTTGCTCTTCTTCGGAATTCCTGCACGGCGCCGTAGCTGGCGTGCGCTCTTCGTCGTATTGCTCTTTGCCGGAATCGCCGGATTCGGTATCGGCTGCGGCGGCGGCAGCAGCAGCGGCGGTGGCGGAGGCGGCGGAAGTTCGGGTACGACCACCGGAAGCTACACAGCAACTGTAACGGCAACCGACGCTGCGACAGGCCAAATTAGCTCCAAGCAAACGGTGACCATAACCGTGAACTAGCTTGTTGGTTTGCTTCAAACCACGCGGGCCGCATCCATCCGGTGCGGCCCGTTTTCGTTGCAGCATTCGCTGAAAAGCATTCCGTGTCTTTGCATTACACTCAGGTCACGCATGCAAGTTCAGCCTGAAGGCTCCTCTGTCACGTCTCGCATCGGTGCCGCGCGCACTGCAGGAGCCGCGCTCTTTCTGCTCACCAGCCTCAATCTCTTCAACTTCATCGACCGCTATATCCTTCCCGGCGTGCAGCCGCTGGTGCAGAAGGAGTTCGGGGTCAACGACGCGCAGATCGGCTTCCTGACCACAGTATTTTTCTTCACCTACATGCTCGCCGCGCCAATTACCGGATGGCTCGGCGACCGCTTCTCACGCAAACCGCTCATCATCGCCGGAGCGCTGCTCTGGTCCGCTGCCACGCTTTTAACCGCCTGGGTCCACAGTTACCAGACGCTGCTCATCCGCCACGCTGTTGTCGGCATCGGAGAAGCCACCTTCAGCATCTTCGCGCCCGCACTGCTCGCCGACTTTTATCCGGAGCAGGACCGCAACCGTATCCTCAGCATCTTCTATGCCACCATCCCCGTCGGTGGAGCGCTTGGCTACATCACTGGCGGCGTTCTCGGCCAGCACTATGGCTGGCGCATGCCGTTTTTTATTGCCGCGCTGCCGGGAGTCCTGATCGCACTCGGCTTCTGGCTCTTTGTCCGCGAGCCCGAACGCGGAAGCGCCGACTCACTCGCTCCCACCTTCGAGCGCACCAGGTTGGTTGGCCTGTTCCGCAATGCGGCTTTCTGGACCGCAACCCTCGGTCTTGCCATGTGGACCTTCGCCGTCGGCGGCATCTCGACATTTCTGCCGACGTTCTTCGTCCGCTTCGCCCACATGTCCGTCGCGAAAGCCGGAACCGTTACCGGAGCGCTCACCGTCGTCGACGGCCTGCTCGGCACCGTCGTTGGCGGATGGCTCGGGCAGATCTGGCTGCGCCGCAACCACCGCGCACTCTATCTCATCTCGGCCTGGGGATCGATCCTCGCCATTCCAGCTGCCGCGCTCGTCTTCTTCGGGCCGCAATCCGTCTTTCTGCCCGCTGCCTTCGTCGCCGAATTTTTTCTCTTTCTCGGGACCGGTCCCAACAATGCAGCTCTCGTCAATTCCGTCGCAGCGCCCATCCGCGCTACGGCCATCTCCGTCAACCTCTTCGTTATTCACGTCCTTGGCGACGCTTTTTCTCCCACTCTCATCGGCAGAATTTCTGATCTGACCAATCTCCGCATCGGCCTCAGCATCACTCTGGTCACTCTTGCGCTCTCGGGAATCATTCTTTTCGCCGGAGCCGCCTTCGCTCCACTGTTGAAAGATTCTTCGAATCCCTGATGGCTAACCCCTAATCCCTGTTTTTCCAATACAATCAACCAGAGTATGACCGA
>JASHRS010000001.1 GCA_030037215.1 Silvibacterium sp. | reverse complement strand
CAGCGGAATCGGTCAGGTTTGTGGAGCCTACGATGTTCAGTGAAACGCCGAGCGTGTCGCTGCCCGGTTGAGTCACTGAAATGCTGCTGAAAGTTGCGCCGGTGCCCGCGACGGTGGTCGCGGTCAGTCCGCTGGCCGTACCCGAGCCGGTGAAGGTGAGTGTTATTGGTATTCCACCCTGATTCAGGCTGTTCTCAATGACCGAGACGATCGGAGCTGCCGGGAAGGCGACATCCTGACTCACAAGGGCGGCATAGCCAGGAAGTGTAGTGCTCGGATTGGTGAACTGGACTTTAGTGTAGTCCGTCTGCACTGAGCCTGAATCTATGGCTCCTGAGGCGCAATAGCCGCCAGCGTTAAACCCAGTGCCGCGCTGGTCGGCGGTCACACCGCTGGGAACCTTTGATGCCAAGCCCGCGCAGATGGCTGGGCTACCCGGCTGGGGCAGCATGGTCTGGGTAGGTCCGCCGTAATTGCCCAGTGCTGCAAGGTTGGCGTTCACACCGACTACATTGCCATCGCTGCCGTTCGTGGGGCACCCATCTCCAAAGCACTCTCCGCCTGTATTGTCTTCTGTCAGAACGCTGTTGGCCACTGTCATCGTGCCAGCACTATTGGCGAGGGCAGCACCAGCTGTGGAAGATGAATTGCCATAAAAGGTGCTGTTCGTCACTGTAAGCGATGTACCCTGGGTAAAAATGCCGCCGCCGCCGCCCGACGTGGATGAATTACCGGAAAATGTACTGTTTGTCACAACTGCTGTGGCTGTGTTGGCGATAGCAGCACCATTGCCAGTAGATGAGTTGCCTGAGAATGTGCTGTTGCTCACCATCAGCGTGCCTTGGTTGTAGATACCGCCACCAACGTTGGCAGAGTTGCCGCTGAAACTGGTGTTATTGACAGTCAGCGAGGCGCCATCGACGCAAATGCCGCCGCCATAATCAAAGCTGCTTCCACCGCACGTACCTACTCCTTTCGTAATCGTCAGCCCCGATATCGAAGCCGTCACTCCGGAATTGATCGTGAGAATCGTGCCGACAGTGCTTGAGTTGTTCCCTGAAACCGTAAGACTCGTTGCTCCGGGACCGGTAATGGTCATGTCGGCTGCTATGGCCGGCAGAGCGCTGGCCAGCGTAATCGTCCCCGTCACAGAAAATGTGATCGTGTCGCCGGTATCGGCATTGGCGGCGGTGATGGCGTCGCGCAATGAGCAGGTGCTGCCGCAGGAGGCGTCACTCGAATCAGAAGTAGTGGTCACCTTCCAGGTTGTTGCTGCCCTGGCATTCGCCGGAAAACCCAGATGACATAAGGTAAGGCAGAGAACGGTCAGCAGCAGACGACTGCAGGATGGAGCATAACCTCGGCGCGTCATTTCAGTCTCCGGAAGCAACAAGATTGAAGACTCGCGGAATGAGCGGGAGCGCACTTCGAGTGGGAATCGCGGCGTCTTTGGGCGCTACCTTATACCACTGCCAATTACAGCGAGTCAACATAAATAAAAAGCAAAAGAAAGTAAGAAAACGCTTAAAGGCACTGCAAATTCAGAGTCACAACCAGTGGGGGAACCGGTGACATGATCTCTATATTGGTAATACGCAACGCCACGTTGGGCGTGCGGTCGATCAATCCTGACTATAGTTTTCCGGCGGAGATTGCGGGCCTTTCCGCGCCGGGACCGTCGACATTACCGTCATGCGGGGTCGTAGTCATTGTAGGCCGCAGGATTCAGAAGTCAATACTCAAAAACGCCTTCAACTCCTGTGTTCTCTCGCGCTTGCGAATTGACCTGAATCAAGCCGAGGTATCGTTTGGGATTATTGAGCGAGTTTGCTGCTTTTGCTGAAGACAATGCGCGCGATCTGCAGTTCTTCCTGGCTCGTCATCACGCGCACCTTCGAGCATTTTTCCGGCTCGCCGCTGGTGATTCCCAGGAATTCCAGTCCGGAGCAGATACGGTTGCGCATCGAGATGCTGTGTTCGCCAATGCCGCCGGTGAAAACCAGCAGGTCCAGCCCGCCAAGCTCGGCAGCATAGGCGCCAATTTGCTTGCGAGCCGCCTGCGCAAAAACCTCTATCGCCAGCTGTGCCCGGGCATCGCCACCAACCGCGGCCTGTTCCAGAAGGCGCATATCCGTTTGGCCTCCGGAGAGCCCGCCGAAACCGGATTCGCGATTGAAAAGGGCGTCAAGTTCATCGGCGGTTGTTTGTTGTGCACGCAACAGGAAGAGCAGGATACCCGGATCAAGATCGCCCGTGCGCGTTGCCATCGGGATGCCGCCCGTCGGCGTCATGCCCATGCTTGTGTCCACCGATTGTCCATTGCGCAAAGCTGCAAGGCTGGCTCCTGATCCAAGATGCGCGCATACAACGCGCGCCAGCGGCGTGGGCTCCAGGCGATGCACGATTGACTCGTAAGAGAGTCCGTGAAACCCATACCTCTCCACGCCCATCTGGTAGATCCGATCGGGCAAGGCATATCGCCGCGAAGCTTCCGGCATCGTGCGGTGGAAGACGGTATCGAAGCATGCATATTGGGTTGCATCTGGAAGCAACCGTTCCGTTTCGCGGATCAACGCTACCTCTGCGGGAATATGCAGCGGCGCAAAGTGGGCGGCAGCTTCGAGCTTCCGGATCAAATCGTCATCGATGATCTGGTGATCGCGCAGATATGGCCCACCATGCACAATGCGATGCCCGATCAGGGAGGGCTTATGACCGCCAAGCCGTGCAATTGCATTGAGAAATTGTTCGAGCGCCTCGCCCTGCGTGCTGAGCTGATAGGCTTCATCCAGCTTTCGCGCTCCCGCAGCATCCTCAATGCGCAAGCGTCCATTAGTGCTGCCAATGCCATCCGCAGCGCCCTTGAGAACCAGCACCGGATCGCCATCACGGTCGTTGTCCGATTGGCTGTAGAGCGCGACTTTAAGCGACGATGAGCCGCTGTTAACGGCCAGAATCACAGAGGCCACTTCCAGTTGCTGATCTCAGGCCGGTCGATACCCCAGGTTCGCGCGTACTTCACGCTCTCCGTAATCTGGTCGCGCAGCCAATCCTGCGTGTGCGCACCGATATCGCGCAGCCGGGGTACGCGTTCGATCACATCTATGGCCAGATGATAACGGCTCACTTTGTTCTCAATCGCCAACTCGAGCGGGGTGTTGATATTTCCCTTTTCGCGATAACCGTGAACATGAAAGTTGTCGTGGTTGGGCCGCCGATATGTGAGCTTGTGGATCAGCGACGGATAGCCGTGGAAATTGAAGATTACTGGCTTGTCATAGGTAAACAACGATGCGAAATCGCGATCTGACATGCCGTGCGGGTGTTCCGTCTCGGGTTCCAGGCGGAAAAGATCGACAACATTCACAAAGCGTAGCTTAAGATCCGTGAACTGTTCGCGAAGAATTGCCGTCGCAGCAAGGGCTTCCATCGTGGCAATGTCGCCCGCACAGGCAATCACTGCATCGGGCTCGGCACTGTTGTCCGTACTTGCCCAGTCCCAAATTCCAATGCCTTTGGTGCAATGCCGAACTGCGGCGTCCATATCGAGATATTGCAGGTGCTCCTGCTTGTCGGCAACAATCACGTTCACATAGTCGGTGCTGCGCAGGCAGTGGTCGGCTACGCTCAACAGGCAATTTGCGTCCGGCGGCAGATAGATGCGCGTGACTTTTGCGCTCTTGTTGGCGACCACATCAAGAAATCCCGGATCCTGATGCGAAAAGCCGTTGTGATCCTGCCGCCAGACTACGGATGTGATTAACAGATTGATGGAAGAAATCGGTGCGCGCCAGTCCAGCTCCGTTTTCGATTTTTCCAGCCACTTCGCGTGCTGATTGAACATGGAATCGATGACATGGACAAATGCTTCATAGCTCGAAAAGAAACCGTGACGCCCGGTCAGCACATACCCCTCAAACCAGCCTTCCAGCGTGTGCTCGCTCAGCATCTCCATCACGCGGCCATCCGGCGATATTTCCGTGCCGTCGGCATCTTCGGGCTTGATCTCCTCCATCCATGTCTTTGGGCTGGCCTCATAAATCGCCTGCAACCGGTTCGACGCCGTCTCGTCGGGACCAAAAACCCGGAAGTTCTTCATGTTGTCGCGCATAACATCGCGCAGGAAATGCGCCAGCACTTCGGTAGGGCATATATATTCTGTCCCGGGCTTCTTCAGATTGTAAGCATACTTCGTGAAGTCGGGCAGTCGCAGCGGCTGCCGCAGCTTTCCGCCGTTTGCGTGCGGGTTGGCGCTCATCCGGCGATCGCCTTCAGGTGGAACCGAACGCAACTCCGGTATCAGACGCCCGCTCTCATCGAACAATTCCTCGGGTTTATAGCTATGCAGCCATTTCTCAAGCAACTCAAGATGTTCCGGATTCTGGGCCACATTGAGAATCGGCACCTGATGGGCCCGCCAGAAATTCTCCACTTTATGCCCATCAACTTCCTTCGGACAGGTCCATCCTTTGGGCGTACGCAATACGATCATCGGCCATCGCGGAACTGTGCCGACCGCTTGTCTATTTGTCACCCGCGCAAAATCGCTGCCCCCGCGTGCCTGGGACTGAATCGCGCGAATCTCCTCGAGGACAAGCTCGAGCGTCTCTGCCATCAGGAAATGCATCTTCTCGGGGTCGTCACCTTCGACAAAATGCGGCTTCCACCCATAGCCGACGAAAAGCGATTCCAGCTCATCATGCGGAATGCGGGCCAGGATCGTCGGATTAGCTATCTTGTACCCGTTCAAGTGAAGCATCGGCAGGACTGCTCCATCCCGTGCCGGATTCAGGAACTTGTTGCCGTGCCACGAGGTCGCCAGCGGCCCAGTCTCCGCTTCGCCATCGCCAATCACGCAATTCACAATCAGGTCGGGATTGTCGAACGCCGCTCCAAACGCATGCGAAAGACTGTAGCCAAGCTCTCCACCCTCATGAATTGAACCCGGCGTCTCCGGTGTACAGTGGCTCCCGATGCCGCCCGGAAACGAGAACTGCCGAAAAAAGCGCTGCATGCCTTCGATGTCCTGACTTTTTTCGGGATAAATTTCCGAGTAAGCGCCTTCGAGATACGCGTTTGAAAGCGTTGCCGGCGCTCCATGCCCGGGGCCCGAGATATAAATCATGTTCAGGTCGTATTTGCGAATCATCCGGTTGAGATGAGCCCATACAAAGGTCTGCCCCGGGTCGGAGCCCCAATGCCCCAGCAGCCGCTTCTTGATGTGCTCCGGCTTCAGCGGCTCGCGCAGCAACGGATTATCGTACAAGTAGATCATTCCGGCGCAAAGGTAATTACAGGCTCGCCAGTAAGCGTCGAGATGACTGAGTTCTTTGGCAGAAAGACTATACGAGGCGTGGGAGACGGATGCGCTCATAAAGACCTCGGATCGCCCGCAGGCGGGATATGTCTTTCATTATGGATGCAGTCCGGCGCGGATAATGCTGGCTGTCCATGAGAAAAACGTGAATTCTCCGCGGCGCGGCCGCATAACCGCCGATAATGCCGGCGTGAATCCCAACGGAGCTTAGCTTAAAGGGTACGTTTGAACAAAGGTGTGCTGATAAGGAGTGTCAACAAACCAAACCCCGATAGAAAAACAAGGTCGAACCAGATCGCACTGAAGCCTCCATCCTTGAGAAGAACCGCCTTGAGCCCGTGAACGGCATACGTAAATGGGTCGAAGATAGCAATGGCTTTCAGCCACGCTGGGAATCCGGTGATGGGTGAAATGGCTCCGCTGGGAAAAAAGAGAAGGGTGTTCAGCACGCCGAACATGGCGCGAGGCACAAGAGGGTCTTCGACCCGCACCATCATAAGAAACATCATGCCGTTGAATGCAATCGACGTGGAAACTATGAGCAGAAGAAGCTGCAAGACTGCCATTGGGTGGAAGATGACTCCCAGCCCCGCAAACAGAGTGCCGATTACAGTAATACAAATGCCCGACAATACTGCCTTGATGGCACCCGCGAAGTTCAGCCCCATAACTAGTTCAAGCTTTGTAATGGGAGTCACCAGATAGCCCTCGTGCACACCGCGCGCTTTATCGTCGATATAAAGCATACCTCCACCAATCATCACGCTCACGTACATGGCGAGTGTTATTGATCCGGCGAGCAGATACTTCATGTATTCCACGTAAGGATAGAGTTCGACGATTTCGAGCACGATCTGTTGCGTCACTCTCGGTTGGATAAGCGGAGCATTCAATGCATCTACGAGAGACTGCATTTCGCTCTCCAGAGCGTTGCTCATTGTTTGATCGGTGTTGTCGACCACGAGGCCGAGTTGTGGGTCGTCGCCGGCAAGCACGCGCCGCGAATACTGAGCGGGAATGATGACCGCTCCATCGATTTTCCCAGTGCGAACATCTTCCCGTGCTGCCTTCTCATCGTTATAGGGAACGGTAGTGAAAGTGCGAATGTTGGCTGCTATTGAATCGAAGGCTTCGTGAATCTTAAGCGCCTGCGAGCCGTGATCGTAGTCGACCACTCCCATTCGGGCGTTGCGAATTTTGCCGCCGAAGGCGTTGCCAAGAATGATCAGTTGCACAAGCGGAAGGGTCATGGAGACCATCATCAGTGCCGGAGAGCGGAAGAATTTCCGCATCTCGCGTTCGACAATTGCCAATGCCCGCATCATGGTTGAACCCCCGGGCGCTCCGGCATGACAAAGCCAAGCGCCTTGACTTGCTCATCGCGAAGCTGACGCCCCGTGTAATGCACAAATACGTCATCGAGCGTGGTTGTTTGCACGCTCAGAGATTTAATGGAGTCGCCGCTGTTGACGGCCAATTCCACTAGCTGCGTTGTGGTAAGCGAACCGTTCGAAGTGAGCAGCCTGTACATCCCATCGCCGTGTTCCTCCACTTTGCTCACGCCTGCGAGCTGTTTCAGCCGGTTCAGCCACTCCGACGAGTCCTTGGCAAATTGCATCTCCACGACGTTGCTCCCCGGAACGCTTGCCTTGAGCGCCATCGGGGTATCAAGTGCAACAAGCTTTCCGTGATCGACGATAGCAATGCGGTCGCAAAGCCGGTCAGCTTCATCCATATAGTGCGTGGTAATCAACATAGTGAGATTGCGGGTGCTCTTGAGGTGATTCAGCATCTCCCACACTGCAACACGCGAGACGGGATCGAGGCCGGTCGTTGGCTCATCAAGAAAAAATATCTTCGGACTGTGTACCAGACCGCGCGCAATTTCGAGCCGGCGCCGCATGCCTCCGGAAAGCGTCTTAGTCTGGGCGTTTCGCCACTTAAGCAGATCGACTGCCTCCAGTAACTCTTCGATGTTGCCCTGGCGTTGCGCCCTGGGAACCTCATAGAGCTTCGCATATATCGAGAGGTTCTCTTCCACCGTCAGATCGAGATCGCTGGTGAGCGCCTGCGGAATCACGCCAATGGTTCGCCTGACTGCGTCCGGTTCTCGCGCGACATCATGACCCGCGATGACAGCTCTTCCTTCCGTAGCTGGGGTCAGAGTCGTCATCATGCGAATGAGCGTGCTTTTTCCCGCGCCATTCGGCCCAAGCAGCCCGAAAATCTCCCCACCCTCGACTTCAAAAGTAATACCGCCGACGGCCTCAAAGTCTCCGTAGCGCTTCACGATATTTTCGACGACGATTGCCGCACCGCCGGGCTTCGCCGCGCTCATTGTTTCACCAGCTTGTCCTTGGGGATATAAACGTCAGCCAGCATGCCGGGCACATATCGCATACCCGGATTGTCGATCAGCAGCTTCAACTGGATGGTTTTAATGTCCCGCTTGCGGCGGCTTACGTCGCGCTGCGTTGCGAAATCCGCTTCCGCCAATTTAGCTATTACCCTTCCATGAATAGTCTCGCCGCTTGGCACTACCACCCGCAGGACATCGCCTACCTGCACTGAATCAGCTTGTGTCTCCGGTAGCGGCGCATAGACCCAGGTCTGGGTGAGATCCATAATCGTTACGATTGGACTTCCGGCGGCAACAACTTCTCCAGAACGCGCAGCTCTTACATTCACTTTGCCGGAGATCGGCGCGACGACGCGCGCATAATCGAGCTGCACTTGAGCCTGATCCAAAAGCGCTTGCGCGTTCGTCACTTGACTCCGCGCAGCATCCACAGCCTTAGCTTCCGCCCGCGCTTGAATAGTATTCGCCTTTGCCACTTTTAGAGCAGCTTCCGCAGCGGCAACATTTTCGCGTGCGGTGTCGACGGCTGCTCTCGCCGCGTGGAGAGCAGTAACATTTTCATCGCGTGACTGAAGACTCACGATTCCCTGCTTCGCCAGTGCCACGGCTCGAGATGTGTCAGCTTCCTGGTGTGCGTATTGCGCCTGAGCCTGTGCCAGAGTAGCCTGTGCGGCGCGTACCTGCGCCTCGGCGTTGGCGACCTGGCTTGACGTACTGCCGCTTATCTGGCGCTCAGTCTCGTCCGCTTGCTGTAACAAATGGCGCTGACTATTTGCGGTTGCTGCAGCAGCGTTGCGTGCTGCCTCGAGGTCGTCACTCTGAATCGTTGCGATGAGTTCACCCGCCTGCACATTATCGCCTTCATCTACGGTAAGCTCCTGTATCCGGCCGGGAATGCGTGAACTTACAATGACTTCATTTGCATCCACCGTTCCGATCAACTGCAGATCTTGCGAGCGATTCGTTGAGAAGAAGTACCAGCAGAGCGCAATAATCAACAACACGCCGAGCAGGATAAAAATGCGGTTACGAGCATTCATCCGTCTTTTCTCCGAAACAGAGCGTTAGTTTTCTTAATCCTGGGCATGGGCATGTCAGCCAGTACACAATTTGCCAGTTTTATGCCATGTATACGGTCCTTAAACAATGCCTTACCAAGAAACTGCACCGCGGCCCTGCGGCGTGATTCAAGCGCCTTGACCTCAAACGGCTTAAAAGGCAAGGCTATTTCCATCAGCGGTGCGCTCAAAAAATAGAAGACGTTCGCGCCGAACATGGAATATGTCACCTGAAGCCAATCCATCTCGCAAAGCTCACCCGTTCTGGTTCCCTCATTGACTGCTTGCCGCAGTTTTTCCAGCAGGGGTTTGAATGCCTTCTGCGCGAAAAGCGGCATCGACTTACTCTGGCCGCTTCGGAAACGAACCATCTCCTGCTGAAGGAGGCTCTGGAATTCATGCTGTGTAAAGATACGGTCGAAGTGAACCAACGCCGAGCGCAACAAACGTTCCCCAGGGCTGAATTTGGAGTCGAGCGCTGCAAGCGCATTCTCCACAACTCTTCCTGAGACCTTCTCCACTGCCGCCTCGTAAAGGCTCTTCTTATTTTTGAAATAGTAGTAGAGAAGTGCCTTGTTGGCCTTTGCCGAATCCGCAATAGCGTCGATGCGTGCTCCGGAAAGACCATGCGTGCTGAACTCCTGGATGGCTGCGCGAAGGATTCTCTCCCTTGTCTGCTCAGCGCGGTCTTGATGGTGTTTGTCTAAAAATGACATTACTAATTAAATAGTTAGTTAACTACATCTACAATAACCCTATACCGCAAAGCTTTCAACCGGAAAGGTTTGGGGGATAGCTTGAGGCGCACGCGCAAAATGAATATCCGAATGTACTTATGTTGAGGCTGCGCCACTCCCTCCATTTTGAAGGCGAGCTCCGATTTGGTTGATCACGCGGTATGCGGATAGAGCGGCTCCCTCCTGCCATCCAACCAGATGGCTGGTATGGTCGCCTGCAAAGTAGATGCGCCGGTCAGGAACCAGCAACGCATCAAACGTCTTATCATTCCGTCGACCGAACCCACTGAGCCAGGAGCCAAGATTGTACGGAATGCGACCCCAACTGATGTAGACCGGTTTCGTCAGGTCCTTGCCATTACCGGGATGTAGCAACTCAATGGCCTGGCGTGAGGCATCGAGCTTGGCCTGCACGGATGGCAGCTTGCCGAACGCGAAGCCATTCTCTATACCGTAGCCAGCGATGACGATACCCTCTGGCGAAAAACATCTTGCGCTGGGGTACCAAACGACGCCGACCGTCTGCTTAAGATAAGAGAGGCCACCGTAGATGGCATATTCGGTCTCCCAGAAGCGCGGGGCTTGCCAAGCGATCTTGTATGCGGAATCGTAAGTGACTCCGTCGAGGATCTTGCGAATCTCCGGGCTGAAATCTGCATCGATGTCGCGTGTAATTGTGAGCGGCATGGTGCAGACGCAGTAGTCGGTGGTGATGGTCTGGGTGGTTGAACCATCAGTGTATGCAACTTTGACGCCAACGGGCGTCTGGCGAATCTGCTGGACGACACAGCCGTAACGCACGATGCTGCCGAGACGCGTCTTGAATGCAAAGGGAATACGGTCCATGCCCCCGACAGGCTGGAACATTGTTGGCTGCCAGTCGGCTACTTCCTCGGCGAGCATTCCTTGCCAGAGATCAGCGTCGAGCAGTGCGTGCATTGGGAGTGGATCCTTGGGGACTGGAGGCTCAACGCCGGCGCCGGGATAAACCTTGAAGCCTGAGCGCTCCGTACCCTTGAAGATGTAGTCCGGCTTTAGGTCGCCATACTCGATAAGGAAGGCAAGCATTTTCTCCTTGTCTTCCTTGGAGATTTCCTGATCGAGCACACCTTGGTTGATGGCCTTAGCCAGCAACTCAGAGACATGACCACGAGTATCGTTGACAACGCGGCGTTGCTGGACGGCTACGCCACCGTTGAGCTGGTCGGCCTGCATGAGCGCACTGCGGGAACTGTTGACCTCGACTTCGAGGGGAACGTCGAGCTCGCTGCAATAGTGAAGCATGGTGCGATGAATGGAAGGCAGTCGAGCGGGCCCAGCATTAAAATACTGACCCTCGGAAAACTCGCAGGCTTGCGAGAAACCGTTGGTAAATTCAACCTTTGTTCCGCCGCGGATGGTCCAGTTGCGGCCGCCTGGACGTTCGCGCGCTTCAAGCACTGTACATCGATAGCCGGCTTTATTGAGTTCGTATGCGGTTATGAGTCCGGCGATACCGCCACCGAGAATCACGACGCTGGTGCCGCCACCCTCGATCAGTTTGAGCTTTCCCATCTCTGAGGCAATTTCGGGAAGCGGGAGCAATCCGAGAGACTGCATCATGGTGAATGCGGCACTATAGCCGCCGAGCTGTCCTACCTGCATGAGAAAATCGCGCCGTGTTAGGCCCATACCGGGTTACACCTCACTCATTTTCCGTTAGTGATTGTAAAGGGAACTGCCCACGGTATCGAGATCGATTAGCAGGGGGCGGGGGGACGGGTTTATTAGAAGAGAACCTTCAGAGCCAACTGTGTGTTGAATGGCTCGCCAGCACCAATGCCAGGCGCTCCGTAGTTGCTGCCGATTGTGGTCCCGATCGCACAGGAGCTTGTATCCGTACAATATCCATCGCCAGGCGCAGCCAGATTGAGACGGTCAAAAAGGTTAAACATCTCCACACGGAACTGCGCGATGACCCGCTCAGTGATGTGAGTATTCTTGAAGACGGAGATATCTACATCGAAGTAGCCAGGACCGTGCAGCATGTTGCGCTGGCTGTCACCGTAAGCGCCGTTAGCTGATGGTGCAAAAGCGTTCGGATTGAGCCAGTTAACATAGTACCCGCTCAATGCATTTCCTTG
>JASHRS010000094.1 GCA_030037215.1 Silvibacterium sp. | reverse complement strand
CAGCGGCGGTATGAACAGGTGAGTCCGGTGGATGGCGCCGGCGCGGGCGAGGTGCGGGACACAGAGGCGGCAGCGCGAATTGCAAGGGAGCTGCGCGAGCGCGATGCGCGGGACCGGAACCGGGCAGAGTCTCCGCTGCGCGCGGCGGAAGATGCGATTGTGATCGATTCGACGAACATGACGCTGGATGAGGTTCTCAAGTTTATTGAGGGCCAGGTCGAGGCGCATCTGAGCCTGCCGGTGGTGAACGAAGAGTTGTGAGGACTGGCCGTCCAGGCGCACGCGCCTTCGGCGAAGCCGCTCCCGATGGTCGCGTCGAATTGAGTGGGCTCGCTCCCAAGTGCAGCCACTCTGGTTTGCTCTATTCGGCGCGCAGGGCGATGACAGGGTCGAGGTGTGAGGCTTTGCGCGCGGGCAGCCAGCTGGCGAGGATGGCGATGGCGGCGAGCAGAGCGATGGCAAAGACGAGAGTTGCGACGTCGTTGGGCTTGAGTCCGAAGAGCATGGCGGCCGCGGCGCGGGTTGCGAGGAGCGCGAGCCCGGTTCCGACGAAGAGGCCGATGAGGAGCATCACGGCGGTGTCACGAAGGACGAGGGCGATGACCTGCCAGGGGAGCGCGCCGAGCGCGATGCGGAGTCCGATTTCGTTGCTGCGCTGGGCGATGAAGTAGGAGAGCACTCCGTAGAGGCCGACGGCGACGAGGATGATGGCGAGAAGTCCGAAGAAGCCGGAGAGCATGGCCATCATGCGGTCGGCGACGAGGCCATCCTGAATCTGCTGCTGAAAATCAAAGAATTGCATGATCATGTCGGGATAGCGAGTGGCGATGGCGCGGCGGACGGCGTCGATGGCAGCGGGACTGCTCGATGCGATCATGATTGCGGATGCGGGCTGCTGTGCGGTCATGGGGAGCTGATCGATGGGAACGAACGCCTGCGGCGGCATGTCGTGGCGGATGTCATCGTACTTGGTGTCGGCGATGGTTCCGACGATCTGGTAGGTGCGCGCGGGGTATTGCGGCTCAGGCAGGACGTGGACGATCTGGCCGATGGGATTTTCGCCGTTGAGATACTTTCGGACGAAGGACTGATTGACAATGAGGACGAGGGGCGCGCTCATGGAGTCGGAGGCAGTGAAACTGCGGCCGCTGATGAGCGGAATGCCCATCGTCGCAAAGTAGGTCGGGCTGACATAGGTGAAATAGCTCCAGCTTTCGTGGGAACCGATGTGGATGCTATGACTCCACAAGCCTCCGGTGAGTGGAGTAAGGGTGGTGCCGGCGGCGTTCTGGATGCCGGGGACACTGCGAACGAGGTCGACGAGGTCACGTTTGAAGTCGGCGGGGTCTTCCTGCTGGGCGTGGATCAGGTTGAAATAGAAAAAGCCCATGGTGATGCCGCTTTCGCGCATTCCCGGATTGAAGGTCATGAGCTTGCGATAACTGCGGACGAAAAGCAGAGCTGCGACGAGCAGAACCATGGACAGAGCGATCTGCGCTACGACCATACTGCGCTGGACGGAGAAGCGCTCGCGGCTGCCGGTTACGCTGCGCGCGCCGCTTTTGAGCGAGGTAATGGGATCGGCGCTGGAACTGCGCAGAGCGGGGAAGGTTCCAAAGACGATACAGGTGAAGATTGCCACGATCGCAGCAAAGAGGAGAACGCGCCAGTCGGTAACGATGGAGAGCTGAATGGGGCTGTTGCTGGTGCTGAGAGAAGCGACGAGCAGGCGGCTGAGGGGCTGGGCGAGAGCGACTCCGAGGATTGCTCCGATGATGGCGAGGAGGCCGCTCTCGATCAAGAATTGGCGCAAGAGGCGGCGGCGCGTGGCTCCGAGAGCCATGCGGAGGGCGATTTCGCGCTGGCGAGTGCTAGCGCGCGCAAGCATGAGATTGGCGAGGTTGGCGCAGGCGATGAGCAGGACGAGTCCGGTGATGGCGAGCAGGAGTTGCAGGGATGTGTCATAGGTCTTGCGCAAAGTGCTTACACCGGATCCGGCGGGATAGGCGGCGAGTCGGAATGAGGTGAAGGTTTTGACGGCCTGGGCGCTGTATCCATCGGGCGCAGTACTTTGAAAAAGGCCGGGGCTGATGGAGCCAAGCCAGGCGGAGGCGCGGTCGAGCGTCCAGCCGGGCTTGAGGCGTCCCATGACGGAGTAGATAAAGATTTCGCGGCGCGGATTTGGTGGGATGCAGGTGGGGTAGGCGAGATCGAAGGTGTCGCCGACGGATAGTCCATAGAAGCCGGGCGGTGTGACGCCGAGCACCTGCGCCGTGGCGCCATTGGCCAGGACTGTGGTGTTCGAGGTGATGGGCTGGCCGCCCATATGCGACTGCCAGAACGCATAGCTGGCGACGACGACTTTCGGTGTTGCGCAGGAGACCTCGTCCTGTGGTTGGATGAGGCGACCCTGCCAGGGAGGAATGCCAAGAATGCTGAAGAAGTCTCCGCTGACTTCGAGGCCGTTGATTTGGATGCCGTCGCTCGGGCGGCCAAACAGCATGCCGGAGGTGCGCCAGGCCAGGACGCCGGAGAAGGGATCGTGGTGGCGGCGAATCTCCTGCCACATGGGAACGGTGAAGTTGGCGTAGGGACCGTTGCTGACGCCGAAGCCTGTGGGATTGCCGTCGGCTATGCGCAGCTCTGCAAGCTCTTGGGGTTTCTGGATGGGGAGGGCGCGCAGGCGAACGGCGTCGAGGAGCTGGAAGACGGCGGTGTTGGCTCCGATGCCGAGAGCAAGCGAAAGAATTGCGATCGCAGTGAATCCCGGGCTCTTCAAAAATCCGCGCAGCGCATAGCGAATGTCGCGGAAGAAACTGTCGAGGCCGAGTGCGGCGTCTTCAGAGCCGACGCGCTCTTTCATCACAGCGGGATTACCGAAGCGGAGACGGGCATCACGCGCGGCCTGCTCGGGGCTCATGCCTTTGGCGATGTTGGCGTCGACGCGCATGCGGAGATGTTCGCGGAATTCTGCGTCGATATCGCAGTCGAGCTTTGCGCGATTGCCAAGGGCCCAAATGCGACGGAAGAGACTCATAGATCACCTCACGCGAAGCGCAGAATTGCCTGCACGCCTTTGACGACCTGCTGCCAGTTTTTCTCTCGCTCAGCGAGCTGCTTTCTGCCGGCTGCGGTGAGCGAGTAATAGCGGGCCTTGCGTCCGGCTTCGGTGACGGCCCACTCGGAACGGATCCAGCCACTTTGCTCCATGCGGTGCAGCGCGGGGTAGAGCGAACCTTCTTCCACGTTGAGGAGGTCGTCGGAGACGGATTCGATGTGCGCGACGATTCCATAACCGTGCATGGAGACGAGCTGGGAGAGAGTTTTGAGGATGAGGAGATCGAGCGCGCCCTGGAGATCGTTTTTCGCCATAGTCAGCTGCCTACCCTAGACGTCGATGGAAGGAGGGTAGACCTGCGCTTCTCTAGTTGTCAAGGTATTTGCCATACGGGCAACTGCGCCTTTGGCGCCTACGAGACCTGTGTGGCCGCTCCCGATGGTCGCGGAGCAGGCCGTTCAGGCGCCATGCATTTGCGCATTCAGGAACCATCTTGCACCGGGGTTGCGTGCAACGGGTGCTATTATTGGGCGACCCATCCAGCTTCAATTGCCTCCCCCAGGAAGAGGCATGATGATCACGCAACAGCCCGCTGTCATGACAGCGGCTAAGCGCTCAGGCCACGCGACCACGGCCAGGCGATTTCCTCTACTGGATAAATATTTCTACTTTTTCATGTCGCTGCTGATTGCAGCGGTGGTGGTGTATGGCTTCAGCCATACGGTAGATAAGCACCTCATCCATGCCACGCCGCCGCGTCCATGGCTTTTGTGGCTCCATGGATTCGTTTTCACAAGCTGGCTTGTGTTCTTCATCCTCCAATCAGCGCTGGTGCGCACGCATAACGTGAAACTGCATCGATGGATGGGATGGTGGGGCGCAGGATTGGCCGCGAGCATGAGCGTGCTGGGCGTTGCGACGGCGATCGTCATGGGGCGATTTTTCATCGCGCTGTTTCCTGCGGAGACACGGGGGATCGAGGCATTTCTGATCGAGCAGCTATGGGACATGATCGAGTTCACAACTCTGTTCTGGCTGGCGATCTACTGGCGGAGAAAGCCGGAGTTTCACCGGCGGTTGATCCTGCTTGCGACCTGCGTCCTGACTTCCGCAGGGTTCGGGCGGTTTCCGCATTGGCTGGTACCGCTTCACTGGTATGACGCCGGGATCGCCCTGCTGTTTTTGCTCTGCATTGCGCGGGACCTGATCGTCAACCGGCGCGTTCATGCTGTGTATCGCTATGCGGTGCCGACATTGGTCTTTGGCCAGCTTTTTGTGCTGTACACCTATCTGCACCAGTCACCGTGGTGGATGCGGATTTCGCACGCGATTCTGCGGGCGTAAGGGAATTCACATGCAGAGCGCATGATGCGACTGCCCAAACATTCCGGGATCAAATACGGGATATTTCAGAGGAATGCATAGTGGCGACCGAACAAGTTGTTCTTCCGAAAAAAGCCAGGCGTTTCCCCCTGCTGGAGAAGTATTTCTACTTCGGCATGTCGTTGCTGGTTGCCGTGGCGGTGGTATACGGCTTCAGCCAAACGGTGAATCAGAATCTGATCCACGCCACGCCGCCGCGGCCGTGGGTGTTGTGGGTGCACGGCAGTGTTTTCTCGGGGTGGGTGGTGTTTTTTATTTTCCAATCGGCACTGGTGCGAACGCACAATGTGAAGCTGCACCGGACGATGGGGTGGTTTGGAGCGGGGCTGGCGTCGGTGATGACGGTGCTGGGGATTTCGACGGCCATTGTGATGGACGGGTTTAATTACGTCCACTTCCACTATCCCGACTCCGAGACATTTTTCGCGATTCAGTTGCTGGATATGATCTCATTCACGACATTTTTCTGGCTGGCAGTGTACTGGAGGAAGAAACCGGAGTTTCATCGGCGGTCGATTCTGATTGCAACGTGCGTGCTTCTGGCAGCGGCGTTCGCGAGGTTTCCACATATGGGTGGTCCTGAGTGGGCGTACTTTGGCGTAGACGGGATGATTCTGCTGGGAGTCGTACGCGATCTGCTGGTGAATCGCAAAATCCATGCAGTGTACCGGTACGCGCTGCCCGCACTAGCCGTATTGCAGACGTTTATGGTGCATCTGTGGCTCTGGCATCCGGCGTGGTGGGTGAAGATTACGCACGCGCTGATTGGATAAAGATATTCGGATCAGTGGCCGTTGCCGGCCTTTTTCGTGATATCGCAGAGCATATCGGAATGAATGTTGAGCCCGATATTGCTCATGTTGTAAAAGTGCTCGCTTGCGACAAGCCAGACGATTTCGCAAATCTGGCGTTCGGAATAGTGACGGGACAAGCGTGAAAATGTGTCGGGGTCGACCCTTTTATCTCTCGTCAGTTCGGTGACATAGTCGAGCGCCGCTCGCTCTGCATCGGTAAAGAGAGAGCTGGTGCGATATTGCGCGAGCGCGTCGAATTTGGCTTCGTTCATCGATGCCTTGATGGTGAAATAGCGGCCGATGTCGATGCAGAAGAGGCAGACATTGGTGCGCGCCACCTGTTCACGGACGAGCATTGCGGTTTCGGGCGGCAGGAGGAGTTTTTTGTCCAACTCACTGATCTTTCCGTAGAACCTGCCGAAGGCAAGCGGCATTCGCGCGGCGAAGACCTTTACCGGCGTAAGCACTTTGCCGAATTGACGGCGCGTCATGCGATACACCAGCTTCATCATGAGCCCCGAGGGTTCTTCGATGGGGGAAAGAAACGTACCTTCTGCATTGAGAGCGATAGGCGCCGGGTGTGTCATTTGTGTCTGCATGATGGTTGTCCTCCTTAATTATTTGATGTACGTGACTCAATTTTTGACGCTGAAGATCGAGTGTCGACCAATCCCCGCTCACGCCCGGTTGCCAATTGTGCCGGCTGAGATTCATCGCCGCTACCATGACGAAATGCCGCGAGGAAAAGTGACGTGAGCAAGCACGCGCGATCGGGCGACATTTCCAGCATTGCCTAAGTGCTTTAATTCACGAACTGCAGCGGCTCGGCCTCCTGGAGAGCGAAGGCGAGATGGTTGACGAGCAAAGCGAAAGGGGTCTTATTGGTGAGATCGAACAAGTCGCTGGGGCTGCTGCTGTATTCGATGAGAGGGAATTCCTTGCCAAGCACTACGCGGTCGCCGGAGAGCTCCTCGTCGGGGAGTTTTCCATAGTGATACTGCTCTATGAGAACTGTGTTGTCGACTCGCAAGAGGAAGCAATAAGGGGCCGAGCTGTAGAAAGCGGCATTCAGCTTCGGTGTCCATCCGGGGCCCTTTATTGCAGCAACTTCTTTCACCAATTGAGACAGCGTAGATTTAGCAACTGTTGTTTCGGTGTAGAGCACCGACTCGGAATGGATTTTTTCGGAGCTGAAATATTTCTCGCGCGTTAGGTCCTGATTATTCAATGAGTATTCGCGGAAGGCCCTGTAACGCGCCTGCTCCGAATCGGGCTTGAGGAAAAGCAGATCGATGGCCACGCGGTCTTCAATAAGGAGTTTTCGAATCGCCTGGTAGAGAGGAGTGGTGGCGGGCCTGTTATTGAAAAATGAATGCAGGGAGTTTCCCTGAATGCTTACCCGCTCTTTAGCGTGCCGAAGCAGATACAGCATTCTTTTCAATCCGTCATCGGGAACCGTGTATACATTTACGATGCCCGATTGAACAACACCTTTGTCCACGCCGAGAGCGGCTTCGTCCTTGTATTCGGCGAGGCCTACAGAGGCTTTCTCCCAAATCCAGTCGAAGTGCTTTTCCAGCTCGGCATGGAGCGACGGGACACCGCCGGCTGTCTGGACGTTTTGAAACCTGATGATGGGAAATGATTTCGTCTCGTCCCGTGATGACCAGAAGTAATATTGCTGGACGTAGCAAACGGAGTCAGTGAGGCACAGGAAGAGGATGGGCGGGAGACGATAGAGCTTACATTCGAGGGCCACGCCGGGATGCTTTTTCGCCTGCTCAAGCTGGCGCAGCTCGGAAATGGCCATGTCAACGTCACGCTTGAGGCGTCCGCTAAAGACGCCGTTCCGCTCCTCGCCTTTCGATCGCAATTGCGCACCGAGGCATGTCGGATCGATGAGCAGAACTTTAATGTCGAGAGTACGATTCTGGCTTATTCCATGCTCAATGAATTCCTTGAGCGTGTTCCATGCCTGGGACAACTTGCTCTGGGATGTGCTCCCCAGAACAAAATCGTTGAGGGAAATCCCGATCAATCGAACTTTCTTTGTCTCGGGGAAGCTTAAATCCTGCTTGATGTCGTCGGCAGCGTCCCGCCGGTCGGCGTAGACCTGGAGCAGTCCTCTCCGGGCCATGGCTTCGAGCGATTTTATGCTCTTCTGAATTGAGTCAAGGATGTGCTCATCGAGCTGGCCGATCAGCGCTCGCGTCTCGCGCGCGACGTTTCCGACAATCTCTTCCCGAAGCTGATCGAGCGCCTCGGAGGTGTCCTTGTAGAGCCAGATGCGGTCGAGGAGATGTATTGCCATGGCCGCGGTGAGAGCCAGGAGTAAATCTGGAAGAGGTTCCGGGACCTTTGGAACCACGCGGCTGAGCACATATACGATGAGCGCGCCGAGAAAAAGAGCGGCGGCGACGATGGTGCGCCACTGCTGACGCCGGGAATCCAAAGAGGCAGCGGTCTTTGTGAAGACAGGGGGTGAGCCGGGCGTGCTGGATGACTCGTCGTGCTGATTCATCTCTCGGTCTCGATTGAAGACCGACACATTATATGCGCTTGGTTCAGGGGCAGAATACCGATTTCTGATGGTGCGTCAGGATCGTTTTTCGCGGCCTGAGATGCGTCTGTGAATCGGCCAATGAGGGATTCTTAGAGCGGATAGCGGATAGGTGCGTCTTTGTGCTCAGGAGAGTTCGCACCGGTGGTGGATGCGCGGGGGACTCTTCGACTCGATCTACTTTGAGAGGAGTGCCATGATGCAATCGAATTGTGATGAAGGCGGCGGGCGGAAGAGGAAGGCTGCCCTGGTGGCGGGTTTTCTGATAGCGGTGTTGTTTGCCGGGAGCACGAGCCTGCGGGCGGCGGATACTTCGGGCAATACAGGCTCGCAAACGTATGCGACGCTGTATCTGAACAGCGCGACTCCTGAAAATGCGGGCAATCAAATTGTGACGGACCTGCGCAATATGTTTCCGCAGGCGAAGATTTATTTTGTGCCGGCGGAGAATGCGATTTCGATGATGGCAACACCGGACGATCTTCAGATGGCGCGGAAGATGCTAGCAGAGCTTGACCAGGCAAAGAAGAGCTATCGGCTGACGTACACGATTACGGACGCCGAAGGGCAGGTGCGGCGGACGACGCTGGTGATTGTTCCGGGAGAGACGGCGGAGCTGAAGCAAGGCACGCGGGTGCCGGTGGTGACGGGAACAGAAGGAAGTGCGAGCGCGCCTCTCAAGAATGAGGTGCAGTATGTCGATGTGGGGTTGAGTATCAAGGCTTCCTTGTATGGATCGGAGGACCACCTGAGGCTTCGCTCGCGGGTCGAGCAGTCGGGGGAGGCAGAGCCGCAGTCGTTAATGGGCATTCAGGAACCTGTGATTCGGCAGACGTCGATGGATGGAACCGTGGCACTTGAGGAAGGCAAGCCGACGACGCTGGGGTCGCTGGATATGCCGGGAGGCAAGGGGCGTATGCAGATTGCGGTGACGGCGGAGGCGATAGAGTAGACCGGGTTCGCGCTATGATTAAGGTATGCAGGCGTGCCGGGCGGCCGCTGCCGTACCGCTGACGCGAATACGGGAGAGGAAAGTCCGAACTCCGCAGGGCAGTGTGCCGGATAACGTCCGGGATTGCGGCGTGAAGGCCGCAAGACGGCAAGTGCCACAGAGAACATACCGCCCTCCGCTTTCGGGCGCTGGGTAAGGGTGAAAAGGTGCGGTAAGAGCGCACCGCTCCGGCGGTAACGACGGAGGCATGGTAAACCCCACACGGAGCAAGACCAAATAGGGAGGAAATTCCGCAGCTTGACCCGATGGCTGCGGATGCGTGCCGGCCCGGTGCGCCAACGCGGGTCATCCATGGACGACTTGCTCTCGTCATGGAGCGGAAACCTCCGGGTAGGTCGCTTGAGCGCACCAGTAATGGCGCGCCTAGAGGAATGGCCGTCCTCGACAGAATTCGGCTTACAGGCAAGTCTGCAGTAATGTGGCCCCGGTTTCCTGATGGAAATCGGGGCCTTCAGATTTTTGCACGATGAGGTGCGGGCGCGGCTTTGACGGCAAGTTTGCGGGGTCAGGCGGCCCGGATTATGGGTATGATTACGCAGCGGGACTGCGGAACGGGCGGTTCCGCAGAGCCGGGAACTCCCTCATGCCTGCCTACGATCTTTGCGTCGTAATTCCCACTTTCAACGAGCGCGACAATGTTGCGCCTCTGCTGGAGAGGCTGCGCGTGACGCTTGAGGGGATTCGCTACGAAATTATTTTTGTGGACGATGACTCGCCGGACGGGACGGCGGATGCGGTGCGCGCGGCTGCGGGCGACAGGGTGAATATCCGGGTAATGGAGCGGATCAAACGGCGCGGGCTGTCGTCGGCGTGCATCGAGGGCATGCTGGCAACTTCGGCGACATATGTTGCGGTGATGGACGCGGACATGCAGCACGATGAGCGCGTGCTGCCGCAGATGCTGGAGAAGATCGAGCACGAGAAGCTCGACCTGGTGGTGGGATCGCGAAATGTCGAGGGCGGGAGCATGGAGTCGATGGCTCCGTGGCGCGCGTTTTTGAGCCGCGCGGGACGCAGGCTGTGCCGGGTTGACCAGCTTGCGGACCCGATGAGCGGATTTTTCGTGATCCGGAGGACGTCATTTGAGAGCGTGGCGCACCGGTTGTCGGGGATCGGGTTCAAGATTCTGCTGGACATTGTGCTGAGCGGGCGCGGGGAGTTGAAGATTGCGGAGGTCCCGTATCATTTTCGTCCGCGCGAGCATGGCGAAAGCAAGCTGGACGTTGTGGAGGGATTGGCCTATCTCGAACTGCTTCTGGACAAGTGGCTGGGCGGGGTGATTCCGGCGCGGTTTGTGCTGTATTGCGTTGTGGGTGCAGTGGGCGTGTGCGTCCATTTGTTGCTGCTGTGGAGTTTTCTGCGCGCGGGGATGAATTTTGTCGAGGCGCAGGCGACGACGACTCTGCTGGTAATGATGCTGAACTACGCGGGCAACAACTCGGTGACGTGGAGAGACAGAAAGCGGCGGGGATTGCGCTTCTGGACTGGGATGGCCAGCTACTGCCTGGCCTGCTCGATTGGCGCGGTGGTGAACGTGGCGGTAAGCGGCGAGGCTGTGCGCGGCGGCATGCCATGGGCGATTGCGGGCGTGACCGGGCTGATGTTCAGCGCGGTGTGGAATTATGGGGTGACGTCGGTGTTGACGTGGCGGTATCAGCGCGAAGAGAGCGCGACGAGGCGCATGGCGGCGGGGAAGACATCGGCGCCGGCGCGTTCGGTGAAGAGCGGGGTTTGAAGATCGCTATAGTTTTGTGCCCGCATGCCGGCTGCCGGCTTTAACCAGCTAGAATGATCGCGCAATGAGTCTGCAGAAAATCTTCGCGCTTATTCATGGCCTCTTTTACGCTTGTGCCCTTTTGCCGCCGATGAGCGCACAATCGTGCGGCGCGCACGGTGTTGCGGTTCAGGTGCTCGGATCGGGTGGGCCTGAGTTGCAAGACAAGCGCGCTTCCTCGAGCTATCTGGTG
>JASHRS010000093.1 GCA_030037215.1 Silvibacterium sp. | reverse complement strand
TGACACGCAATGGTTCTGGGCTGCCGGACGCCTGCTGGCGCATGGGCAGAGTCCTTACGACAGGGCGTCAATTCGAGCCATCGAGACAGACCTCGGCCTGCCACTGAAGAGCACTGTGCCGATGACGCTTAACCCTCCATACAGCTTGTGGCTGATGATTCCGATTGGCCTGCTGGGGCCGAGGGAAGCAGCGGTTGCGTGGGCACTGATATTGGCGGTGTTCTTTGTGATTTCTGTGCTGGTGCTGCGGGGGATGGTCGATGGGCCATACGAACGCGGCTACATACTGCTGGCGTGGGTCTTCCCACCGGCGCTGTGCTGCATTGAGGTTGGGCAGACGGGGCTGATCACGCTGCTGGGGCTGGTGCTGTTTCTGAGGCTCGAACGAAAACAAGCGTTCTGGGCCGGCGCGGCGTTGTCGTTGTGCGCGGTGAAACCGCATTTGCTTCTGCCGTTTGGCGTGGTGCTGATTGCGTGGATCATTGCGCGGAGAAAATGGGCGATTGTTGCCGGTGCAATGGGCGCGCTGGCAGTAGAAAGCGTGATCGCGATGCTGTTCGATCATGCGATCTGGAGGCAGTATCGCGCGTTGATGGGCACGGAGCGGTTTGTGGACGAGTTTATTCCGACTTTCGGAGTGGCGCTGCGATTCTGGGTGGACCGCACGGCGATGTGGCTGGAATTTGTTCCGGCGATCGTAGGGAGCGTGTGGGGATTGTGGTATTTCCGGCGAAATCGCGAAACGTGGGATTGGCGGGTGCAGGGGCTGGCGGTGATCCTGGTATCGATGGTGGCCGCTCCGTATGCCTGGTTTACCGATCAGGTGATTGCGCTTCCGGCCATCGTTTTTGCACTGACGAAGATGGGTGGGACGCGCAAGGGAAGCGTGACGCTGCTGATGGCATTGATGATTGCGGCGGCTGTGGACATGATGGTAACGAAAGACCTCTTCACGAAGGCGGATATGCTGCTGGGAGCCGCGTGGCTGGGATGGTATCTGTACGCGGTGAGCGGGACTGGCCCCTTCGCTGCGCTCAGGGCAAGCTATTCAGGCAATTCTACGCGCCAACCATGAGCCTGGTTTTTGTGACCTATTCCCAATTTTTCCTACCATTTCGCTTGGGCGCAACTCCTGCTATGCTGCGCGGAGATTCTTTTGATTCAGGATTTATATGCTGCTGGAGCTTCGTGCGGAAAATTATGCGGTGATCGACCATGCGATTGCCGTCTTCGGACCGGGGCTGAACCTGCTGACGGGCGAGACGGGCGCGGGTAAGTCGATTCTGGTGGACGCGCTGGCGCTGCTGATGGGCGCGAAGGCTTCGTCGGATGTGGTGAGGCATGGCGCGGACAAGGCGGTGGTGTCGTGCGTGTTCGAGAGCACGCCGGGGTCGGAGGCCACGCTCGAAGAGAACGGGATCGATGTGGAGGGCCATGAGATCATCCTGCGACGCGAGATTCAGGAGAACGGCAAAGGGCGCGTGTATGTGAACAACCAGCCGGCGACGGTAGCGGTGCTGCGGCTGCTGGCTCCGGAATTAGCGCTGGTTCATGCGCAGAGCGAGACGCTGGGGTCGTTTGACGGGGCGCAACAGCGGCACTTGCTGGACCGGTTCGCGAGCCTGAGCGCGGAGGCGGTAGCAGAGGCGTATGCGCGATGGAAAGAGATCAGGGGCAGGCTGGAGGAGCTGGAGCGCGATGAGCAGGACCGGCTGCGGATGGTTGATCTTTGGCAGTTCCAGAACCGGGAGATTGCAGGCGCGGTACTGACAGCGGGTGAGGACGAGGCTCTGGAGACGGAGCGCAAGGTGCTGATGAATGCCGAGAAGCTGTACGCGGCTTCGATGAGCGCCTATGAGCTGCTGTATGACGGGAGCGGGTCGGCGGAGGCAACGCTGCGGGCGGCACTGAAGCAGATTGAAGAGTTGGGACGCTTTGATGCGAAATTTCAAGAAGCGGCGCAGGCGCTGGCGGCGACACTGGCGACGGTTGAAGACGTGGGCGCGACTGTGAGGGATTTTGCGGATGGAATTCAGGCTTCTCCTGAGCGGCTGGCGGAGATTGAGGACAGGCTGGCGCTGCTGGATCGGCTGAAGCGCAAGTATGGCGCGACGGTGACCGAAGTGATGGCATACGGCGAGGACGTGGCGCGGAAACTGGCGGAGGTTGAGAATCGCGACGAGACGCTGAAGACGCTGCGCGCGCAACTGGCACAGGCGGCGACGATTTATAGGCAGACTGCGGAGACACTGCATGCAGAGCGCGCGGCGGCGGCGAAAAAGCTGGAGAAGCTGGCTGAGGCACAGATCAATGATCTGGCGATGAAAGCGAAACTGGGGATTTTAGTGACGGCGAATGAGGATTCGGAGGTGTGGACGGTGCATGGGTGGGATACGGTTGAATTCCGGATTGCGACGAATGCGGGTGAGCCGCTGAAGCCTCTGGACGAGATTGCGTCGGGCGGCGAGATGTCCCGCGTGATGCTGGCGCTGAAGGTGACGGTCGAGGAGGGCGCGTCACGGGGTCCGAGACGGAAGACGGCGGTTCCGAGGACGCTTGTGTTTGACGAAATCGATATCGGGATTGGCGGGCGCGCGGCAGAGGCAGTCGGGCGGAAACTAAAAGAGCTGTCAAAGGCACAGCAGGTTCTGTGCGTGACGCACCTTCCCCAGATTGCGGCGTTTGCCGATCAGCATTTTGTGATCGAGAAGCAGGAAAAGCAGGGGCGGACAAAGACGACGATCAGGCTGATGGATGACGCTGAACGTACTGAAGAAATTGCGCGGATGCTGAGCGGAGAAAAGCTGACGGATGCGTCACGGAAGAACGCGGAGCAAATGCTGAAGGCGGCGAAGAGCTAATAGCTAACAGCCAACGAAGGGCAGTTCCTACCCAGGTGCACTGTGAGCGGTGCAGTGCATAACTCCCTCGTATTTGCTCCATGGCCCGACGAGATCGCGGTACTGATGGGCAATGACGCGGGAAAGCTGATGCAGGTGGTTCGCGTCGTGCGCGGCCCATGCGGCGAGCAATTCGGACAGCGTGACGGGGCCGAACGCAGGGTGGAGTCCACGGAGAGCAAGCTGCTCAGGCGTAAGGCGCATCGATCGCAGCTCATCGAGATTCTGCGCGCGGATGAGGGCGAACTCGTCGAGGAGCATGGGGAGGGTCTTGCCCTGGATTCCGTGGACGTGTCCGAAGCGGTCGAAAGGATCGAAGGGGCGCGTGTCGCCGTGGGTGAGAATTATTTTGGCGCGAGGCAGCCAGTCAGTCTTTTCACAATGGATGAGGTGACCGAGGATATCGAAGGCGCTCCATGTGCCGCTACCTTCGTTGGCGTGGGTAAAGACCTCAGGCAGACCGCGCAGCAAGGCGTCAAGTGCAGCAGGCGTGCGGTCAAGCAGGGCGAGGGTATTGTCGAGATTGTGTTCCATGGGAATCCTTCATTCGCAGTACAACGAGATGATTGTAGACGCGCAAAGGGTGCGATTTAAGGAAGGGAATTTGCTGCAGAGCATCTGGTGCGATTGTTGCGGCATTTGCTACACTGCGGGGCAATGCGCACACACAAATTTGTTTCTTCCAGTCTGCTGGTTCTCGGTCTTTGTGCGGCTGCCGCCTTCGGGCAGGAGCCTCGGCATCTTTTCTTTCGCGTGACGGCGGGTCCGGAGATTACGGCGCCGGTGTCGGGACGGGTGCTGATTTTTCTCACGACGGGCACAGGCGCGAAGGAAGTTGACCTGAGCGAGTTTCGTCCCTCGTCGACATTTGTTGCGGCGAAGGAGATTTACCGGCTGGTTCCGGGCGGCTCAGTCGATGTGGATACGGACGACATCTGCTTTCCGGAATCCTTTTCGGATTTGAAGCCGGGCGATTACCAAGCGCAGGCGGTGCTGGATGTGGGACACACATACAACTATTCGGGCCGTACGGCAGGGGATTACATCAGCGATGTGATTCCGCTGAAGGGATGGACTCCGGGAACGGGAGATGAGCCGGCGCTGACATTGACGAGCGTGGTTCCGGAGCGAGTGCTGCCGAAGGGAACTCCGGCACAAGAGGCGGCAGCGCATCTGGAAGAGATGCAGAGCGCGGTGCTGACGAAGTTCTGGGGAAGGCCGACGTATGTTCGCGCGTGGGTGATTGTGCCGCCAGGATATGAGGCGCAGGGCAAGACGCGGTATCCCACGGTGTACTGGACGCATGGATTCGGCGGGAATCTGGATTACTCAAAGCTGACGGGTGAGCGGATTTACCAGCGGATGGCAGACGGCAAGATGCCCCCGATGATCTGGGTAATGCTGGATGAGTCATTGCCAACGGGTACGCACGAGTTTGCGGACTCGGTAAATGACGGGCCTTGGGGCGCTGCGCTGACCAAGGAGTTTATTCCGTACCTGGAAGCGAAGTACCACATGGACGCGAAGCCAAGTGGGCGATTTTTGCAGGGGCACTCGTCGGGTGGGTGGGCCAGCCTGCAGTTGCAGGTGAATTATCCCCGGATTTTCGGTGGGACGTGGTCAACTTCGCCTGATCCGAGTGATTTTCACGACTTTACCGGTATCGATTTGTACGCTCCGCATGCGAATGTGTATCTCCGGGCCGATGGGACGCCGTATCCGCTGATGCGTGACCACGCGAAAGTGCTTGTAACCTTCGAGCAATTCGGGAAGATGGAGCCGGTGCTGGGCGCGTATGGCGGGCAACTGGCGTCGTTTGACTGGGTGTTTTCGCCGCGCGGCAAAGACGGGCGACCACTGGAGATGTTCAACCGCGAGACAGGCGATGTGAATCCGGATGTGGTGGCGTACTGGCACGACCATTACGATCTGGCGCATATCTGCGCGACCGATTGGGCCGAACGCGGACCATACCTGAAGGGCAAGATACACGTGTTTGTGGGAACAGCAGATACGTTTTATCTGGATGGGGCGGCGCACAAGTTTGACGCAGTGCTGCAAGGGCTGCACGCGGATGCGCACTTCACATTTATTCCCGACAGGACACACTTTGATCTGTACAAGGTCGGCGATGACCGTTACGCGCTCTTCGACCAGATTGCTGAGGAGATGTGGGCGGTTGCGCGGCCGGGGAAAAAGTGGACAGTCAAGTAATAGAAATTCGCGGAATCGTGCAATTGCGCCGTGCTGACCCCTCCCCGAATTCAATGTCGATTGTTCTTGTTAACGATTGATTAAAAGAGTTACAAATAAATCGGCTCTCTGCATTCCATGCGCAACCCTCGGAACCTGCTAAGCAGGCGCAACGGGGATTGTATGAAACTGCCATCAGGGCTTTTGTCAGACGCCTCAATAATTGTGAGGGCATAGCGGTTTTTCCTGCCGAAGGCCTGTGAATGTGTCTTCAGACGATGTTTTGCTCAAGTCAGTTGTGAATTGAAGGGGTAATTTGAAGGGTCGTTCATTTATCGAAGGTGCAGGATTTGCAATTTTGTTGCT
>JASHRS010000092.1 GCA_030037215.1 Silvibacterium sp. | reverse complement strand
GCCATCGCCAAGCCGGCGCCATTCACCATGCACGCAATGTTCCCGTCCAGGCGAATATAGTTCAGCGCATACTTCGATGCCTCGACTTCGAGCGGATCCTCCTCTGCGGTATCGCGCAGCTCCTTGAGGTCTTTGTGGCGGAAGATCGCGTTGTCGTCGAAATTGATCTTGCAGTCCAGCGCAAACAGCTTGTCGTCCTTCGTCGTAATAAACGGATTGATCTCCAGCAGCGAAGCGTCCGTCTCCACATAAGCCTTGTATAGGCCTAACATGAATTTCACCGCTTCGTTGATCTGCGTCGGCTTCAGCCCTAGCGCAAACGCAAGCTGCCGCGCCTGGTACGGCTGGAACCCAACCGCTGGATCGATATATGCCTTGTGAATCGCCTTCGGGTCCTTCGCCGCGACTTCCTCAATCTCCATACCACCGGCCTTCGACGCCATAAACACCAGCTTCGCCGCCGCGCGGTCCAGCACAATGCCCAGATACAGTTCGCGATCGATCGCCGCCGTCTCTTCAATCAGCAGCCGCTGCACCTTCTGTCCCTGTGGACCTGTCTGGTGCGTCACCAACTGCATACCCAGGATCTGCTTCGCGTACTGCTCCGCTTCGTCGATATTCTTCGCGACCTTCACGCCGCCGCCCTTACCGCGGCCACCTGCATGAATCTGCGCTTTGACGACCACGCCCTTCGCGCCGTTCGCGAACAGCTTCTTGGCCACATCCAACGCTTCGTCGAGCGTATTGGCCACTTCTCCTCGCGGCACGGCAACGCCGTAGCTCGCGAGGATGTCCTTTGCCTGATACTCGTGTATTTTCATAGATTTTCAGCAGAAAAACCTGGCTAACCGCAGGCAATGGCATTTTCCCGAAAAGTGCATATCGGAGCCGGCCTCTTTAAGTGGCCATTTTTCAAAAATGGCCACTCGAATAACGTCAGCAAGGACTACAAGTTCGGGGAAAATGCCCTTCGCTCGCGCACGGCGAACCGCGCTTGAATGTTGCGTTGCAGCAGACTCTTCAGTTTACCGGGTGCAGGCCGCACGAGCAATCGCGCCGCGCGCGGCCGCCAGCATAAACGCCCGAAATCCAATCCTTGTAAACTGGATGCCTCATGACAGACTTCAGGCAGACATTGAAGCTGGTGGTCGAGCAGGGCGCGACCCTCAGCAGCGATGAGGCGCGCAACCTCATCACGCAGATTCTCGCCCCGGCCGAAGGCGAGCCGCCGTTGCACGACACTGAGATCGGCTCTCTGCTCACCGCGCTTGCTGTTCGTGGCGAGACGCCCGACGAGCTGACCGGAGTGGCCGAAGCCATGCGCTCGCTCGCCGTCCCGCTCGACCTCACGGACAATGAGCGCGCCAGCCTGGTCGATACATGCGGCACCGGAGGGGACGGCCTGGGCACCTTCAACATCTCCACCGGAGCTGCGCTGGTCGCTGTCGCCGCCGGAGCACGCGTCGCCAAGCACGGCAATCGTGCCATCACTTCGCGCTGCGGCTCGGCCGATGTCCTCGAGGCCCTCGGCATTCCCGTCACGCTTGAGCCGGAACCGGCCATCGAATGCCTGCGTGCCACCGGGTTCATGTTCCTCTATGCCCCTGCTCTGCACCCCACGCTTGCGCGCGTCCAGCCTCTGCGCCGGAGGTTGGGCTTTCGCACCATCTTCAATCTCGCCGGACCGCTCACCAACCCTGCCGGAGCACCTGCACAGGTCATGGGCGTCTATTCCGGGGCAAAACTGATGCTGGCTGCGGAAGCCATGGCCCGGCTCGGCATCAAATTCGGCATGGTCGCGCACGGACGCAACGGCATGGACGAGATAGCGCTCTCCCTGACAGATGCAATCGTCGTCCGGCGCGATGACGCGGCTCACAACGACGGCCATCCGTGCGTTGCTCGGACAACCTACAACCCAGAAACCTTCGGGATGAAGCGCGCTCCCGTGCGCGAGTTCACCGGAACCTCTACGACAGCGGGCAATGCCGCCATTCTCGAAAAAATCTTCGCAGGCGAGCGTGGGCCCAGGCGTAACATCGTGATCGTCAACGCCGCCGCCGCGCTCTATGTTGGGCGCGTGGCTCCCACACTTGAGGCCGGCGTCCAGCTTGCCGCCGAGGCCATCGATTCAGGCGCGGTCCGCGACAAACTTGAGCAGCTACGCGCCTACGGAAAGTCTTAAGGAGTCAATGATGTGCAGAAACATGATTCGCAGTCTTTGCCTTCCAGCCGTTTTTGTCGCCCTCACGCTGGCCGCCTCGGCACAGAAAATCGAGGTTAACCAGAACAACCGCACCATCGCTGTCACTGTGACTGATAAAGCCTCGGCGGAAGCCGATACCGCAACCGTTCACATCGGCTTTGAGGCTTATGGCCCCGACTCCGACAGCGCCTACGCCGCCGGATCGCAGACTTCAAACGCGATCATCGATGCGCTGCGCAAGGCAGGCGTCGAGGACAAGGCCATCCAGAGCGAAGGCCAGAACATCCGTCAGAATTTCCAGTTCGATGACAAGGAATCGGAGATTGACCGCGCAAAGAAGCGTTACATCCTCACGCAGTCATGGACAGTAAAAACTTCAGCCGATGATGCCGCGAAGGTTTTGCACATCGCAGTCGAAGCTGGCGCAAACGCGAGTGGTCAGATCGAGTGGGACGTGAAAGACCGCGTAGCTCTCCAGGCGCAGGCTGCGGCTAAAGCCCTCCAGCACGCGCAGGCCATTGCGCAGCAGATGGCCACGGGGCTCGGTGCGCATCTTGGCCCGCTGCTCTACGCCAGCAACCAGGCTCCGCAAACGCCGGGCCCGCAACCGCTCAGATTCCAAGCAATGGCGAAGCTGGAAGCACCAGCTCCCGCGCCTCTGGCCATTCGCCCACAGCAGATCGAAGAAAACGCCACTGTTTATGCGGTGTTTGCGATTGAGTGACTTTGAATCTTTGCGAACTTCCAGTGCGTCTCTAAAAGAACACTGAATAGGTCTCCCTCAATTCTTCATAAGGACACAGATGCCTCATTACGAATACCGCGATCTTGAGCCGTCACGTGAAGCCAAGGAAGTCTACACGCGCTGGATCGACTACCTCGACGAAGAGTTCACCCGCCACAGAAAGCCTGCCCTACGCGGCGAGATCGTGCGCGACAATCTGCACCAGCTTGTGCTCGGCCGCCCGCACGGCGGCAAGCTGAACTTCACCTTGAGCACAGAGCTTCCCTTCAATGTGTTGCAGCTTTCGCTGGACCCGGCCAATATCACGCTGGAGCCTGAGTATTATGGCGATGTCGATGCGGCCAAATATGCATGCGCCAAGCCGCTTATCTGGTTCTGGCAGATGTTCGACCGCTCACCGGTCGCGCTCAACCACTGGCTCGGTTTCCGCTTCCGCGCCATGCTTGGCAGACACATCTTTAAAAAAATCGGGAAGAATGTAAAGATCTTCCACGGAGTCGAGTTCAGCTTCGGCTACAACCTCACCATCGAAGACAACTGCGTCATTCACAAGTACGTCATGCTCGACGACCGCGGCGAGCTCATTATCAAAAAGGGTACCTCAATCTCCGACTACGCTGCTGTCTACTCGCATGCGCACGACGCCATCGATTCGCGCGTGGTTGAAAATCGCAGAACCGAGATCGGCCCCGGAGCGCGTCTCACCTATCACTCGACCGTCATGGCCGGCGTGCATGTCGGCGAGGATTCGATGCTCGGTGCAATGGGTATTGCCACGCGAAATGTGACCGATCACACGATCTTTGCCGGCATTCCCGCAAGGCAGTTGAAAACCAAACGCGAGGCAAAGCAGTTCGAAGACCGGACCGTGGTGAAGGCCCCGCCGCGCGAAGCCAGGCCGGAATGCGACTGAACATAGTGATAGTGAGGGAAGACTGTTAGCATCGTCTTATAGTCCATGAGTCAGCAAGCTGTTGTCCTGAAGCTCTTTGAATTCGCAATATTGGTTTTTGCCCTGAGTCTGCATGAGGCCGCCCATGCGTGGATGGCTTCTAAATTGGGAGACCCTACGGCGCGGATGCTTGGCCGCCTTACGTTGAATCCAGCCAAGCACATCGATCCGGTGGGAACGATCCTGATTCCACTGGCCATGCTCTTCCTCTTCCCCGCGGGATTCCTGATCGGCTGGGCCAAGCCCACGCCCGTCACGACACGCAACTTCAGGAACCTGCGCCGTGATGACATCCTCACTACGCTTGCAGGGCCTGTGAGCAATGTGCTGGCCGCTATCGTGGCGACCTTTGCGCTGATCCTTCTGGCAAGGGTGAATGCCACGGGAGCCGCCATGGTCCGCGAACTCGCCGGAGGCATTCCCGGACCGGCCTTAACCGCCTCCAGCCCGGCCGTTCCCATTGCCCTGATCCTGTACCTGGCTGTCTGGCTGAACGTGATCCTGGCCGTATTCAATCTGATTCCGCTGCCGCCCCTCGATGGCTCGCACGTATTGCGGCACTTCCTGCCCTACAAGGCTCTGCGACTCTATGACTCACTGGGAATGATCAG
>JASHRS010000091.1 GCA_030037215.1 Silvibacterium sp. | reverse complement strand
AATGCTTCTCACATGCGAGGTCACATGCTTACCCTCACACTGTTGTTTGTCTTGTCTATAACGCCAGGATTGTTGGCACAGCAGACCTTGTCAGGATCATCGATCTCACAGATGAGCACATCCGCGCTTCTCAAGTGCGCTGGTGGCGACGCATGCAACTATTCAGACTGGGATGTTGCTGATGAATTGAGGCAGAGGCTCAGTGTACATCGCCTCATTGAGATGTACCCCAGTCAAAACGCACAATTGAAGAGAGTTATTGTGTATGCCCTGTACACCGCAAAAGGCCGGGAAGTAGAGTCGCTGATGCGTGACGCAGCGTTTTCCGATCTTAAACCAGGTCAAACGGATGAGGAGAACCACTACTTCCCTCTGCAATACTTGGCAAAGTTATGCGATCAGCGTGCGCTTAAAGAGTTGAACCGCCCAGAAAACTACAAGGACAGTTATCCGGTGAGTTGCATGCAGTGGCAGACAACGTTGGCGACTTTTGGGAAATGTGGATATAAGCCAGCAGTACCACTACTGGCGGGTTCGCTATATTCCGCTTGCCTTGATAACACAGTAGCGGCCGACCGAAGCCTGCGTAAGCTCATGCCAAATTCTAAGTGTTGGGAAAAAGCGACATTACAAGATGATTTTCAGGCCGAAACAGACTGTTATGTACATGAGTATCAGGCAGGGTCCCGTCCCTAGATCGCTTTACACCTCTGAATCCTTCCCCTTGTTGCTCTGATCCAATCCGAACAGGAGGAAGATTTATGCCGAAGATCGTTCGTTTCCATGCGCTCGGCGGCCCTGAGGTCCTCAAATTTGAACAGGAAGCCACTCGCCAGCCCAGCCCCGGCGAAGTACGGCTAAGGATTCAGGCCGTCGGTCTCAATCGCGCCGAGTCGATGTACTATCACGGCCACTATCTTGAACACGCCGAATTGCCCTCGCGTCTCGGCTACGAGGCCGCTGGCATTGTAGAGGCGGTTGGTCCGAGCGTAGACCCTGCTCTGGTTGGCAAGGCCGTCGCCACAGTACCAGGTTTCTCGCAGAATAAATACGGCCTGCTCGGTGAAGAAGCTATCGTTCCTGCTTCGGTCCTGGCCGAATATCCGGGCAATCTCTCCCCTGCCGAGGGCGCAGCCATCTGGATGCAGTACACCACTGCGTGGGGTGCGCTGGTCCACTTCGGCAAAGTCACCAAGGCGGACTTTGTCGTCATCACCGCCGCTTCAAGCAGCGTAGGCCTCGCGGCTATTCAGATCGTGAAAGATGCGGGAGCCATCGCCATCGCCGCAACGCGCACGTCGGCCAAGCGCGACGAGCTGCTCTCGCTGAAAGCAGACCATGTGATTGCCACCGAGGAAGAGGACTTCGTCTCGAAAGTGAATGAGATCACTGCCGGCCAAGGAGCACGGCTGACCTTCGATCCGGTTGGAGGTCCGTTTGTCGAAACGCTGGCTGACGCGGCAGCGCATCAGGGCATCATCTTTGAATACGGAAGACTTTCGCCAGAGCCTACCCCGTTTCCGCTTGGCCCAGCATTGCGAAAAGGTCTCACTGTGCGCGGTTACACGCTGCACGAAATCACAGGCGACGCCGAAGCTTATAGGGCCGGGAAAAAGTACATCTACGATCGGCTAGCCAACGGGCGCTTCAAAGTAAAGATCGCCAAAACCTTTCCCTTTGCGCAAACCGTCGAGGCTTACAAGTACCTCGAATCCAACGCCCAGGTCGGCAAAGTCGTCATCACCGTTCCATAATTCTTCCGAATTCTTTTTGCAAACAGAAAGCCCCACGGTTTCCCGTGAGGCTTTTATTTCCGATAGAGCGATTATGCCCGTCCGACTGGCGCATGGCCTTCGAGCGAGACTCCCGCGCGGCTCTTCAGCTCGAACCGAAGCCGGTTGTTCTTCGGATCGGCCTCGACCTTCACGTGGTCGCCATGCAGCACCTCGCCGTCGAGGATCTTGATCGCCAGCGGATCCTGAATGAGCCGCTGGATTGCCCGCTTCAGCGGACGCGCTCCGTAGGCGCGATCGTAACCGCTCGTCAACAGCTGGTGCCGCGCTCCATCCGTCAGTTCGATCGTGATGTTGCGATCGGCCAGCAGCCGCTCCAGGTCCTTCAGCCGCAAATCCACGATGTGCGATAGCTGCTCCTCGTCCAGCGGACGGAAGATGACGATGTCATCGATGCGGTTCAGGAACTCCGGACGGAAGCTCTGTTTGAGCACGTCCATCACCTGATCGCGCGCGCGGTCGAATGCCGCTTCGGTTTTAAGCGACTCACCCTGCAGCGCCTGCGACCCCAGGTTCGAGGTCATAATCAGGACTGTGTTCTTGAAGTCCACTGTGCGGCCCTTAGAGTCCGTCAGACGCCCGTCATCGAGCACCTGCAACAGGACGTTGAAGACATCGGGATGGGCCTTTTCGATTTCGTCGAAGAGCACGACGGAGTATGGCCGACGCCGGACAGCTTCGGTCAACTGCCCGCCTTCGTCGTAGCCCACGTAGCCCGGAGGCGCGCCGATCAACCGCGCGACCGCATGCTTCTCCATGTACTCCGACATATCGATGCGGATCATCGCCTGCTCATCGTCGAAGAGAAACTCGGCGAGCGCTCGCGCAGTTTCCGTCTTACCAACGCCGGTTGGTCCGAGGAAAATGAATGAGCCAATCGGACGTTTCGGATCGCTTAGCCCGGCACGCGACCGCCGGATAGCGTTCGCAACCGTTTTGAGCGCGTCGTCCTGACCGATTACGCGTTCGCGCAATCTGCTCTCCATTTCGACAAGCTTTGTGACTTCGCCTTCGAGCATTTTGGATACGGGAATGCCCGTCCACTTGCTCACGATGCGCGCGATGTCCTCTTCATCGACTTCTTCCTTCAGCATGCGCGGGCCGGAAACTTTCTCCTGCTCTGCTGTCAGCTTCTTCATCTCGGCTTCAAGCTTAGGCAGATCGCCGTATTGGATCTGTGCTGCCCGCTCCAGATTGCCGCGCCGCGTCTGTTCCTCGGCCTCGAACCGGAGAGCCTCGATCTGCTTCTTCACTTCGCTCAACCGGGTGATGGCCTCGCGCTCTTTC
>JASHRS010000090.1 GCA_030037215.1 Silvibacterium sp. | reverse complement strand
CGGCCATAGAGATTCGTCATATGTGCGTGGGATGCCGTACCACTCATCGAATCCCTGATGAGTTGGAAGCCGCTTTTCGGCGCTGCCAAGATGCCACTTGCCCCACATCCCGGTAGCGTAGCCCTGGCCCGAAAGCAGCTCGGCAATCGTGATTTCCCAGAGCGTGAGCCCATCCGGCTCCCCGCCGACAGGTACAGCGTATGTGCCGGATCGGATCGAAAACCTGCCCGTCATGAGCGCTGATCGCGTTGGCGTACACTGCGCTTCAACGTTGAAGTTCAACAGTCGTGTGCCTTCACTTGCCAGCTTGTCGATACGCGGCGTAGGAGCGCCGCGCAGAATACCACCTCCGTACACACCCAACTCGCCATATCCAAGATTGTCCACAAGGATAAAAACGATGTTCGGCTTCTTCCCCGCATCCGAAACCTGCGCCAGACACGGATATGCCACTATGGCTACGAGAAACGTCAATGCATAGCCCAGTTGTTTCATTGCTGCCCCTTTATTTGTGCGGCGCAGCCGGCGGCAGGAAGAGCTTGAGATAGGTAATGCTGAAGACCACAACTTGGCCTGAAGTGCGGAGCTGCACTCCATACTGCTGCTCGAAACGAACGTCGTAGGCGAGCCTGTGCTTGATGTCGGTGTACTTCCATTCGCCACCAGTCGCGAAGGCGCGGTCCGTGTAACCGAGCAGGAGCGGGCTGATGTCGCTGCCTGAGTCAGCCGAGAGCTTTTGTGAGTAGTAGCCGACAATGCCAGCATTCATCTGGTATTTGAAGAAGCGGCGACCAAAGCTGTATTCGCCGGTGAAGATGGGGCCGGGCTTGATATCGGTACCGAGTTTGCTGCCGTTGATCTCCCATGTAGTCAGGCCGGAGGTATTCCAGAGCTTCTTCGGGTCGATGTTGTAAGTCAGTCCCGCCTGAATCTGGTTTTCCCAGAAGCCGAGGCCTGGGTTGAGCGGAGAGCTAGGATCGTAGTCACCGCTTGGGGCATAGAAGGCGTAGTTAACCGTGTAGTCGGTTCTGCCCTTTGTCCATCCCAGTGCGATGGGCTCAAAGAGAATGTCGGAAATGCCGGCGGATTCGGCGGAGACGTTGAACAGGTTGGAGTTGAATCGTGTGTTGAGCACAGGAACCATAAAGGCGAACCCGTATTCTCCGCCGAGTATCTTCTTCGGCGTAGTCATGCTGTATGCGGCGATGGCTCCGCCGACGTTGATATCAGGTCTGAGAACGGTATTGCCGTTGGGACCCTTAATGGTGTCAACAGGCTCGACCAGCCCAAAACCTGCGGCATAAAAACCGGGAGGTGCGGAAGAACCGTTGTCGAGACCGGTGAAGCCTCCGATATAGTGCCCCAACTGCTGCGCCTGGAGCGGAAAGGGGAAAAAGCAGGACTTTGCGATGAACGTGACAAAAAACAGAACGACAGTCCCAGGAATGAACGCATGTGTGTATCTGCTCAAGAGGCCTCCTTCAAAAGCAAACAAGGACTGAGGAAATGCACCGTAATGCCCATAAGGGCGTGGAGGCACGCACGATGCGCTTAATACAAAAATTGTGGGCGAATTTCCAAGGGTGCGCACCTGTCAGTTCATACAGCGATGCGGGCGATGCCCGGGACCCGGAACAGTGACGGAAACCGTTCGAAGGTGCTGAATGCGGCTGATTATATGGAGACGCGCGCTCGACAACCGTGAGCATCTACCCAGTCGTGGCATCGCATTTCAAAGCCATCCTTTATTGCGCGCAATCCGGGCCGCTTCAAGCCGGTTTGAAGCGTGCAACTTGGAGATGGCCTCGGAGAGATAGTTGCGTACGGTCCCCTCGGTCAGTCGCAACGAACGCGCCAGTTCAGCGGTAGTTTCACCGTCGCCAGCGCGGCGCAGGATCAAACGTTCTCGATCGGTGAGCGGATCTTTCTCCGTGCTCCATATCTGCGAAGCCAGTTGGGGATCCACGACGCGTTCGCCGCGGCTAACCTTCCGGACAGCGTCGGCGAGTTCTTCAGAAGGGCGGTCCTTGAGAAGATAGCCAGATGCTCCAGCGTCCAGTGCCCGCCGCAAGTATCCCGGACGCGCGAAGGTCGTGAGTATCAGGACGCGTGTGTCCGAGTAAAGCTCTTTTACACGGGCGGTGAGTTCAAGCCCGGTCATCTTCGGCATCTCGATGTCTGCGACCAGAACTTCAGGCCGGTGCTTTCCGACCGCATGAAAGGCCTGCTCTCCATCAGAAAAAGAACCGAGCACCTCAATATCGGGTTCGATTGAGAGCAGTGCGGCGAGTGCGCCCCGCAACATGCTTTGGTCCTCCGCCAGCACCACGCGTATCTTTTGCGTCAAAGGGTATCCGCCTCTCTCACAATCTGCGGCGTCAGTTGTGCCGGCGACTTATTCTCCAGCGGCAGGGTTATTTCAAGGCTCGTTCCTCCATTTGCCGAGCCTGACAGCTTCATGGCTCCGGCCATGGATTGAAGCCTCTCTCGCATCCCGCGCAGGCCGTTGCCTTCGCGAATCTGCCCGCCCTGCCCATTATCCTCAATCGTGAAATGAATCGTCCTGTCCCTTTCGTTGAGCGTCACATGGCAGACAGTTGCGTGAGCATGACGCACGACGTTCGTTACTGCCTCACGCAGGGCAAGGCACAGCACGTTGACCTGGCTCGATGAGAGATTCACCGGAGCGAGAGCCGTGGTCAATTTGACATCGGCGGAAAGCAGACTTCGCCGGGCGCGGCTGATCTCTGCGTCCAATCCTTCGGCACGGTAGCCGGCCACGGCTTCCCTGACTTCGGCGAGGGCATTTCGGGCAGTCTGCTCCGCTTCCATGATCTCGTTCCGTGCGCGGTCCAGATCGCGATTGGGGTCGTGGGACAGGAGCCGCCGGGCGAGATCGAGCTTCACCGTAATAACGGTCAGGGTATGGCCAAGAAGATCGTGCAGATCGCGCGCGATGCGTTCACGCTCCGCTTCCTGGGACAGACGCTTAATCTCAGAATTTGCACGTTCCAGAAGAGAATTGGTTCGCGCCTGCTGCGCAAAGGCAAAGTTAGTGAGCCCAAAGATCACGCAGAGTAAGAGCACGCTTTCGGCTGTGGCAAAAGTGTGGCCAAGGTATCGAGTCTCTGCTACGACTCCGGTCATCATCGCAGCCAGCACCAGGAAGAGGGTGCGCAAACGAGTGAGAAAAAGACAAAGCACGGTGAAAGGATACGCAAACAATATGTAGGCTTCCCGGTTGAGCGGGTAATAGAGAAAGACGATGAGAAAGAACAACGCAAGCGCCACAGTCTGCCAGCGCCCTGCAAGCTTCGCGGCGAGAAAATAAATAATGACGAAGGCCGCGTAAAAAGCTGCGAATTCGATCCAGACGGCAAAGGAATGCCGATAAGCCGGCATGAAAAAGAAATATGCGGCATACAGCGCCGCCACCCAGCGCACGATCGAGCGGCCACGGACAAATCCGCGCTTCGAATCGGTGATATGCGTACCTGAGGCTTCCGCGCGTGACTGCTCCTCGCTCATGACTTCATCATCCCACCATGCAAGCGGTCCCGGTACCAAGAGCTGTCATACGAAACGCATGACAGGTGTCATGGTGATAGCTGTCATCTCTCATCGATGACAGCTGCTACTGTTTTCCCCCGCCCGTCCAGCGCATTCTTCTCCTACAGTCACGCAAGAGCGTGAGGCACAGCTTCGAAAGCTGTACCGGGGTGGAATCAGGAGGCAAGGGCGATTATGAATCTCGAATTCTTTTTTAGCGCACTGACAAATGTATGGCTCCTGGGGGAGCTCCTTATCGTTGTGCTTACCCAAACGCGCCAGGGTGAGGGCAAGATACAGGATCGCGGGACGCAGATCATACTGTGGGTTGTTTTTGTTGTATCGTTCAAGATCGATGAATTGCTGCACGGATTTCTTCCGGTCGACATGCCGGGGAGTTATAGCTGGCTGCGGCCGGCGGCCCTTGGGATTTTGATTCTCGGTTTGGGCGTTCGCGCCATAGCAATCGTTACCCTGGGCAGCGCCTTCAGCACGAACGTTGCGACGCACGATGGGCAGAAACTGCAGCGAAGCGGACTCTATAGCCTCGTCCGTCATCCTTCCTATCTCGGCCTGGAACTGATTCTCCTGGCTTTTGCGCTTCACTCACGCACATGGGCCTGTTTTGCCGTTCTCTTCGTTCCGCCCACTCTCGCTGTGTTGCACCGCATTCACGTTGAAGAAACTGCGCTCCGCCTGGCCTTTGGAACCGATTACGAAGACTATAGTCACAGCACAAAGCGGCTAATTCCGGGCGTTTATTGAGCGATTGTGTATACCCAGCGCTCATTGCGCGCACCGCTCCGACGGCTACCGGTTCCTGAAACTAATTGATCGCGGGTTGACTGCGGCTCAACAAAAAGTTTGCACATGCCCGATGGCAGGCACTGAAAGACGCTTCCATCGAGTCAAGTGGCCTATCCCCCCTTTGTCCTTGTGGCAAAGGGGTCTTTTTTGCGGAGCGGCTCGGGCGAGCGTAATGCTGTTACCTTTGCTACACTCATCGGTCATGCAATACGAAAATATTCTGATTGAGGTAGCGGACGCGATTGCGGTGGTAACGCTGAACCGTCCGAAGGTGCTGAATGCGCTGAATGCCGCGCTGCTGCGTGAGCTGGATGCGGCGCTGACAGAGCTGGGGGTGAACGACAGCGTTCGCGCGGTGATTGTGACAGGTGCGGGCGAAAAGGCGTTTGCTGCGGGCGCAGACATTGAGGAGCTGGCGGCGGTGGGTGAGGCAGAGGGCGAGGCTCTGGCAGAGCGCGGGCAAAGGGTGTTCGGGAAGCTCGAGTCGCTGGGCAAGCCGGTGATTGCGGCCATCAATGGATTCGCGCTGGGAGGCGGGTGCGAGTTGGCGCTGGCGTGCACGTTCCGGATTGCGAGCGAGACAGCGAGGCTGGGGCAGCCGGAGGTGAAGCTGGGGTTGATTCCGGGCTATGGCGGAACGCAGCGGCTGCCACGGCTGGTGGGTAAAGGCGCGGCGATGAAGATGCTGCTGACGGGCGAGATGATTGGGGCTGCGGAGGCGCTGCGGATCGGGCTGGTGGACGAGGTTGTGACCCAATCAGAATTAATGTCGAGGGCGCGCGCGCTGGCGGGAACGATGGCGGGGATGGCTCCCATTGCGGTGAAGCAGTGCATTGCGGCCGTGCATGAGGGATACGATCTGCCGCTGGCGGAGGCGCTGGCTCATGAGGCGGCTCTGTTCGGGTTGTGCTGCGGCACGGCGGACAAGGCGGAGGGGACGAAGGCGTTTCTAGAAAAACGTGTTGCGAAGTGGTCGGGGTGTTAGCCACACGGGCACACGCGAGGACTTGCCGTCCAGGCAAACCGCTTCGCGTGGCCGCTCCCGCTGGTCGCGCTGACAGAGCCGGCAATAGCAATAGAGAGTTGGACGCAGGCAGGGATGACAAGCTTTGTTCGGGTGCGAATGCGTGATTGCGTAGACGGCGAGTCCCGCTGATATTCTGTGACTGCGCGCGAAATGAAACGATTACTACTTCCTTCTCTTGCCCTGGCGCTGATTGCGCTGCTTGGCGGCTGCTCGCATGGCAATCAGAACACGGCGCAGAAGCCGTCTCCGCAGCAGGCGCAGGCGGAGCACAAGGAAGAGGTGTCGGACAGCGAACTGCTGGCACAGATTCCGCCGCCGGCGAAGAGCCGGTATATGGCGATTCACACAAGAGACAGTTGGGAGAATCCCTTCCTCATCGTTTCAGCGAAAACAGTCTCACTGAAGATCATGTATCCGCAGCCGCCGCACAGCAATCTTGTTCCGGGGACGCTGATGCAGCCGCGCTCGGCCCGCAAACGCGAGCTGGAACTGCGGCTGGCAGACCTTCCGGAAGCACTGGCGTCGCTGCCACCCGATTCCTGGCCATACGGACGCGTGGTCGCAGTGGAAGAAGACCCGAACGAGGTGCGCTCAGACCGCATTTCCATACGCCGTAACGTCGAAGCCACGATGGAAATGCTGAACAACCTCGGCGTGGTCGTATACGAGTGGCCGGGGGCCAGGTAAAAAGCGCCCTGCGCGGACGGCGGTGCTCACCGCAAGGGCACACGATGAAAAGAGAGGTATCCAAAAAAGTAGATACCTCTCTTTCGTCACAGATTGTCGATGTGGCCAAGACTCTAGTGCTGCGAAGGGCAGCCTATCTCTACTTGCTAACCCTACTCAAGATCAAGGCGAGTCTCCCTTCTGCCAGTGATTGCCTAAAAATCAGTCCTCGGCTGGTGACGGGTTTGATGCGGTGAAGGATGAGCAACAGGGTTTTTCGACCGGTGTGAACTCCATGAATTCGAGGCGGGTTCCATCGGGATCGAAGAGGTTGAACTGCCACTTGCCGTCGCGTCCGATCTGCAGATTGTTGTGCTGGCTGCGGAGATCGTCGAGGCGGCCTTCGGAATCGAGGGTGGTGTAGATCTTCTCCATGTTTACGACGCCGATGGAGAAGTGATTGAGGACGCCGAGCTCGTGCTGCGATGGCTCACCTTCGCCCCAGGAGAGCATGTATTCGAGCCAGTCGTGTCCATTGGGAACCTGCTGCGAGACCCAATCAATCTTGTCGGGCTTCATGCCGCCATACCAGTAGGGTTTGAATCCGAGAAGTGCGCGGTAGAAGGTGTCTTCTTTTTCTCGGCTGTGCACCTGCATTCCGGCATGGATGATGTGATGGCCGACGGAGTCGGATCCGGCCATGCTGATGGGATGAGGCGAGGGCTGGTTGAATTCGACCTTGTTGCCTTCGGGGTCCTGCACGTCGAACCAGCGGCTGCCGTCGGAGCCTTTCTCAACATGATCGGGAACAGTGTAGTTGTGCGCGGCGAGGTATTGGCGGAGGGCCTCGGCGTTGGTGGTGTTGTATCCGATGCTGTCGAGGCGGGAGTTTCCGGCGCTGGCTGGCAGCGGCAGAACTTCAACA
>JASHRS010000089.1 GCA_030037215.1 Silvibacterium sp. | reverse complement strand
AGGACGCCCTTGGCTTTCATCTGCTCGAAGGCGGATTCCCAGAAGTGAAGGTGCAGAATTTCGCTTTCGCGTGGCAGGAAATCGTACTCGATGCCGAGGCGCAGCATGGTTTCGAGATGACGGCGCAGGACGGCAGTGGAGATGAGTTCGGCGATGGTGGCGGTGTCGTTGCCGCCGCGCTCGATGGCGTGGAGGGTATCGAGGCGGATTTGGATGCGGCGAGGCTTCTGCGCAGCATCCTCGTCGTACCACTGCGAGACACGCGCATAGAGTTCCCAGCAGTAGTAGTCGATGCGCTCGTCTTTTGATTTCAGTTCGGCCAGCAGAGATTCAACATCAGCAAGCGACTTCTTTTCGAGCTCCTGCAGTCCGACGACGATATCGGCGACCTGAACGCCGGTATTGTCGATGTAGTTCTGCACATCGACCTGCTGTCCAGAGGCGCGGAGCAGGCGGACGAAGGTGTCTCCAAGAATGGCATTGCGGAGATGGCCTACGTGCGCGGCCTTGTTAGGGTTGATGCTGGTGTGCTCGACAATCGCGTGACCGGGGGTGTGGCCTGGATGCATGGCGATTTCGATTTCAGCCTTAGCGGCGGTCGATTTTGCGAAGGCAGCGCGGTCGAGGCGGGCATTGATGTATCCGGCTCCGGCGATCTCGAAGGCGGTGAAACCTTCGACTGCGCCGAGCGCGGCGACAATCTCTTCAGCGATTTTGCGCGGGGCTTTTTTGAGGCGGCGCGCAAGCTCGAAGGCGATAGGCAGCGCGTATTCGCCGAATTTGATCTCGGGCGGCTGCTCGATGGCGAGGGCGTCCAACTCAATTGCGAATTTTTCGCGGAGCACGGCGCGGAGCCGGGCTTCGAGCTTCTTTTGTTCTTTCAAATACACGTGAACGGGACCTTGCGTCTCTCAAAAAAAATACTTTGATTTTCTTGTCGATTTTACAGGACGGACGCAGTTACACGGATTCGGAGCTATGCCGTATCCCTGTTAAAATGAGGTAGATTTCGGCATTTTCCTCATTTTCATGGCAGACAAGTTTTATCTCACGACTCCGATTTATTACGTCAATGCGCGTCCGCACATCGGCACTACATACACAACGGTGGTGGCCGATGTGATTGCAAGGCGCAAGCGTGCGCTGGGCGTTGACACTTTCTTTTTGACGGGCACGGATGAGCACGGGCAGAAGATCCAGAGGTCGGCGGAGAAGGCGGGGTGCAGTCCGCAGGAGTTTACGGACGGTGTTGCGGCGCAGTTTCGCGCGCTGTGGGACCGGCTGGGGCTGACCTATGACGACTTTATCCGGACAACTGAGCCGCGGCATAAGCGGGGCGTGCAGAAGCTGTTTGCGCTGCTGAAGGAGCGCGGGTACATCTACAAAGGCTCGTACACAGGGCAGTACTGCGTGAGCGACGAGGCATTTGTGGATGTGCCGCCAGGTGCGCCGTGTCCTGAGTGCGGACGGATCACGGAGACGATCAGCGAAGAGAATTATTTCTTCAAATTGTCGGCATTTGAACGCACACTGCTCGAATTTTATGACGCGCATCCGGAGTTTATTCGTCCGGAAACGCGGCGCAACGAAGTGATCTCGTTCGTCAAGGCAGGATTGAAGGACCTATCAGTAAGCCGGACGAGCATTCAGTGGGGAATTCCGGTTCCAGGTGACGAGAAGCACGTCATCTACGTCTGGATGGACGCACTCGTCAACTACATCACTGCAATCGGCTATGGCAGCGACGACCCAAAAGACATTGCACGTTTTGAAAAATACTGGCCGGCGGACCTGCACATTGTCGGCAAAGAGATTACGCGCTTCCACTGCGTGTACTGGCCGGCATTTCTAATGGCGGCGGGACTTCCGCTACCGAAAAGCGTAGTCGCTCACGGCTGGCTGCTGTTTGAAGAGAGCAAGATGTCGAAGTCACGTGGGAACATTGTGCGGGCGGAGACGATTCTGGATGTGCTGGGCGCGGATGCACTCAGGTATTTCCTGCTGCGCGAGGTAGTCTTCGGGCAGGACGGGAGCTTCAGCTTCGATGCGCTGGTGCAGCGGTATAACTCAGACCTGGCGAACGGCTACGGGAACCTGGTGAGCCGGACACTCACGATGATCGGGAAGTATTTTGACGGGGTGGTGCCGGAATTTCCGACAACAGACAGCCTGATTGAGCAGAATGCGACTGAGACAGTCACGGGTTTTGGCCATGCATTCGAAGGCTATGCCTTTTCAAAAGGCTTAGAGGTTGTTTGGGATTTGATTGCGAATGTCGATGGCTTCCTGACGGCACATGCGCCCTGGAAAGAACCAGAAGGGATATCGGCCGACACCTTGCGCCAGCAGCGCGCAATGATTCTGTATACGGCTGCGGAGGCCATACGCATCATCACCGCGCTCATCTACCCGGTCATTCCCGACGCGGCGGCAAAAGTATGGTCGCAGCTTGGGCTCGGCGACATTCATAAGGCAGATTTGAAAAACATTGCGTGGGGTGGCCTTAGGCCGGGCACGAAGCTCGGCGAGCTCGGACCTGTCTTCCCACGTGCGGAAAAGGATGCGATATCGCGTATGAAAGAGATTGAAGAGAAGAATAATCCGTCGGTTCCAGCTCAAGACGAAACCCAGCCGGTGCCAGGCGTACGTGCCGTTCCTCTGGCTCCGAAGGCCGGAACAATCGCGGCTCCTGCCACGCCCACCACGAAGGAGTCTCGCACCTCGCGTTTGCACGCGGCCCTCGACGGCCTGGCCGTCGCCATTGCCGAATCAACCAACGAAACTGCCGCCGTGGTCGCTGTCGAGAATTTCGTAAAGGATAATCTCGGCAGTGGATCTCAAGCCGCGGCTGCTCCGTCCGCACCCGCTCCGGCAGAAGTTGGCGACAAGATCACTATCGACGATTTCGCCAAGGTCGAGTTGCGGGTGGCGCAGATCAAGGTTGCGGAGCGCGTCCCAAAAGCGGACAAACTGCTGCGGTTGGAGGTGGACCTGGGTTATGAGCAACGGCAGATTCTGGCGGGGATTGCCGAAGCGTACACGCCGGAACAACTGATAGGACGCAAGATTGTGATTGTGGCGAATCTTGCGCCGCGCAAGCTGCGCGGGCTGGAGTCGAATGGGATGCTTCTTGCGGCATCGCTCGAAGGCGGCAAACCGGTGCTGGCGGGATTTCTTGAAGATGTGGAAGTGGGTGCGAGATTGAAATAGACTTGCCCGGCAGGACGGTTGTGACCGGTTGAGGGAAAAGCAGGTCCTTCGCTGCGCTCCCTTTGGTCGCTCCACTCAGGATGACATCTCTTTTCTATGATTGATTCACATGCACATCTCGACAGCGAGCGGTACGACGGCGATCGCGATGCGATGCTGGAGCGGGCTTACTCCGCTGGGGTGCGTGGGATTTTGTCGATTGGGATCGGGGATGGTCCGGCGACGATGCACCGGGCGTTAGACCTGACCCGCGCATATGCCGGACGAGAGGATGTTCCGAAGATTTATGCGACGGCGGGGGTGCATCCCCATGAGGCGCGGCTAGCGGATGAGGCGGCGCTGGAAAAGCTGGATGGGTTGCTGGCCGAAGATGGGGTTCTGGCGTGCGGCGAGATCGGGCTGGATTATTTTTATGAGCACTCTGAGCGCGATGTGCAGCGGACGGTGTTCGGGCGACAGATGGCGATTGCTGCGGGACAGCGGAAGCCAATTGTGATTCATTGCCGGCCCTCGGACCATTCTTCGGACGCGTGGGATGAGACGCTGGAGATGCTGGACCGGGACTGGAAGGGAACGGGACTGGGCGGAATTCTGCATTGCTTTACCGGCGAGTGGGATCATGCGCGGCGGGCGATGGATATGGGGTTTCTGATTTCGTTCGCGGGCAATGTTACGTTTCCGAAGGCGCAGGCGCTGCGGGATGTGATGGCGGAGGTTCCACTGGAGCGGATGTTGATCGAGACGGACGCTCCTTTTCTGGCTCCCGTGCCGAACCGCGGGAAGCGGAACGAGCCGGCATGGGTGACGCGCGTTGTGGAGACCATCGCCGAGGTCAAAGGCGTCGAGGCGCAGGAGGCAGCGTTGCATACAACGGAAAATTTTGTGAGATTCTTTGGGGTGGTTTGAATTTCTGCAACGTGGGTGAAAGCGGATAGTCTAAGAGAGAGCGGGAACGAGATATGGCAGATAATTCATTCGATGTGGTTTCCAAGGTCGATATTCAGGAAGTCCGCAATGCGGTGGACCAGGCGTCGAAAGAGATTCACGCGCGATTCGATCTGAAGAATTCGCATTCGGAGATCAAGCTGGAGGGTGATGACGCCTTGCAGCTTGCTTCAGCAGACGAATACAAGTTGAAAGCAGTGACGGAAATTCTTCAGCAGAAACTGGTGAAACGGGGCGTTTCGCTCAAGAACCTCACCTATGGCAAGGTAGAACCAGCGGCAGGATCGAGCGTCAGGCAGAAAATTACGCTGCAGCAGGGGATTCCGGGTGAGAAGGCGAAGGACATCGTGCGGCTGATTAAAGACTCAAAAAAGAAGGTCCAGGCATCAATTCAGGGAGATACGGTGCGCATCAGCGGCAAAGATCGCGATACTCTACAAGAGGTGATTGCGCTGCTGAGGGGGCACGACTTCGGCCTCGAGTTGCAATTTACGAACTACCGGTCGAACTAGGAAGGCATGAGCACACTGGCCATAGCGACGGCAAAAGAAGTCTTCGACCTTCTGCATGACGACCTGCGCGCGATTGAGCGTGAACTGGGGTCGGGATCGGTGTCGTCGGTCGCGGCGATAACGGATATCTCCAGTTATTTGCGAGATGGCGGCGGGAAGCGCATTCGGCCGTCGCTGCTGCTGCTTTCTGCGAAGTCGCAGGGCTATTCCAGCGAGGGAATGATCCGGCTGGGCGCTGTGGTGGAGATGGTGCACACGGCCACGCTGGTGCACGACGACATTATCGACGCAGCCGACACGCGGCGCGGACGTCCTTCAGCGAATACGACCTGGGGCAACGCGAAATGCGTGCTGGCGGGCGACTGGCTATATATGCAGGCCTTCCGCTCGGCGCTGGAAGAGCGGAATTTCCGGATACTCGATCTGCTTATAGGACTAACCCAGCAGATGGTGGAGGGTGAGCTGCTGCAGATGGAAAAGCTCGGCCTGGCAATCTCTGAGGACGATTACAATTCGTTGATTTACCGCAAAACGGCATGTTTGTTCGAGGTTTCAATGCGGCTTGGTTCAGTGCTTGCAGGCGCTGACGATGCCTCCGAGCAAGCCATGGGCGAGTATGGACGCGCTCTGGGTATGGCTTTCCAGATCGTGGATGATGTTCTGGACTTGACGGCATCGGAAGAGGTACTCGGCAAGCCGGTGGCGAGCGATCTGCGCGAAGGGAAGGCTACGCTGGCGGTAATTCATGCGCTGGAAAACAGCACCAGTGCCGAGCGGGATGCGATCCAGACTGTTTTAACCGACAGGAACTTCGGACGGGTGAGCCATGCGGAGGTTCTCGGAACTCTGCAGCGGCATGGGTCAGTGGATTACGCAATGGATACCGCTTATCAGTATGCGGAGACAGCGCGTACGGCTCTGACCAGGCTGCCGGATTCGGAATACAAAAGGGCCTTGATGTGGGTTCCTGATTTTGTAGTGGCCAGAGAGAAGTAGACTACACTTCCAGCTACACGCTTCGCGGCATTCCAAATTTGCAACCCTCCAGTACGCACCTTAAATCGTGCGGCTCTGCTCCTCCTCAAATGAAACATCTTTCAGGAAGCGGCTGCCAAAGCTGCGGAAGTCTTTTACGCTGTGCAGATCGAAAGCGGATGCTGATTTTGGCAGACGCAGGCGGAAGAAGTCAGCCCCGTCCACATCTTCGAGCCAGAATGTTGGGCGCGCGTCGGGCGACTGCGTGACGATTTCGATGTTGCTCATCTCAATGTTTCGCGCATGGCGGATGAAGAAGCCGCTGGCGGGAAGGTCTCCGAACATGGTGGGCTCGGGATAGGCATTTTCCTTTTCAGGTGGATTGATTGCCGCCATTGCGGCTGAGGCTCCGCCGACTTGTTCGAGATACAAGTCATTCATCTTAATGTCCTCGATGGGATGACCGGATACTCCGGCAAGGATAGAGGGGAGCAGACTGACACCGGAGCTGACGACATTGGTGATAAGAACGCGGCGAAGGACGCCGGGCTGCGCGTCTTTGGGGCCACGCATGCGCATCCCGAGACGAAAAAAGAAGGGTGCACCACCGACCCCGCGCATCGCGATATTGGAGATGGTGATGTCTTCGCAGATGGCCCCGTCGACGGTTTCGAGTGCGAGCCCCCGGCAGCGGTCAAAAACGCAATTCGTAATGGTGATGCCTTTGAATCCGCCGTTCGACTCGGTCCCGCACTTGATGCGTCCCGTGCGGTAGCTGAGGGAATTAAGCTTCCATGTTCCGTCGAGCAGGGAGCCGAGCTCGTAGGCTCCTGTGACATAGCAATTTGCGATGGTGAGGTTTTCCGTTGGGCGCGGATACCCCAATGCAAATGAGCTTTTAGGGCAGATGCCGTCGTCCCAGGGCGAGTTTACGGTGCAGTTTGTGACGCGGACGTTGCGGCAGCTGTCGATGTCCATTCCGTCGCGATTTGTGTCTATCTTCAAGTTGTCGATGGTCAGATTGTCGACACCGGTGGCGAGGATTCCGAACCAGCCGCCCTGCAGGATGGAGAAGTCGCGAAGGATGACGTTGGTGCAGTGTTTGAGCGCGATGGATTTGTTGCCGACACCTGGTGCGTTGGTGTCCGGCAGGTCTTTGTCTTCAGTGTGCCCGCGGCTGAGACCTTTGCCCCAGATAAGGCCAGGGCCGAGGATGGAGATGTTGGTGAGGCCTTCGCCCCAAATAAGACTATTGTGCCAGTGGTTATGGCCGTAGTCCTGATAAGGCTCCCATGCGCCTTGTGGCTCAGCGGGGTCATAGCCTCCGGTGGTGGTGCCTTCGAGCGGCACGGAGGCGGCGAGGATGGTAGCTCCTTGATCGAGATAAAGGCTGACGTTGCTTTTAAGGTGGATAGAGTAGCAGGCATAGACGCCTGCGGGAACAACAACTGTGCCTCCGCCGGAAGATGCAGCAGCTTCGATGGCGCGATTGATGGCGGGGGTGTCAATGGTCTTACCATCGCCTGTGGCTCCAAAGGCGCGGACATTGAGAGAACCACGCAGCCACTGTTGATTGGGCGCAGAATCAAGCTGGCCTGACGCGGGTGCGGCATAGATAAGAGGGGCGGCCCCAACGGCCAGACTGCTTCCAGCGAATTTCAGGAGATCGCGGCGATGAATTGTCATGGTCAGACCATCGTAATGGATTCGCGAAGCGGCTGTCTCCGATTCAGGGACAGCGCAGGAGCTTTGCGCCGTGATATTCTCAGCAGTTTATGGGTGAACGAACGACTCCGATACGAGTGCTGGTGGCGAAGCCTGGGCTGGATGGCCATGACCGCGGCGCAAAGGTCATTGCGCGGGCATTACGCGATGCAGGCATGGAAGTGATTTACACCGGGTTAAGACAGACTCCGGAGATGATTGTGAATGCTGCGGTGCAGGAAGACGTGGACTGCATCGGGCTGAGCATACTTTCCGGCGCGCACAATGCGATTGTGCCGCGCGTGATGACGCTGCTGAAGGAGCGTGGCGCGGACGACATCCTGGTGGTGCTGGGGGGGACGATTCCGGAGCAGGATGCGGAGGGTTTGAAGGCGCAGGGCGTGGCGGCGATCTTCGGACCGGGGACACCGCTGGAGAAGACGGTGGAGTTCATACGGGGGAATGTAAGAAGCGGTCATTAGCTATTCGCTAAAAAGCGGGTAGCTAAGAACCGGGCAGCTGCCAGCCAATAGTGGATAGCTATTGGAGGTGGCTATTGACTACTGGCGCTCGAAAGCTTCGGCGTGGTGGTGGTTGGGAGCTGCGGCGTGGCCTTCTTCGACGCCGGGACTCTGCCGTGCTTCGCTGTCATTCCAGGGCTGCTTGCCATCGGCTCCGGCAGCGGTTGGCGAGCCGGGCACAGGCGGCAAGCCTTCTGCGCTGGCGGCGAGCGAAGTATCAGGATGGCCTGTAGTGGTGAGGTCGTTGATGTGGTCGACGGCGGAGTGGCTTTTATTGACGCGTCCGGTTTCGCAGCCTGTGGCGAAAGTTGCAACTACGGCTGCGGCGAGTACCAATCCTGAAATCTTTCCGAAAGCCTGCACTACGGAATTCCTCCGAAATATTTTTCGTTAGCCACTTTATCAGACTGCAGGGTACGGAGCACAGTGCTTAGTGTTCAGGTTTCCGATTCCTCTTCATTTATGGGACGGATGGCATCGAGCAGCAAAAGGATTCCCCCTATGACGATAGAGGAGTCGGCGATGTTGAAGTCGGGCCAGTGATAGTGAACGATATGGACCTGCAGGAAGTCGACGACAGTGCCGTAGGCGATGCGGTCCCAGGCATTGCCGATGGCTCCGCCAAGGACCAGCGCCAGGGCGATTGCGCTGAGGCTGAGGCGCCGGCCGATGCGGATGAGAATAGCAAATACAACAAGCGCAGCGAGGAGCGAAAAGACGGTCAAAATCCAACGGGTGCGCTCGGGGTGGGGCGAGTCGGTGAACAAGCTGAAGGCCGCGCCGGGGTTCATGACATGGCTGATAGCGAAGTAATGCGGGATGATGACAATGACGTTGCCTTCAGCGATGCGGCGGCTGACCCAGATTTTGGTGAGGCGGTCGAGCGCAATGATGAATGCGGAGAGCGCGAGGAGCCAGCCTCGCCAGTCACGGATACGGCTCATGCGTGTGATTCCTGCAATGATTTATATCCCATCTGGTTGAGGGCCTCGGCGCAACGTCCGCAGACGTTAGGCCAGGGGCCGTATTGGCGGATGTGAAGGGGGCCGTCGTCGGAGTAGTAGTTCCAGCAGCGGTCGCATTTGTGGCCGTCGGCGGGATGGATGGCGATCACTGCAGCACTACTCGCGTTTGAATCTTGCATCGCTTGTACAGACACCTGCGAAACGTTTAAGAGCTCCTTCAATTCTGATTCGGACGCTTTCAGATTCTCCAGTAGACTTCCTCGCGCGGAAATGCTGA
>JASHRS010000088.1 GCA_030037215.1 Silvibacterium sp. | reverse complement strand
GAAATTGCGCGTCATGGCGCGCATGTTAGAATTTTGAATCCACTTACAAAGAATTTTTCGCAATTCCAAATTGGGAAACTGCGCCTGCGAAAGACTTTAGACCCTAAAATGGGAAATTTCACTACTTTTTTTATTTATTTCTGTGCCTTAAGTTCTCTTGCAAGGTCATTCGAAACCAGCGGACGCACAACTGGAAGAGGTTAGATGCACTCTCCTGGCTATTGGGTTGCTTCTTGCGAAAGTATATGCACAATTTTGTAATTGATTATATTTAAACGACTTAACTGCTCCATTAGCCCCTTGATGCCCGCTTCGGGCTACCCCGCTTGGCCGCATTCCCCGGCTGGTCAGACGTTATGGGCGGAATATTGTCCGGCGATGCTTTCCCTTCCGCAACTTGAATAAAAAAATCCTGGGCGCTGAAGCCGGCCTGCCGGGCATCGGGCGGAGTAATTCTCCGGTAAATCCCGGACGCTTCCAGCACCCGCGCCTTCATGTTATCGGCCATAAGCGCAGCAAGAATCTCCTTGCGGATCCTCGCTCCGATCTGCGCGTCGCGGATCGGGAAGACGACCTCACATCGCTCAAACAGGTTGCGCGGCATCCAGTCGGCGCTTCCGCAATAGATTTCTTCCTGACCGCCATTTCGGAAAAAGAATATGCGGCTGTGCTCAAGGAAGCGGCCGATAATCGACCGGACGCGGATGTTTTCGCTCATCCCCTTCACACCCGGGCGCAGCGAGCAGATGCCGCGCACGATCAGATCAATTTGCACTCCGGCCTGCGACGCAGCATAGAGCGCTTCAACAATGCCCGTTTCAAGCAGCGAGTTCATCTTGGCGATGATCTGTGCTGGCCGCCCCGCGGCCGCGTGCTCGGTCTCGCGATGAATCAGCCGGATAAAGCTCTCAGCCAGGGTCAGCGGAGCTACCAGCAGCGGTGAATAATCGCTCGACTCCGAGTGCGCGGTCAGGTAATTGAACACCGCATGCATACTCGCTGTAATTTCGGGGTCCGACGTCAGCAGACTCAGATCGGTGTAAAACCGCGCTGTGGCCGGATTGTAATTGCCGGTGCCCAGGTGCCCGTATCGCCGCGTCACGCCATCCGGATCGTGCCGCACCAGCAGCGCCAGTTTGCAGTGCGTTTTCAGGCCAACAATTCCGTGGAATACCTGCACCCCGGCATCCTCCAGATCGCGTGCCCAGCGAATGTTCGACGCCTCATCGAAACGCGCTGTCAGCTCTACCACCACCGTCACTTCTTTGCTCTGTGCCGCTTCCGTCAGCGCGTTGAAGATCGTCGAATCTGCGCTGGTGCGGTATAGCGTCTGCTTGATCGAGACCACATTCGGGTCTCGTGCCGCCGATTGGATGAAGCCCACAACACCGTCGTAAGAGTCATATGGATGGTGCAACAGAACATCTCGGTGACGGAGCTCATCAAAAAGGTCCACGGATTTCCGGTTCAACCGCAGCTCACGCGGAACGAAGGGAGAATATTTTAGGTCAGGACGTGGCGTATCGCTGTAAAGGTTCATCAGCCGCGAAAGGTTCACCGGACCATCGGTGCGAAAAACCTGCGATTCGTCGAGCTCGAAATTCATCCGCAGCCGATCCACGATTTCTGCATCTGCGGATTTCTCAATCTCCAGCCGGACAGCATCACCCTTGCGCCGGTTGTGCAGCTCCGCGCGTACTGTCTCCAGCAGATTGCGTGATTCCTCTTCCTGAAAATACAGATTGCTGTTCCGCGTCACGCGAAAGGCGGCTTTCGATAAGATCTCGTAGCCGCGGTACATCGCCGCCGCGTTGCGCTCGATCAGATCGTGCAGAAAAAGATAATCTTGCGTGCCGGCCCCGGAAGGTAAAGCCACCAGTCGTGGCAGCGCTCGCGGAATCGTGACCACGCCCAGCACTGGCCCGGCTGTTCCTTTGCGCTTCCGCCTGAGCAGCAGCGCAATGCACAAAGCTTTGTTTAGGACACGTGGAAAGGGATGTGCCGGGTCGATTGTAATCGGCGTCAGCAGCGGGTCAACCTCGCGCTGGTAGAAATTCGAGGCCGCCTCCCGCGCCGCATCATCCATCGCATCCCAGGCAAGCACGCGCACGCCGGCCGAGTGCAGCGCGGGCAGCAGTTGCTTGTTCCAGCAGACATACTGGCTGTCTACAAAGCCGTGCATGTCTTCGTTGATCGCCGCAAGCGACTGCTCCAGTGTCACGCCCTGCTCATCGGTCTCGGAGTAGCCGTCTTCAATCCGCTGCAGGAGGCTCGCAATGCGAATCTCGACAAACTCATCGAGATTGCTTGCGGTAATCGCCAGAAACTTCACCCGCTCAAGCAAAGGATTCGTTGCAGCCTGTGCTTCTTCCAGCACACGCCGGTTAAAGTCCAGCCACGACTCGTCTCGTCCGATAAAGCGGCTCAACTTGGGCCTTTGCAATGGAGACATAGTAAGTAATTACAAACACGGCCAGACTCTAGACTAGAGTTCCATCATTTTCAAGCAGGCTACTGATTCTTCTACCTTTCCAATGTCAAAGGGAAATGAAAACCTGCAAAAGAAGCTCAACTATGAGCGCTTCACGCCCGTGCTTCGCGCGTCCTTGATCCATCCCACGGGATTTGACTCCCGGCGGCCGCTCCTTGACGATAAAAGAAGACAGAGGAAACCAGAATGGTGGATGACGATTGCAAAGACGGCCTTTCAAAAGTCCATGACACTGCTGCAGAGCTCTATCAGCTCGCCGCTCTTATACTCGGCGATGAAACCCGCGCGGCAGACCTCGTCGAGACCGTCGTCACCAGGACGAACATCGACCCCTGCGCCGACGCCGAAACTTCTGTAAACGCGGCTCGGGTCAACCTCATCGAAACAGCCGTGGCCCATCTTAGTCAGGCTGATCCTGGGGCATTCAATGCTCCTTCGCCTTCAACGGGTTCAAGTGGATGCATCGATGATGACGACCTCGCTGCAGCCGGAATCTCCGCCGACCGGCTTGCTGAAATGGTCCACGGCCCGGAGCGACGCGCTCTGCGTGACTGGCTTAACAAGCTCCCCGTGGCACAGCGCACTGTCTTTGTCGAGCGCGCCATCCTCGGGTGGGATAATGCAACAGCAGCAGCCACTCTCAGCAAGGCTGCATCCCGTAAATGGCACTCCGGCCAGGTCAGCGAGTTGTTCCGCCAGGCCCTGTGCTCACTGGCCACATCGCTCGTGCATGCCGCTGCTGCCCAGGCTTGAGGACGGCGCGGGCAGCGGAAAGCTAGCGGCAAAAAATCCATTTCCGCTCCCAATGGGAGCGGCCACGCGAAGCAGTTGCTGTGTGGCCAACACCTTTTTTGAATAACTTTCGGATGCTCTGGCATCCAAAACAACGTAATCTGAGTATGACTTATCTGCGCTCCGGCCGTTTTTGGCCAGGAGCGCATTCCCAGGATGGAGCATTTCGTGTTGAAGGCATGTCTTAGCGGCCAGCGGACGTCTGTGCTTTGTGTTGGGCTCTTTGCCGCGCTTATGCTGGCAATTGCCGGCCCGGCAGCGTATGCATGGCAGTCTGGCAGCGGCCAGGTTTCGCAGCCAGCGCCGCCTATCCAGGTCGTGCAGCCGCAGATCAACAGCTCGACCTACCAGGGTAGCCAGACCACTGAGAAGCCTGTCCCCGGCGTCCTTCCGCTGTCGCTCGACGACGCCATCGCTCGCGGTCTCAAGTACAACCTCGGTCTCATCCTTACCAGCCAGAGCGGGCTCACAGCGCATGGCCAGCAGCTCGAAGAACTTCAGAACCTGCTGCCCACGGTCAACGCCAACATTAAAGAATCGGTTCAGCAGGTTGATCTGCAGGCCGAAGGCTTGCGCGGCCCCGGATTCCCCAAGGTCATTGGCCCGTTCGGATACACTGACTTCCGCGCCTCGCTCAACTGGTCGCTGCTCGATCTTTCCGCGCTCCAGAATTACCTCGCCGCCAAGCATAATTTCGAGGGCACCAAGCTGTCTGTTTACGATGCCCGCGATCTCGTCGTGCTCACCGTCGGCAACGCATATCTTGTCTGCCTCGCTGACAAGAGCCGCGTCGACTACCAGCAGGCACAGGTTGACACTTCCAAAGTCTCGCTTGACCAGGCCGTCGACAACCACAATGCAGGGACCGCGCCCCTGCTCGATGAGCTCCGTGCGCGCGTCGATTACCAGACGCAGCAACAGGCGCTCATCACCGCACAGAACGCCTATGATAAGGACCGCATCGCTTTGGCCCGCGCCATCGGTCTCCCGCTTGAGCAGAAATACCAACTCACTAGCCCGGAGCCCTATGCGCCGCTCGACAACCTCGACGCCGATGCAGCCGTAAAGCAGGCGCTCGATGCGCGCAGCGATCTCAAAGCTATGCGTGAACAGGTTGAAGCAGCCGAACATGCGCGCAAGGCCGCGACTGCCGAGCGCTACCCGACCATCGGTTTCAGTGGAGATTACGGCGACATCGGCACGAATCCTGCCAATTCGCATGGAACCGGCGATGCCACCGGCACCCTTGATGTGCCTGTCTTTGAAGAAGCCAAATTGCGCGGTGACGCAAAGCAGGCGCAGGCGCAGCTCGATCAGGATCTCGCTCGTCTCAGCGACCTCGAAGGCCAGATCAGCGCTGATGTTCGCGACAGCATTCTCGACATTCAGTCTGCGGAAAAACAGGTGGAAGTGGCGCGCAGCAATGTCGCGCTCGCCCACGAGGCGCTCGATGAATCTCAGGAGCGCTACAAGGCCGGCGTCGACAACAATCTCGCCGTTTCGCAGGCGCTCTCAGCGCTTGCCCAGGCCAACAACCAATATGTGGACAGCCTTTACCAGCACAATGTCGCGAAGCTCTCGCTGGCGCGCGCGCTGGGCGTGGCTGGCAATAATTATCGGATGTACGTGGGAGGTAAGTAACTGTGGCGGACGAAATTCCTGATCAGAACAATAAAACACAGGGCCAGCCTGCGCAGCGTTCCGCAGGACCCGAGCCAACCGACCCGCGCATTAAATCGCGCCGCCGGTTTATCGTCATTGGCATCGTTGCTGTTGTCGTCGTAGGTACGCTCCTTTTCTGGTGGCACTCCACCTATTACGAAGATACTGACGACGCGCAGGTCGACGGACACCTCATTCAGATCAGCGCGCGTATCACCGGTCACGTCACCAAAGTCAACGTGAACGAGAACCAGTTCGTCGAAAAGGGTACCGTCCTTGTCGAGCTCGACCCCAAAGACTTCCAGACCGCCGTCGAGCAGGATGAAGCCAACCTCGCCAGCGCCGAAGCCGCCTACGAGGCCGCGCGCGTGAACGTGCCCGTCACCCACGTGAATACCGGCACTACGCTGACCTCCGCCGGAGTGGACGTCTCCAGTGCCAGCGCTTCCGTCGCCCAGGCTGAAAAGCAGCTTCAGGCTGCGCAGGCTGCACTTGAAGCGGCAAATGCCAACTCCATCAAGACGCAGTCCGACCTGGAGCGCTACACTCCACTCGTCAAAAACGACGTGATTTCCAAGCAGCAGTATGACGCTGCCGTCGCCGCAGCCGATTCCGATAAAGCTGCGGTCGCCCAGGCTCAGGCCAATCTTCAGGCCGCGCAGGACGGCGTCCGCATCGCGCATGATCGTGTCGCCACTGCCGAGGCCAGTCTGCAATATGCAAAGACCGGTCCACAGCAAGTGGCCATCCAGAAAGCCAGAGCCGATCAGGCCGCTGCTGTCGTCCAGCAGGCTCAGGCCGCGCTCGACCAGGCCAGGCTCAACCTTAGCTACACCAGAATCGTCGCTCCTGAGGCCGGAATCATTACTCGCAAGAGCGTCGAAATCGGGCAGAACGCAAGCATCGGACAGAACATGATGACTCTCGTCTCACTCGATGACATCTGGATCACGGCCAACTTCAAGGAGACACAGCTCGATCACATGCGCGCCGGCCAGCCCGTCACTGTCAGTGTCGACGCCTATGGAGGCCGCAAATATGACGGCCGCGTTACCCAGATCGGCGGCGCAACCGGCTCTGTCCTCAGTCTTTTCCCGCCGGAAAATGCCACCGGAAACTACGTCAAGGTTGTGCAGCGTGTGCCCGTGCGCATCGACTTCACAGATCCCAGTCAGATTGCCGACCACCTCCTCAGGCCCGGCTTGTCTGTTGAACCAAAGGTAAGAGTCAAGAACTGAAATTTATGCTCCCGCGTCCGGCGAGTCCGGACGCGGTCAATCCCACGCACATGACCGGATCGCGCATAACATTCCGGCCTTCATCTTCATGGAACCATCCCCTGCCCCGCTGCATCTCTCTTTGTAGTTATCCTTGGAGTTGAGGCCCATCCGCTATGCCAATCGCGATCGATTTTTTTCTGAAATATGGCTATTGGATCCTCTTCCTCTGGGTTCTCATCGAACAACTGGGGGCGCCTATCCCCAGTGTGCCCATCCTGCTCACCGCCGGAACTCTCACTGCAACCCACAAATTGAGCCTGTCCCTCGTGCTGCTCGCTGTTGTTCTCGGCAGCCTCATCAGTGACAGTCTCTGGTACCTGATGGGTAAAAAGTATGGCGGGGTCGTCGTCAAGCTGATCTGCCGGCTTTCCATGGAGAGCAATACCTGTGTCCGAAAGACAGAAGCCTATTTCAGCAAGCGTGGAGCAGGCGCTCTGATCGTCGCTAAATTCATTCCTGGACTCAGCTCCGTAGCTGCGCCTATCGCCGGCCAGACAGGAATGGAATACCGCCTCTTCGCCGTCTACGACACCGCCGGCATTCTGCTTTGGGCCCTCGCCTTTACGCTCAGCGGACGCTTCTTCGGTGATTTCCTCAAGCACCATCCGAACGCCTTCGACTGGGTAGCGCGCTTCGGGTTCCTGCTCTTCGCGCTCCTGCTGCTGGCTTTTTTCATCTACCGGTTCTTCCGCCAGCGCGCCTTTATCCGGGAGATTCGCCTCGCCCGTGTCGACCCGCGCGAACTGAAGGAAATGATGGACCACGATCAGCCCGTCTACATCGTCGATCTCCGCCATCCCCTCGATTACTTGCCCGACCCGCGCACTCTTCCTGGAGCCATCTTGCTCTCGCCCGACAAGCTCGTCCAGCACTGCTCCGAAATTCCGCGTGATCGCGACGTCGTGCTCTTCTGCACTTGCCCCAGCGAGGCCACGGCGGCAAAAATGGCGCTCACCATCCGCAGGATGGGCGTCTATCGCGTCCGCCCGCTGCTCGGCGGCTTCGATGAGTGGAAGCGCCTCGGCTACCCGCTTGTCGACATAGCTCCCAATGCCGCCTGAAGCCTAGCTGCCCGCTGCTGCATGCGACTCTTGCTGTCTCTCCTCCATAGTCAGCTTATATGCGACGTAATACTTGTAGATATTGCCGACGTACGTGACAGGTTCCTGCCCAACGTCCTTGGCCACTTCCAGCTCAACGTTGCCAAACCACTTATTGGGATCCAGTCCGTCCTCTTGCGCTTTTTTGCGAAGCCGGACGATGCGATTGGGGCCTGCGTCATAGCTGG
>JASHRS010000009.1 GCA_030037215.1 Silvibacterium sp. | reverse complement strand
CTGGCGGCGCGGTATAACGTGCAGGGGATTCCAAACTTTGTGGTGTTCATGAACGGGAGATTGGTGCAGCAGCAGGCAGGGTTGATGGGACATGAGCAGATGGAGGCGTGGCTGAAGGCGGCGCGGAGCGCGTTTTCAGGCGCACGGACGGCATAGGGAGTCTTTCGACGAGACTGTTTCGTCTGAGGGACAGCGCGGGCACGATGGCATGGCCCGGGACAGGACAGGGGAAAGATGCGAATACATGGGCGGTGCGGTCTGGGTCTCCTGATAGTGCTGTGGAGCGTGGCGGCAGTGGCACAGCAGCAGGCGGCACCGGCGCAGGCGGCTGGAGCGGAGCCGGGCGTGCTTCTGGATGTGGTGGTGACGCCGAAGAACGGTGGCGCGCCTGTGGCGGGACTGACGCAGCAGGACTTTACCCTTACGGACAACAAGGCTCCGCAGACGATTACGTCGTTTCAGGCGATGGGGGGAAGTTCGGCTCCGGTAGCAGTGGTTGTGGTGATCGACGACGTGAACGCCGACTATACGACGATCGGATATGCGCGGCAGGAGATCGACAAATTTTTCAAGACGAACGGCGGACAACTGCCGTTTCTGACGCAGATAGCGATTATGACCGATGCGGGCACGCAGACACAGAACGGATTTACGAAGGACGGCAATCAACTGGCCGGTCTGCTGGACAATTATGTGGTGGGGCTACGGTCGATCAGCCGATCGGCGGGCTTTTATGGAGCGACAGACAGGCTGGACAAATCGCTTGACGCACTGCAGGAGCTGACGGCGTATCTGGCGAAGCTGCCGGGGCGCAAGCTTCTGCTGTGGGTTTCGCCGGGATGGCCGATACTGAGCGGACCGAATGTGCAACTGAGCACGAAGCAGCAGCAGAACATTTTCGACTCCGTCGTCCAGATCTCGACGTCACTGCGGCAGGCGCGGACGACGGTGTACAGCATCGATCCACTGGGCGCAGCGGATGCGGCGAGCTTTCACAACTTCTACTATCAGAGCTTTCTGAAGGGCCTTCGTAAGCCGGGCCAGGCGAACCTGGGTAACCTGGCGCTGCAGGTGATTGCGACACAATCGGGCGGGCTGGTGCTGAACTCAAGCAACGATATGGCAGGGCTGCTGAAGCAGGCTGTCGACGATGGAGGAGCTTACTATGAGCTGTCGTTCCATCCTGTTCCGGATGAACCCAATGCCTACCATCAGATCGAAGTGACGGTGGCCAAGCCGGGGCTGGCGACGCGGACGCGGGCCGGGTATTACTCGGGGAAGTGATCGTGGCGGGGTAAGAATGCCTCCGGCGGCCTATGCGCGATTGTCCCTTTAAGCTGATTGCAGGAAGGCGACGGATTGGATTCCTGCGACTTCGAAGCGCTTGCGGCAGCGGATGTTTTTGCAGGCGACCATATCATCGCGGCGAACCATATAGGACTGGGCCTTGGCGAAGCGTGCGCGATCGCGCTCGTCAGCGTGGCGGGGCAGGCTGGATTTCTTGCGGCGGACGAGCCATCCCAGCTCGTACTCGGCGGACTGACCACAATGGGGGCAGGTTAGGGTGTGCGTGCGCTGCTCGGGTCTCTCGTCGAAAAATTCCCGTTCTTCCATGTGGTTCCCCCCTGTGACTACGATTGCGGAAGTCCTTTTTATTCTCCATAAAAGATTGTAAGGATAGAGGGGGCAGACGGGAAGTGCGGCTGCGGGTACAGGATGGCGAAGAAGCGGAAAAAGAAAGTATTTTCGGCGGTGAAAGCGGTCAAGGCCAATGCACGGGAGCGCGTAGGGCAGCCGAAGGCCGAGCGCGTGATCGAAGACAAGCCTCGCGCGGAGCGTAGAGCGGAGAAGCATAAGGCTACGCTGGGCGAGTTATTACAGGACAGTGACTAGGGATCAGCCATGAAGTTTGTAGCCATTGCGATTCTTCTGCTGCATGTCACATGGATTCTGGCGGTGATCTTTGGGGCGTTTTTTACGCGCGGGCGTCCAGTGTGGAGCGTGCTGCATGTTGCGTGCCTGATCTGGGGGATTGTGGTGGAGGTGGTCCCTTCGGTCTGGTGTCCGTTGACGCTGGCAGAGCAGTATTTCGAGGGGCGCGCGGGGTGGGCGGCGTATCAGGGAAGTTTTCTGCTGCATTACGTGGACAAGATTGTGTATCCCGATGTGCCGTGGTGGCTGATTGCGACGGTGGGTGCGAGCATATGCGCGTTGAATCTGGGAGTTTATGCGTGGCGGTTCTGGCGGTGGGCGTCGCGGCGAACGGCGCACGCCAACTGAGGCTCTCCATTGCGAAAATGCTCTGGAAGTATGGGGCGAAACAAAGCAAACAGCAGATCCTTCGACTTCGTTGGATAACGCTCCCAACGCCGCTCAGGATGACAACACTGTTGATGCAACCCTAGCTCATGAATCCGAGATATGGGTTGGAGCCGAAGTTGCCGAAGTTCGGAAAGACCTGTCTGATCTGGCTGTCGGAAAGTCCGAACCAGCGCGCAAGCGTTCCCGCGTACTGGTCGACGGAGGTGGTGGGGATCAAACGTCCTTCGCCGACATCGTTGGCCTGATTGACGCCGACGACCGGGTAGGTTCCGTACATATCGTGTCCCTGGACTGCGCCGCCAACGACGAAGTGGTGACTGCCCCAGCCGTGATCGGTGCCATCGCTGTTGCTGGTAAGGGTTCGGCCGAAGTCGGAGGCGGTGAAGGTCGTAACCTGATTTCCGAGTCCGGCCTGCGTCATCAATCCATCGAAATACTCGAGCGCCTGGCCAAGCTGTGACAGAAGGCGCGCGTGCGTCGGAGCCTGGCCATCGTGGGTATCGAAGCTGCCAAGCTGTACATAAAAGATCTGCCGGGTGACGCCGAGGCTGCTTCTGCCGCCGATGATGCGGGCGACGGTCTGGAGCGAGTCAGCAAGGGGATTGTCGGCGAGCATATTGGTGACCGGGTCGAGGTATTGGGGAGGATTGGGGACGCCTCCCGGACCTGCAGACAGCATGGACGAGGCCAGCAGCGCCTGCGCCTGGATGGAGCGCTGGACCACGACTTCATATTCTTTGGCAAAGAGGTTGGTTTCCTCGGCGGAGAGGATCGATGTGAGCGCGTCCGAGCCAGCCTGCGAGCCGAACAGAGACTGGCTGAGTCCGGAGATAGGGATCGGGCCCGCGGACGTGACGTTCAACTGGAACGAAGTCTGTCCGGCAAGGAACAGAGCGATTCCGGCGGTAGAGATGCAGGTGAACATGGAGTTGGAATTCATGTTCATGCTCTCGATCAGATCGGCGACTGAGCCGCCCCATCCCACATGCTCGGAGCTGCCGCCATTGGCGGCGATGGCCTGCCAGGCCGCAGTCTGGTCAAAGTGCGAAAAGAGCGATGCCGGCAGGGGAACGGAATTGGCATTGACCTGAGCTTTTGTTGCAGGAGCGATGAGGGTTCCGGTATTGGCGATGATGGCGGCGCGGCTGGAATTGAACAGGTTCTGGATGCCGGGCAGATAGGGATTGAGGGCGAAGGTGCGTCCGCTTTGCGGGGTGTTCAGGACGATCGGCAGCAACTCGCTCAGGGGATATGCGAGACCTGGCGCGCCCGACCGCGCCTGCGTAAAGGCACTGTAAGAGTCGGGGTCGGTGGCGATCACTGTACCATGGCCATCGTTGCCGCCCTGCAAAAAGACGCAGACGAGGGCGCGATAGTCGGTCGCGTTGGTTTCCTGCGCCATGGCCGCGAGAGAATTGAGGCCCATGATGAAGGGGCTGGCATAGAGGCCGGACATTGTGGCCAGGGATGCCGTTCTGAGAAACTGCCGCCGGGATAGATCGCATTTGCACATGATGGGCTCCCTAGAACTGCGCACTGAAGGATGGCGATGCCATCGTTAGATAAATTGCGGTTTGCACGCGGGCGGCAAGCGCCGCGTTGATGGCGTTCTGATCGCCGGACGGTATCGGGATGGCATTGACGGCGCCGAGAATCTGGCTGCGCAGGGTGCTGTCCATCTCGCCGGCCATGAGCAGGAGATTGATGCGGTCGAGGAGCGCGTCCGGCGTTGTGGCCAGGTTGAGTTCGGCGCCAAAGCTGGAGAATATATCGGTGCCGGAAGCGGCGTTGCTCCCGATCGAGTTCTGCATGTAGTTCAGGTAGCCGACGACCGTGGAGACATTGGTCATCTCCATTTCAGGCGCGACCATTCCGGCCTGCTCAATGCTGGTTCCGGGCGGGACGTAGCCTGGGGCAAACCAGTTAAAGACGGTGGGCGAACGCAGGGTCATCTGGCCGAGTCCCCAGATCGGGTCCTCTGTGGTGCCGATGCCATAGGAGCCGGTGCGGGACTGAGCAGTGAATGCCCGCGCCCACTCGGTATAGCGGAGCAGCGCCTCGCGGACCTTGCCATATTGCGGATTGGCGAAGTCGGTGGCGGAGTCGCGGGCCTCGGGATCAAGCAGGATCGCGGTGATGACGGCCTTCATGTTTCCGCGCACGCCGGTTCCGTCATTCTCGAAGACAGCGGCGACGCGGCTGACATATGCAGGGCTGGGATTGCTGGTGACCAGATGCTGAATGAGCTGCTTGCAGAAAAATGCCGGCAAGTTGGGGTGATTAAACAAAGTATCGAGAGCAATTTTGAGGTCGCCGTTAGGATCGGCGCTGCCGGAAGCGGGGATGGTGACACCGAGGAATTGTTTTTCCTCTGTTGAATGATGATCGGCGTAGCTCTGCATGGGCAGAATGTCTTCGCCAAAACCATTGCCGACATAGGCGCAGCAATTCGACCAGGCTGAGTCGGAATCGTTGCCGGGAATGTTCCAACTGAAGCCTGTGAAGACCGCGGCCAGACCCATCACATCGGTATTCGAGAAGGTCGGTATGGGCTGGCCTGACGAACTGAGCTTTTGCGTTCCGTCATCATTCAATTCGTAGAGGCCGATGGTTAAGAGCTGCATCACCTCGCGCGCATAATTCTCGTCGGGATCGGTAGTCGCGTTGCCCTTGTCGTTGCCGAGCATGGAGAGATACAGACCCATCATGGGGTTCAGGGTGACGTCGTTCAGCAGCGTCCTGAAGTTTCCGAAGGCATCCTTGCCGAGCATGTCGTAGTACTCGGCTTCGCCGCGCGGGTAGCTCTGCATGGGCGAGTTGTCATTGGTGGAAACCACGAAGATTTCTGAAAGAGCGTACTGCACGCGCTGGCGCAGCTCATCGGGAGCGGTAAGGGCCTGTTGCCAGAAGTTGTCCTGAACGTAAATCTCATCCGATTCATTCTGCTCAAACAGCGCCGTATTGCATTTGACATCGCCTGAGGCGCAGGGAGGATTGAAGACGACTAAATCCTGATTGACGGTGGGCTCCATCGAGGTAGGCGGCAGGCTGAATTGCTGGTTGAGCCACGCCTGATAGCCGATCAGAGAGAGGTTGCGAATGTCCGAATCGGTTGCGCCGAAGGTCGCCTGCTCAAGAAAGCGCGAAGCATCGTCGGGACTGACGACCGGCACCGGTTGCGTGCCCTGCACGAGCGCAACGAGGTCGGCTGAAGTTGCCGGACCGGGGCTGGGATTCAAGACTTGTATGTCGAAGTTGCCAGGCTGCGCGAGCGTGAGAGTTGCGGTGAGCTGTCCACCACTGTTGAAGGTTGTGGGAACGGGTGCTCCGTCCATCAGAACCTGCGCGCCGGAGATGAACTTCTGACCCGTGACGACAACGGTAGCCGTCCCGACATTGAACGATGTGGGACTGGCTGAAGTGAGGATCGGAATCGGGTTGAGCACTGCGATGTTCTGGTTGATGGAGACTTTCGGATTATCGAGACTGGTGATCGTGATCTCAACAATGTTGCTGGGCGTGGGAACGACGGCCGGAGCAGTGTAGGTGATGGAGCCATCCGCGTTGGAAACGGCAGTTCCTACCTGCGCGTTGCCTCCGGAAATTCCGTTGACCGCAAGGCTGACACCGGGGTTATCGGTCCCGGTGACGGTGAGCCCGAGGTTGAGCTGATTCGAAACCCGCACATCGGTGCCGTTATTGGGCTGAAGCGTGAGAACCACCTGTCCGGGACCGACAAGCACGTTGACATTCGGGGCGGCCGCCGATCCGGGATTGGGATTGCTGACGGTCAATGGGAAGGTTCCGGGTTTGGGCGCGGAAATATCGGCGACGACTTCCGTTCCTGAAACATAGGTGGTCGGAACCGGGGCGCCGTTCCAGAGAATCTGCGCACCATAGACGAACTGAGAGCCGTCCACAGTGACTGTCGTCGTGCCTTCCGAGAAGCCCGATGGCGAGAGACGGCTGATGACGGGAATGGGATTCAGCACGCTTAAGGCCAGGGTTCCTTTGGGATAGCTGGGCTGGTTGTTCGCAGTTGAGGTGATAGTCACCGTATTAGGAGTGGGGACAACCGCCGGGGCGGTATACAGGCCTGTGGAGTCCACCACGCCAAATTCGGTATTGCCTCCCGGAATTCCATTGACATAAAAGGTCAGCGGCACGATGTTGACCGGGTATGCGGTCTTGATCTGCATCTGCTGATTGACGCGGATGGTGCTGGTGGCCGTCGAGATGCCGGTGTAGTCCGGAGTGGGATAGGCGACGCCGAAGCAACCGATCAAAGCTGTTGCACTGACCAGCGAGGCCAGCGCCAGCACGAACTGGGGCCCACAGAAGCGCGCGGATCTTGCTTGCATGGATTCCTCCGGGGAAAGGCGTTTCCAATTTGCAGCGCGTTAGGCGGATGAATGTGCGGCGAGAGTATCGGGGTCGCGAACAAAAAGCAATCCATTTTCCTGTAAATTCAGCAGTTATTCAGGGAGGATGGTTCTTTTTGGGAAACAGGTGAGCGGACCTGGCAGATTCGGCTTATTGCGGGTAAGGGAAGCATTTTGTTGGGGTTGCCAGAAGCCAGAAGCCAACAGGCAATAGGGATTAGGGATTGGCATTAGGGATTAGCAAACCAGAAATGTGGAGTGTGAGGCTGGATGAAGTTTGTAGCCATTGCGATTCTACTGCTGCATGTCACGTGGATTCTGGCGGTGATCTTTGGGGCGTTCTTCACGCGAGAGCGTCTGGTGTGGAGCGTGCTGCATTGTGTATCCCAATGTGCCGTGGTGGCTGATTGCGACGGTGGGAGCGAGCATATGCGCGGCGAATCTGGGAGTATGCGTGGCGGTTCTGCAGAGCACAGACATGCGTCGTGCGGGACTAGCAGACTGTTAGTTCTAACAGTTTGCTGCTGGATTTCGCCGCCATATCGTTGAAGACGCAATTTATGCGTCACCGGCAGGAGCCGGGGGATTCGCCCCAGGAGGGAAAAACGATATGCGAAAGTACGGCTTTTCAGGGATTATCTTTGCGGCTTTGACGGGGTTGTTGCTGTTCAGCAGTGCGGTTTTCGCACAAACAATCAAGATGCAGGGACTTATCACCGGCCGCAGCGGCGAAAAGATCGTCCTGCAGACAAAGGATAACCCGGCGGCCGTTGTCATACTGACGGATGATACGGACGTAGGCCAGATTGAGGGAATGCTGAAGGCGCGCAGCAAGCAAATGTCCATGGCTGCGCTTATTCCGGGCCTGGCGATAAGCGTGGAGGGCGCCTATGACCAGCAGCAGGAGCTGGTGGCGACGAAGATCCGGTTCAAAGGGAACGATTTGAAGCAGGCCATGGCGATTGAGGCCGGCATGAAAGAGACCAAAGAACAGAATGCGCAGCAGCAGGAAGAGCTGGCACAACAGAAGGCAGCTCTGCAACAGCATGAAGCCGCGATTGCTCAGAATGCAGCGGCAGTGGCCGCGAACAAGGCAGCGATCGATACGGCAGTGGCCCGCTTCGGCCAGTTGGACGATTACTACATCCGGGATGAAGTCACAGTCTATTTCGCAAACGGGAAGACGGTGGTGGATCCGCAATACAGCTCGCAGCTGATCACTCTGGCGAACAATGCCAAGAGCATCAACGGCTACATGATCGAAGTGAAGGGCTATGCCTCCGCAACCGGAAGCGCCGCACTGAACCAGAAACTCAGCGCAGACCGGGCGGATAATGTCACGACTATTCTGATTCAGCAGGCCAAGGTTCCTCTGACGAGAATGCTGGCGCCGGGCGCGATGGGCGAAAGCGAGCAGGTGGGTGGTGACGAGAAGTCGGCGGCGGGCCAGGCTGCAAATCGCCGCGTGGTCGTGCGAGTGCTGCAGAATAAGGCTATCGCAGGAGCGTAAAGCCTATATGCAATCCAGTCTGCGGCTCATGCCCTGACGTGCGGACGGCGGAGAGGCGTTCCGGCAACTATACTTTGGCCATGAGCCAGCATTTGCTGAATATGATCCGGCGGGGACAGCAGGCGGAGATTGCTGCACTTGTGGCCGAAACTCCGGCGGCGGCGCAGACGCGGGATGCGCAGGGCGTGTCGATGCTGATGTGGTCGGTGTACACGCGGCAGCCGGGGGTTATTGAATGCCTGCGAGCCGCGGCGGGTGAGCTGGACGTGTTCGAGGCAGCGGCACTGGGGGATGGTGCGCGGCTGGAGGCGATTCTAGCCGGGGATGCGATGCAAGTGTGGGCGGTGTCAGCGGACGGGTGGGCTCCGCTGCATCTGGCGGCGGCGTTTGCGGGGCCGGATGCGGTGAGGCTGCTGCTGGAGCATGGAGCGCATGCGCATCAGTTCTCGCATAATCCGCAGAGGAACCAGCCGTTGCATGCAGCGATTGCGCTGGGGGATTCGCTGGAGACAATTGAGCTGCTGCTGGATGCGGGTGCGGATGTGAATGCGACGCAGGCGGGCGGATTTACGCCGTTGCATCAGGCGGCAGCGGCGGGGAAGCAAGGGGTTGTGGCGCTTCTGTTGAGAAACGGAGCGCGCAAGGATGTGCGCTGCGACCAGGGGAAGCTTCCGGCGGATTATGCGGGGGAGCGGGGCCATGCAGTGGTAGAACAGCTGCTAGCCTGAAGCTAATAGCCAGAAGTCGAAGACATGGCTGGCGGGCATTCATGGCCTGAGCATATTAAGATCATTGAATGTGCCGCCGGGGGCAGTGGGGCTTGTTAAAGATTGGTAAACCCCTCCGTTTGCAACAATCCGGAGCTCTCAATCGTCCATAAAACGTGTTCTTTAATCGCCCATAAGATTCTGTTTAAGAAAGTTATCTACAAGAGAATTGCCCGCGAGGAAGTAGTTCATTAATCGATTCTGCGGAGCTTAGGCCGGTTCGCTGTTTTTTCCAAGGGTAAGGCCGGCGATCGCGAAGCTACGCAAGCCAGATCAGGAAATTCAAACGAGTCCACGCGTCCTGCCGCAGCAGGCTTGTGGGAACGGTGCAAGAAAATACGATGGAACAAAAGCCGCCAGTGCCTCCCACGTCTTCAGAAAGCCAAATGTCAACCACTGCCGTTCCCACTCTGAGGCACGAGCCTGAAAAGAAGAAGCACCGGCAGTGGTTATGGATTCTGATCCTGCTGCTGATTTTTGCAGTGATCTTCTGGCTGGTTCTGCGCAAGGGCAGTGCCCCACAGAAGGCCGCAGGAGGCGGCGGACGGCGCGGCATGTTCAGCGGGCCAGTGACGCTGACGGCGGCGACGGCGAAAGAAGGCGACATCGGGGTATACCTGAGCGCGATCGGCACGGTGACGCCGGTGTATACGGCGACGATCTATAACCAGGTGGCCGGCGTGGTGACCGAGGTGCATTACCGCGAAGGCCAGATGGTGCGGAAGGGCGATCCGCTGGTGGATATCGATCCGCGGCAGTATCAGGCAAATGTGGATACGGCGACAGGCAATCTGGAGCGCGACACGAATGTGCTGGCGCAGGCAAAGATGGACCTGGAGCGCTACCAGACAGCCTGGGCGAAGAATGCGATTGCCAAGCAGACGCTGGATGATCAGGAAAAGATCGTGGCGCAGAACGAGGGACTGGTGAAGTCAGACCAGGGCACACTCGATTTTGACAAGGTGCAGCTTGCGTACTGCCACATTACGGCCCCGTTTACGGGGAAGGTTGGCTTGCGGCTGGTCGATCCCGGGAACCTGGTGCAGGCAAGCGGCAGCACTCCGCTCGCGGTGGTGACACAGATTGAGCCGATCACGGTGGTTTTCACGCTGGCGGAGAACAATCTCGAGCAGGTGCTCAAGCAAATACACGCAGGGCACACGCTGACGGTGGAGGCGTGGGACGCGAGCCAGCAGCAAAAGCTCGGCATAGGAAAGCTGACGGCGCTCGATAACCAGATCGATACGACGACGGGCACGCTGAAGCTGCGGGCAACCTACGACAACCGGCAGGACCTGCTTTATCCGAACCAGTTTGTGAACACGCGGCTGCTGGTAAACACCGAGCACAATATGACGCTGATTCCGACGAATGCGATCCAGCATAACGGCGATGAAGCGTTTGTTTATCTGATCGTGGCAGGCAAGAAGCCGAACGAAAAAGTTGCGAAGATCCAGGATGTAAAGCCGGGCACCGCAAATGAAGGCCTGACTGCTGTCACGGGCATCCAACCCGGAGACGTGGTGGCGACGAGCAGTTTTGAGAAGCTGGTGAGCGGATCGCCCATAAACATTGCCAAAACACCGCCGTCCGCACCGACGACCAGTGAGAGCAACGCCCCGTGAGCCCGTCCCGCCCATTTATTCTGCGGCCGGTAGCGACTTCGCTGCTGATGGCCGCCATCATGCTGGTGGGCATTGTCGCGTATACGCAACTGCCGATATCGGCGCTGCCTGAGGTCGATTACCCGACGATCCAGGTGCTGACGTTTTATCCGGGCGCGAGCCCGAAGGTGATGGCGACGACAGTCACGGCTCCGCTTGAACGGCAGTTCGGCGAGATGCAGGGCCTGAGCCAGATGACGTCGACGAGCGCCGGCGGGACGTCGGTGATCGTGCTGCAGTTCGACCTGTCGCTGAATATCGACGTCGCGGAAGAAGAAGTGCAGTCGGCGATCAACGCGGCGCAGAGCTTTCTGCCTTCGGTGCTGCCGACGCCTCCGGTGTACAGCAAGACAAATCCGGCGGACGCTCCGGTGCTGACGCTGGCCATTACCTCGGACACGCTGCCGCTGCCAGAGGTGGAAGACCTGGTAGACACGCGGCTGGCTCCGAAGCTTTCACAACTGAGCGGGGTGGGACTGGTGAGCATCAGCGGCGGGCAGAAGCCGGCGGTGCGCATCCAGGTGAATCCGGCGAAGCTGGCATCGTACGGGCTGAACCTCGAAGACGTGCGCACGGCGCTGACCGAGACCAGTGTGAACCAGGCGAAGGGCAACTTCGACGGGCCGCACCAGGACTACCAGATCGACGCGAACGACCAGCTGGAGACAAGCGATCAGTACGAAGACGTTGTGATCGCGTACCGGAACGGGGCGCCGGTGCTTGTGAAAGATGTTGCGAACGTGGTGAACGGCGTCGAGAACAGCACGCAGGCGGCATGGATGAACACGACGCCGGCTGTGATCTTGAACATCCAGCGGCAACCGGGCGCGAACACGATCGCCGTGGTGCGCAGCATCAAGAAGCTGATGCCGCAATTGCAGGCGAACCTGCCGGCGAGCATCAAGGTGACGACGCTGACCGACCTGACGACGGCGATTCAGGCATCGGTGGACGACGTGGAGTTCGAACTGATGCTGACCGTCGCGCTGGTGGTGATGGTCATCTTCCTGTTCCTGCGCAGCCTGTATGCAACGATCATTCCGAGCGTAGCGGTGCCGCTGTCGATCGTGGGCACGTTCGGGGCGATGTACCTGCTGGGCTACAGCCTGGATAACCTTTCCCTGATGGCGCTGACGATCTCGACCGGATTTGTGGTCGATGACGCGATCGTGATGATCGAAAACATTTCGCGCTTTCTCGAAGAGGGCGAGCCGCCGATGCAGGCGGCCCTGAAGGGAGCCGGACAGATCGGATTCACGATTCTGTCTCTGACGGTTTCTCTGATCGCAGTGCTGATTCCGCTGCTGTTCATGGGCGATGTTGTGGGGCGGTTGTTCCGCGAGTTCGCGGTGACGCTGGCGGTGACGATCGTGATCTCGGCGGTGGTGTCGCTGACACTGACGCCGATGATGTGTTCGCGCATCCTGCGGCACAATCCGGAAGCGGAGCAGGGAAAGCTCTATCAATGGTCGGAGCGCGCCTTTGAGCGGATGATTGCGTTCTACGGGCGGACGCTGAAGTTCGTATTGCGCTTTCAGGGGATTACGCTGCTGATTGCGCTGGCAACGCTGGTGCTGACGGTGATCCTGTACATCCTTATCCCCAAGGGGTTCTTCCCGGTGCAGGATACGGGAGTGATCCAGGGCATTTCGCAGGCGCCGCAGTCGATTTCGTTCAATGCAATGAAGGAGAAGCAGCGGCAGCTGGCTGAGGTGATTCTGCAGGACCCCGCGGTTGCGAGCCTGTCGTCGTTCATCGGAGCAGACGGCACGAACACGACGCTGAACAGCGGGCGGTTTTCCATCAATCTGAAGCCGCTGGCAGAGCGAAAGATGAGCGCGTCGGACGTGATCCGGAGGCTGCAGAAGAGTTTGCAGAAGGTGCCGGGCATCACGCTCTACATGCAGCCGGTGCAGAACATCACGGTGGATGACCGCGTAAGCAGGACGCAGTTCCAGTACACGCTGGAGGACCCGAACCAGGACGAGCTGAACGAGTGGACGGAAAAATTTGTCACAAGGCTGAAGAAGCTGCCGCAGCTCGCGGACGTGGCAACGGACCAGCAGACGGGCGCGCGGGCCGTGTCGCTGATGATCGACCGGGTGACGGCGTCGCGGCTGGGGATTGCTCCTGCGACGGTGGACAACACCCTGTATGACGCCTTCGGGCAGCGGCAGATCAGCACGATGTATACGCAGCTCAACCAGTATCACGTGATTCTGGAAGCGATGCCGCAGTTCCAGAAGGACCCGAACCAGCTGAACAAGCTGTACGTGCAGTCGGGCGCGTCGAACGGGACGAGCGGACCGGGAGCTGCGACTACATTCGCCGAGTCGGGGTCGTCTTCGGCAGGGTCGAATGCGACGACGAGCAGCGTGAAATACACGCCGTCGGCGGGCACGCTTCTGCCTCCGGGGAGCGTCCTGACGGACGTGGGCGGAACGTCGAAGGAGGCAACGACAGCGGCGGCGAGCGCCGTGCCGCTGGGCGCCTTCAGCCATTACGAGACAACGACGGAGGCGCTCTCAATCAATCACCAGGGGCAGTTCCCGTCAGTCACGGTGTCATTCAACCTGGCGCCGGGAGCTTCGCTGGGCGGAGCGATCACGGCAATCGACAAAGTCGCCAAGGAAGTGGATTTCCCGGCCAGCCTGCAGGCATCGTTCCAAGGGACAGCGGCGGCGTTCAAGAACTCGCTGACGAATGAGCCGCTGCTGATTCTGGCAGCGCTGGTGACGGTCTACATTGTGCTGGGCGTGCTGTACGAGAGCTTCATCCATCCGATCACGATTCTCTCGACGCTGCCTTCGGCGGGCGTGGGCGCGCTGCTGGCATTGATGATGTTCCACCAGGACCTGAACGTGGTGGCGATTATCGGCATCATTCTGCTGATCGGCATTGTGAAGAAGAACGGCATCATGATCGTGGACTTTGCGCTGGAGGCGGAGCGCGAGCGCGGGAAAAATTCGACGGACGCGATTTATGAGGCGAGCCTGCTGCGCTTCCGCCCGATCATGATGACGACGATGGCGGCGCTGCTGGGCGGGCTTCCACTGGCGCTGGGCACGGGCATCGGGTCAGAGCTGCGGCGCCCGCTGGGCATTGCCATGGTCGGCGGGCTGCTGCTGAGCCAGATTCTGACGCTGTATACGACGCCGGTGATTTACATCTTCTTCGACAATCTGGCGCAGCGTGTTTCCGGCAAGAATGCCCAGAGCACGATCTTCCATCCGAAGCCGGCTGAGGAGCAGGAGCAGAGATGAATATCTCGGCGCCATTTATCCGGAGACCGGTAGCGACCACGCTGCTGACCGCAGCCGTGGCCATGGCCGGCGCTGTCGGATATACGGTGCTGCCGGTGTCGCCGCTGCCACAGGTGGACTTTCCGACGATCTCGGTGTCGGCGGGCCTGCCGGGAGCGAGCGCGGAGATTATGGCGTCGTCGGTTGCGACTCCGCTGGAACGGCAGTTTGCGCACATTGCCGGGATTACCGAGATGACCTCGACGAGCTCACTGGGCAGCACACGCATCACGCTGCAGTTCGACCTGAGCCGGAACATCGATGGCGCGGGACGCGACGTGGAAGCTGCGATCAATGCGGCGCGCACCTATCTGCCCGCGAATCTGCCTGGGAACCCCACATGGCGCAAATGGAATCCGGCGGATGCGCCGATCATGATTCTCGGGCTCACATCGAACGTTTATACGCGGCAGGCGATGTATGACACCGCATCGACGGTGATGGAGCAGAAGCTTTCGCAAATTCAGGGAGTCGGGGAGGTGGTTGCAGGCGGCGGCGCGCTGCCGTCGGTGCGCGTGGAGGTAAACCCGACACAACTGAACAGCTACGGGCTGACGATGCAGGATGTTCAGGCCGTGCTGAGTACGCAGAACTCGGATTTTGCGCGGGGCTTTCTGGCTGACGACAGCATGACCGAGGACGTCGTGACGAACGGACAAATCTCGCATGCCGCCGATTATGCTCCGCTGATCATCGGCTACCATAACGGCGCGGCGGTGCGGCTGCGCGATGTGGCGCAGGTAATCGATTCGACGCAGGACGTGCGCAACGCGGGCTACCTGAACGGCAAGCTGTCGGTTGTGCTCATCATTTTCCGGCAGCCGGGCGCGAACATTATCGATACTGTAAAGCGCATCCGCAGCCAGCTTCCGTTTTTGAAGGCGACGATTCCCGCGGGGATGGACCTGTCAGTGGTGCACGACCGCAGCGAGACCATCGTCGCGTCCGTGGACAACGTGGAGTGGACGCTGATGTTCTCCATTGTCCTTGTGGTGCTGATCGTCTTTCTGTTTCTGCGGAGCCCGCGCTCGACATTGATTCCCACGGTAGCCGTTCCGGTGTCGCTGATCGGCACGTTTGCGGTGATGTACCTGCTGGGCTTCAGCCTGGACAACCTTTCGCTGATGGCGCTGACGATTGCGACCGGGTTCGTGGTGGACGACGCGATTGTGGTGATGGAGAACATTACGCGCCACCTGGAAGCGGGCATGACGCCGATGGCAGCGGCGCTCAAGGGCGCCGAAGAAATCAGCTTTACGGTGTTCTCGATCAGCATGTCGCTGGTGGCGGTGTTCATTCCTATTCTGCTGATGGGCGGCATTGTGGGAAGGCTGTTCCGCGAGTTCGCGATGACGCTTTCAACAGCCATCCTGGTGTCGATGGTGATTTCGATTACCACGACGCCGATGATGTGCGCGCACCTGCTGAAACAGCACCATAAAGAAGAGAAGCACGGGCGGCTTTACCGGCTGAACGAGCACGCCTTCGACATGCTACTGAGCGGATACCGGCACAGCCTGGATTGGATTCTGGAGAATCCCGGGCTGACGCTGGTGACGCTGATCATGATCATCGCGCTGAACGTGGTCCTGATTGTGAAGATTCCGAAAGGATTTTTCCCGCAGCAGGACACGGGCGGCATCGTGGGTGGAATTCAGGGCCCGCAGGATGCATCGTTCCCAGTGATGGACAAGTCGCTCCGGCAAATGGTGCGGGTAGTGGGGGCCGACCCGGCTGTCGAAAACGTGGTGGGTTATGTCGGTTCGGGCAATGGAGGGTTTTTGTTTGCGGTGCTGAAGCCGATGAATGAGCGGATCGGCGCGGAATCGGTGATCGACCGGCTGCGGCCCAAGCTGAACCGGTTGCCGGGGGCATCCGTGTTTCTGCAGGCAGCACAGGACCTGCGCATCGGAGGCAGAAGCAGCAACGCGCTCTACCAGTACACGATTCAGGCGGACAACGTGAACGACCTGTTCCACTGGGGGCCGATCCTGCTGGAGAACATGAAGAAGCTGCCGGGACTGCAGGACGTGAATACCGATCAGCAGAACGGCGGGCTGAGCGAATACCTGACCTACGACCGCACAGCGGCAGCACGGCTGGGGCTGACGGCGCAGGACCTGGACAACGCACTCTACTCGGCGTTCGGGCAGTCGGAGGTCTCGATTATCTATACGCAACTAAACCAGTACTACGTGGTGCTGGAAGTAGCTCCACCGTACTGGCAGTCGCCCGAAGGCCTGAAGAATATTTATCTGAATACCGGGAATGGCGTCATTCCGCTGTCGACGGTAGCCAAGTCGCAGGCGACGACGACGCCGCTCGAGGTAAACCATACAGGGCTGTTTCCCTCGGTGACGGTGTCGTTCAATCTGGCGCAGAACATGTCGATGAGCCAGGCGACGAAGGAAATTACAGAAATGCAGGACAGGCTGGGGACTCCAGAGACGATTCACGGGTTCTTTGCCGGGACGCTGCAGGCGTACCAGCAATCGCTGGCGTCGGAAAAATACCTGATCATCACGGCGGTTCTTGCGGTGTACATCGTGCTCGGGATTCTGTATGAGAGCCTGGTGCATCCACTGACGATTCTGTCGACGCTGCCCTCGGCCAGCATCGGGGCAATGGTGGCGCTGGAAATTTTCCGGTCGGACCTGAACGTGATTTCGATTATTGGGATCGTGCTGCTGATCGGCATTGTGAAGAAGAACGCGATTATGATGATCGATTTTGCACTGATGGCCGAGCGCGAGCAGGGAATGAGCACGCGGGACGCAATCTTCGAGGCATGTATACTGCGCTTCCGGCCGATTCTGATGACGACAATGTGCGCGCTGTTCGGGGCGCTGCCGCTGGCCTTCGGGACGGGCATGGGGTCGGAACTGCGGCGCCCGCTGGGCATTTCGATTGTGGGCGGTCTGATTATGAGCCAGATGCTGACGCTGTACACGACACCGGTTGTGTACCTATATCTGGACCAGTTGCGGTTGCGGGTGATGGGCAAGCATCACGATACATTCAATCCCGACCTGGGCGGCGAGGCCGCAATATGAGTTTTGATGGGAAGCTGGCTATGAGAAGAACGAAAGAAAGACGGGCAGGCGCGCGCGCAGCGGTGATCGCATGCGCAGGGCTATGCGCGATGCTGGCCGGATGCCTACCGGGACCGAAGTATCGCGCGCCGAGCGCGCCGGCGGCGACGGCTCCGAATTTCAAGGAGTCACCGGTAAATTTCCAGAATGCGCCGGGATGGAAGGTTGCGTCTCCGCAGGAGGCAATGCTGCGCGGGAAGTGGTGGGAAATCTATCACGACCAGGAGCTGAATTCGCTGGAAGATCAGCTGAATATCGACAACCAGAACATCAAGGTGTCGTTCGAAAACTTTATGGCAGCGCGGGCGCTGATCCGCGAAGCGCGGGCGCAGTACTGGCCGACGGTGACGACGGGCCCTTCGTGGAACCGGTCGAGGTCGTCGTCGAACCTGACCAATTCCTCGACCGCCAACACCGGCCACGAGAGCACGACGTGGAGCTTGCCGCTCGATGTTTCCTGGGAGCCGGATTTCTTCGGGAAGATTCGCAACGAGGTGCGCGAGGCGCAATACGGTGCGCAGGTGAGCGCGGCTGACCTGGCAAACGAGCAACTTGTGGAGCAGGCCAGCCTAGCCGAGTACTACTTCGAGCTGCGCGGGCAGGATGCATTGCAGAAGATTCTGAACGACACGGTGGACGCCGACAAAAAGACGCTTGACCTGACCAAAACGCTGTATGAAACGGGCGTGGACGATTACATCAGCGTGCTTCAGGCGGAGACGACGCTGCAAAGCGCCGAATCGGCGGCGCTGAATGCGGGCGTGAACCGCGCGCAGTACGAGCATGCCATCGCGATGCTGATCGGCAAGCCGGCGACGGACTTCTCGCTGGCGGCGATGCCGGAGCTGACGGACCCTCCGGCGATTCCGACGGGCGTGCCGTCGCAACTGCTGGAGCGCAGGCCGGACATTGCCGGGGCAGAGCGCACGCTGGCCGAAGCGAACGCGACGATCGGCATTGGATATGGCGCGTTTTTCCCAGACGTGACACTTTCGGCGGCAGGAGGGTTTGAAGCTTCGAGTTTCACGCACTGGTTTGACTGGCCAAGCAACTTCTGGTCGATAGGCCCGCAGCTTTCGCAGACCTTGTTCAACGGCGGACTGTATCGCGCGGAGCTGGAGCAGTATTCGGCCACCTACAACGCAGACGTGGCAACCTACCGGCAGACGGTACTGACGGCATTTCAGCAGGTGGAGGACTATCTGGCGGCGACGCGGATTCTGTCGCAACAGATTCTGAAGCAACAAGAGGCGGTGGATTCGGCGCAGCAGTACCTGAATCTGGAGATGGGACGGTATGAGACGGGGCTCGATCCGTATCTCGATGTGATGATTGCGCAGACGACGCTGCTGAGCGATCAGCAGACGCTGGCGAGCCTGCATATCGAAGAGATGACGGCGTCAGTGGAGCTGATTCAGGCGCTGGGCGGCGGATGGGACCAGACACAATTGCCGACCCCGAAGGAGGTTTCCGTAAAGCC
>JASHRS010000087.1 GCA_030037215.1 Silvibacterium sp. | reverse complement strand
TTGCCGTTGCGGTAATCTTCCACCGCCTGCGCCAGCTCCTCGCGCGTATTCATCACGAAGGGACCGTAACTGGCAACTGGCTCGTTGATCGGCTCGCCGCTCAGCACCAGTAGCGTGGCGTCTTCGGTCGCGTCAACGCTCACTGCATCGCCTTCCTGGCTCAGCACCGCGATCAGCGCATCCTGCTCAAGAGCAGTGGTCCCATTCAACCTGACTTTGCCCTTCAGCAGAACCACCGCCGCATTCTGCCCCGCGGGCAGCGCCAGCTCGAACCGCTCGCCGGCCTTTGCCCGCACATCGAACACATTCACTGCAGTAAAAGTCTTCGCCGGACCCTTGACGCCGTTCAGCTCGCCCGCTATCACGCGTGCATAGCTTTCCTTGCCAAGCTGCACTGAAGGAATCTGCTCCTTCGTAATCGCCTGGTAGCGCGGCGTCGACATCTTCACTGCCGCGGGCAGATTCACCCACAGCTGCACCATCTCGAACACGCCGCCCTTTTCCGCAAACTCGCGCTCGTGCTTTTCTTCATGCACCACGCCCGAGGCCGCCGTCATCCACTGCACGTCGCCCGGATAGATCACTCCCGAGTGTCCGCCCGAGTCGCGGTGTTCCACCGCTCCTTGATATGCAATCGTCACCGTCTCAAAGCCGCGGTGCGGATGCTCGTCCACGCCTTGATGCTTCTTCGTCGGCGCAAAATACTTCGGCCCCGCATAGTCCAGCATCAGGAACGGATTCACCTGCGCGTCGATCCCGTTCGACGGAAACATATTTCGCACCGGAAAGCCGTCACCCACCCAGTGATTCGACCCAGGCCCGCGAACCTGAAGTACGGTTTTGGTTTTTACAGCAGTCGTTGTCATTACTGTTTTCCTTCCTGCGCGCCCTCGCGCGCGCTTACACCTGCATAAACTTCGTTATTCCGAATTCTGTCCTTGGCGCGAAGCGCCGTGTGCCTGAACAGCCTGCTCTGAGTGAACCGACGGTGCCAGTCCCCCCAACCTCCGCAGCAAATCCATCAACTGTGCGCGCTCCGTTCGACTCAGCCCCTCGACGGCCTGCTCCATATCTTTCTCGTGCGCGGCAAACAGAGCCTCAATCGTCTTCCGCCCCTCCGCCGTCAGCCGCACAACCCGGGCACGCCGATCCTTGGGATCGTTCCCGCGTTCCACCCATCCCCGGCGCTCAAGCCGGTCGATAGCCGCCGTCATCGAAGCGCTCGCTAGCAGGACCTTTTCGCCCAGCGCCTTTACCGTCAGCGGCCCTTTGTGCAGCAGCGCCTCCAGCACGCCGAAGTCGCTCATGCAAAGCCCAAGCTCAGCTACGCTGCGCTCAGCCCGACCCTCCAGCGCCCGGAAGGCTTTCCACAAAATCAGCCACAGGTGTACCCCACTTGTATCCGGATTACCTTCTATTGTTTTCATAACTCTTGATATAGAGATTCATGATATCGAGAAAAGATTCAAGTCTGCTGGGACTGGTTTCACCTAATTTTTGTCCGAAAGTGGACACCAAATTCCGAATCCGGTCACACGATCTCCCTGCCAAACTCATTTAGCTCCGTCTAACTCTTGTGGACGCAGCAATTTAGTCAACTCCGGTGCTTGGCAGACTGCGTGCACCCTAATCATGCGTAATGGACATCATCCGGCCTGATATCAAGAAGAAGAAACTCCGCCGCAACATTATTTGGGGGGTGGTCGCAGTCGTTGTTGTGGCCGCTGCCGCCATTGGCGTTCTCCGCCTCAAGCCCGCTATTCCCACCGTGGACGCCAGCACAATATGGCCAGACACCGTAAAGCGCGGCGACATGATCCGGCAGGTGCGCGGTCTCGGCACCCTGGTTCCCCGCGAAGACTCCATTCAGCTCATTCCGGCGCAGACCGATGCCACTGTGGTCCGCATCCGCGTGTTGCCCGGCACCAAGGTCACTCCGGACACGATCCTGTTGGATATGTCCGATCCGCAGCTCCAGCAGGAGCTGCTCACCGCGCAACTCCAGCTCAAGCAGTCCGAGGCCGATTACAAGAGTCTGCAGGCCACTCTGCAGAGCACTTTGATGGACAAGAAGACCGCGGCCGCTCAGGTCAACGCCGACTATACGCAGGATGAGTTGCAGGCGCAGACCGACAAGCAGCTTTATCAGCTCGGCGTTATCTCCGGCCTCGCCTACAACAAGTCAAAAAGCACTGCCGACCAGCTCACCACCCAGCATGACCTCAGCCAGCAGCAGTTGGACGTAAATCAGAAGGCCATCGAGGTCCAGCTTGCCTCCGCACAGACCAAGATCGATCAGGCCAAGGCTCTGCTTGACCTTTATCAGAAGCAGGAGGATGCGCTTGAGGTCCGGGCCGGCATCTCGGGTGTGCTGCAGCCCCTCGCGACTCCTATACAGGTTGGCCAGCATGTCACCGTCGGAACCTCTGTTGCTGAGGTCGTCCAGCCCGACAAGCTCAAGGCCGCTCTGCAGATCGCCGAGACCCAGGCCCACGACATCACCCTCGGTCAACCCTCCGAAATTGACACCCACAACGGCATTGTTGAGGGCCATGTAATAAGAATTGATCCCGCCGTAGTGAACGGAACGCGTACCGTTGACGTATCTCTCGATGGACCGCTGCCCCAGGGCGCGGTTCCGCAGTTGAGCGTTGACGGAACCATCGACCTCGAGCGCCTGAATAATGTGCTCTATGTCGGCCGTCCGGCGTTCGGCAACGAAAACTCGACCATCAGCCTGTTCCGGATCGATCCAGACGGCAGGACGGCGACCCGCGTTCAGGTTCAGGTCGGCAAGGCATCGACTACGCAGATACAAATCCTCGGCGGACTGAAGGAAGGCGACCGCGTCATTCTTTCCGACATGTCGAGATACGACAACACGGACCAGGTCCGTCTGGAATAACACACGAGGGCACAATGGAACCGAAACAATCTTTGATTGAGATCGAAGGACTCACCAAAGTTTTCTACACCGATGAGATCGAGACGCATGCACTCTCAGGCATCCATCTCAACATTTACAAGGGCGAGTATGTCGCCATGTCCGGCCCGTCAGGCTGCGGCAAGTCGACGCTGCTCTCCATCATCGGGCTGCTCGACACGCCGACCGCCGGCAAGTACCTGCTCAACAGCCACGCCGTTGAGAACCTCAACTTTGCTCAGCGCTCGCGCATCCGCAACCAGGAAATCGGCTTCATCTTCCAGAGCTTCAACCTTATCGGCGACCTCACCGTCTACGAAAATGTTGAGCTGCCGCTCACCTATCGCACCGGCATGTCATCGGTCGAAAGAAAGAGGCGGGTTCAGGAGTCGCTTGAGCGCGTCTCGATGGCGCACCGCATGAAGCACTATCCTTCGCAGCTCTCCGGTGGTCAGCAGCAGCGTGTCGCTGTGGCCCGCGCGCTCGCCGGTTCGCCCTCCATCCTGCTCGCTGACGAGCCTACTGGAAACCTCGACTCGCGCAACGGCGAAGCTGTCATGGAGCTGCTGCAGAATCTGCATCGCGAGGGCGCAACCATTTGCATGGTGACGCACGATCCGCGCTTCGCGCGTCACGCCGAGCGCCAGGTTCACCTCTTCGACGGCAAGGTCGTCGCCGAGGGAGATGCGCTCGAGCAGGTGCTCGAAGCGCGCTAGGTTCGCGAAACCGATGGCGGACGGGCTGGAAGTCCGTTCGCCAGAAACAATTCAAATCGCGCGCGGTCTGCTGTAGAGGTAATCTCCGGGCGCGAGCGGTAATTTACGCGCCAAAAACCGGCGAAAGAAAACAATGATTCAACTCAAGAACGTCGAACGCAGCTACAAAACCGGAGCAGGACAGACCTGGGTCCTCCGCCGCATCAACCTCGATATCCGCGAGGGCGAGTTCCTCACCATCATGGGCCCATCCGGCGCGGGAAAATCCTCGCTGCTCAACATCCTCGCCCTGCTCGACGATCAGTGGCTCGGCGAATACTGGTTCAAGGACGAGCCCGTCCACGCGATGAATCGCAAACAGCGCGCTGAAGTCGCCAAACGAAACACCGGCATGGTCTTCCAGAGCTATCACCTGCTCGACGACCTTACCGTCGCCGAAAACATCGACCTGCCGCTTTCCTACAAGAACATGCCCAAGGCCGAGCGCCAGGGTCTTGTCGCCGACACTCTCGACCGCTTCAATATCGTCGGCAAAAAAGACCTGTACCCGTCGCAGCTCTCAGGTGGACAGCAGCAGCTCGTCGGCATCGCGCGCGCTGTCATTCACAAGCCCGCGCTGCTCCTCGCGGACGAGCCCACCGGAAACCTGCACTCGAGCCAGGCGAAAGAAATCATGGAACTCTTCCGTGAGCTGAACAACGAGGGCACCACCATCGTTCAGGTCACTCACTCAGACGCCAACGCCGCCTACGGCACCCGCATCATCGAGGTACGCGACGGCTGGATGACGCACGATTCCGCACACCCCGAGCTTAATTCGGCAGCAGCCCCCAGGTAGGAGACACTTCATGGATTTTTGCTGGCACAAGAAACTGACCGCGGTAGCGCTGGCTGTTCTCATCTCTCCCTGTGGCTTCGCGCAGCAGGCCACAGGTCAGGCCCCAAGCGCGCCCGCAGCGCCGGGCACTGTGCAGGCCACGCCGCCGCAGACCATCGCCCAGCAGGCTGCGGCAGCCCAGCAGGTGCAGCCCGTCGTCGCCGGACCGCAGCAGCCATTCAACGTCACCATGCCGCACTCATGGAACCCCTTCGCGCCTTACATGCCGTCGAACGTGCCGCCGGTCGATCTCACCAATTCACCGCGCCTCGCCAATCTTGAGCGTGACGGCAAACTCTATCTCTCGCTGCGCGATGCCATTGCCCTCGCCCTTGAAAACAACCTCGACCTTGCCTACTTCCGCTACAATTTCCCGACCGCCCAGGCTGATTTGTTGCGCACCAAGGCTGGAGGTATCGCCAACGGCGTCAATACCACCATCGCCCAGGGAACACAAGGTGGCTTCAGCTCATCCGGCTCAGGCAGTGGCAGCGGATCAAGCAGCGGAGCCACGGCTGCTGGCGCCGGCGGCCTCGTCACTTCGACCCTCGGCAACGGCGCCCCCATTCCATCCTTCGACCCGCAGCTCTTCGTGCAGGGACTGGTCGACCACACTACGCTGACTCAGGTCAACACTATTCAGTATGGCGTGCCCATCCTCAAACAGAACACCATCGAGTTTGTATCCGGATATTCGCAGGCTTATTCCCTTGGCACAAACTTCACCGTTACTGACTACGGAGTACGCCAGACCACGAACAGCATTTACAACATCCTCAGCCCTGAGCTCACCACAGGCTTCAACTTAACCATTAACCAGCCGCTTCTGCAGGGCTTCGGACTCGCCACCAACCAGCGCTTTATTCACATCGCAAAGAAAAACCTCCAGCTCACGGATCTCGGCTTCAGGGCTCAGGTCATCGCCACTCTTACTCAGGTTGAAAACATCTACTGGGACCTGGTGAGCGCATATGAGGACGTACAGGTCAAGGAGCGCTCGCTTGCTTACGCCAATGAAACACTTGCCGACGACCAGAAACAGTTTGACCTGCAAGCTGTCCCCGCCATGCAGGTGATGAAGGATCAGGCCGCCGTGGCCTCCAGTGAAGGCGACCTTACTGTATCAAGAGCCACGCTCAAGCTGAACGAGTTGCTCATCAAGAACGCGCTCACCAAGACCATTGATGACCCGGCTCTTGCAGACATGCCCGTCATCCCGCTGGATCTCCAGGGAACACCGGATCCCACAGCGAGCGAACCCATCGCCCAGCTCATCGTCGAAGCTGAAAAAAACCGCCCCGACGTCTCCGAGGATCAAATCGCGATGCAGATCGCGCAGAACAATCTCAAGACCATCAAGAACGAGCTGTTGCCCAGGCTCTCGCTCTATGGCGAATACATCGGCGCTGGCTTCGCCGGCGAGCCCAACGCAGCCTGCGAGCTCGGAACCACCGGTTGCAGCACGACCCTCCCCACCAGCTTTGGGGGCGCGTTCCAAAACACCTTCAATTACAGCTCGCCTGAGTACCAGGTCGGCTTTACGCTCAGTGTCCCCCTGCGCAACCGCGTCGCCAAGGCGGATCAGTTCCGTGCCGTGCTCGACTACCGCCAGCGCGAGGTGACTTACGAGGAACAGAAAAAGAGCATCCTGCTCGATGTCCGTAACTCGCAGTATGCGCTTGAGCAGGCCCAGGCCCGCGTCGATGCGGCGCAGAAGGCGCGCGATCTCGCGCAGAAGACTTTCGACATCTCCAAACAGGAACAAAAGCTGGGTGCAATGTCAGCCTATGACACGCTCACCAGCGAGCAAGCCCTCGCCGTCGCTGAATCCGCGCTCGTCGTCGCCCAGACCGCTTTTGAAAAGGCGAAGGTCGATATTGATCGCGCAACCGGCTCTACCCTCGACCGTTTGGGGGTCTCGCTCGACGACGCCAAAAGCGGAGTCGTAACCCACATGCCATAACAGGGCTCGGCGGAGCTATAAAAATAAGAGCATATGAAAAACGCCACGGTCGCTAATCCGTCACAATCGCTGCGGGAAGCTCACGCGCCTGGGCGGCCCTCTCTGCTTGTTGCCGACGACCAGCCGCACATCCTCGACGCACTCGAGTTACTCCTTGAGCCCGAAGGCTTCCGCATCGAAAAGGCGCGTTCGCCCATCATGGTGCTCGAAGCCCTCAAGTCAGGCACCTACGACGCGCTGCTCATCGATCTGAACTACACGCGCGACACCACCTCTGGACAGGAGGGCCTCGACCTGCTCACGCAGATCAAGTCTCAGGACCCGCAGATGCCCGTCATCGTCATGACGGCGTGGGCCAACGTCGAGGTTGCCGTCGAAGCCATGCGCCGCGGCGCGCAGGACTTCATTCAAAAGCCATGGGATAACGCCCGCTTGCTCACTATTCTGCGCACGCAAATCGATCTCCAGCGCGCGGTGCGTCGTGCACAGCGCCTCGAAGCAGAAAATCGTATCCTTCGCCAGCAGGGACTGCCGGAGATGATCGCGACTGCGCCCTCCATGCAGAGCGTCCTTGCCACAATTGCACGCATCGGCCCCTCCGACGCCAATGTGCTTATCACCGGCGAGCACGGGACTGGAAAGGAAGTCGTCGCACAGACCCTCCACGCCATATCCAGCCGCGGCTCGCGCTCGCTCGTCGCCGTCAACACCGGAGCGCTCCCCGAAGGCACCTTCGAGAGCGAACTCTTCGGCCACGTCAAAGGAGCCTTCACCGACGCACGCGCCGAGCGCATTGGCCGTTTCGAATTGGCCGACTGCGGCACACTCTTCCTCGACGAAATCGCTAACATCCCGCCGCGCCAGCAGGCCAAGCTTCTGCGCGTGCTCGAAACCGGAGAGCTCGAGCGCGTCGGCTCTTCCAAAACCCGCCACGTCGATGTCCGCGTTCTCTCCGCCACCAACGCCGATCTCCACGACGAGGTCGAAGCGGGACGCTTCCGCGCCGATCTGCTCTTCCGCCTCAACACTGTTGAAATCCACCTCCCTCCCCTGCGCGAGCGCCGTGAAGACATCCCTCCCCTCGCCGCGCATTTCCTCTCGCGCTACGCGCAGCGCTACCGTAAGCAGGTCTCCGGCATTGATCAGGGAGCCGTCCAGACCATGCTCGCCTACCCGTGGCCCGGCAACGTCCGCGAGCTCGACCACACGCTGGAACGCGCTGTCCTCATGACGCGCGGACCGCAGATCGAAGCCGCCGATCTCGGCCTCAACCCGCCGCGCACCTCCACTCCATCCCTCGACGAGATGAGCCTCGAATCCGTTGAGAGTATCCTCATTCGCAAGGCTCTCTCGCGTTCCTCCGGAAACGTGAGCCAGGCCGCAGACGCACTCGGCCTGAGCCGTGGCGCGCTCTACAGGCGAATGGAAAAATATGGCATCCAGGCCTCCCAGCCAAATTAGGAACAGCTCCGGATCCCAGCCAAAAGCGGAGCCCCTCCGCTTCGAATCCCGGCTACGCCTCTACAGCGCGGCTCTATGCATTCCCATCGTCGGGCTGCTCACTGCGCTGCTCATCATCGAGCACTTTTCGTCGACCGCAATCATCAGCATCCTCATCATTGTCGTCATAGCTCTGCTGCTCGCCGTCACCGCATTCATGGATCAGGTCATTCGCCCGCTGCAGACGCTCGCCAACGTTGTCGCTGCCCTCCGCGAAGAGGATTATTCTTTCCGTGCCCGCGGCGCGCGCGCCAACGACCCCTTCGGCGACCTCGCCATCGAGATCAATGCCCTCGCCGATATGCACCAGACGCAGCGTCTCGGCTCTCTCGAAGCCGCCGCCTTATTCCGCCGAGTAATTGCGGAATTAGACGCTCCCGTGCTCGCCTTCGACCAGACCGAGCATCTGCGCCTCATCAACCCAGCCGCCGAACGCCTCTTCGGCGTCAACGCTGCGCGTGATCTCGGACGGACCGCCGCCGAGCTGAACCTCGAAATCCTCACCACCCACGCTGGCGACGAGGCAATTCAGCTCCCCGGCCAGATCGACAACAGGCTCGCCAGCACGCCCTCGCGCTGGATCATTCACGCAACCCACTTCCGCCAGCGCGGCGTGCCGCACACTCTCATGTTGCTCTCCGACGTCAGCACCGCGCTGCGCGAAGAGGAGCGTGTTGCCTGGCAGCGTCTCATTCGCGTCCTCGGCCACGAAATCTCAAACTCGTTGGCTCCCATCAAATCCATCGCCGGAAGCCTGCGCGCGCGCCTGCCCGAAAGCATGAACGGTTCGTTCCCAGACTTCGACCGTGGCCTCGGCGTCATCGAAAGCCGTGCTGAGTCCCTCAATCGATTCGTCCAGGCTTACCGCCAGCTCGCGCAGCTCCCTGCGCCCACCCTGCGGCGCGTGCCTGTGCATCCACTGCTCGAACGCGTCGTCGGCCTCGAGCCGCGACTGAACGTCGAACTCAGATCCATCCCCGACGTCGAAATCCTCGCCGATCTCGACCAGATCGAGCAGCTCCTCATCAATCTCGTCCGCAACGCCGTTGAAGCCGCATTTAATGCGCGCGAAGAATCCATCGTCAAAGCTGTTGCGGCCAAGGAGCCGCCAAAACCGGGCGGTGTTGCGCTCGCGCCGTCCGTATTCATTCAGGCCGTATCTCAGAGCGGATTCCTCGCCATCACCGTCTCCGACAATGGCCCCGGTCTCACCAACCGCGACAATCTTTTCGTGCCCTTCTATACCACCAAAAAATCCGGCACTGGAGTTGGCCTCGCACTCGCCCGTCAGATCGCCGAAGCCCACGGCGGCACCATCGAGCTGCGCAACCGCGCCGGTTCTCACGGCTGCGAAGCCATCGTCCGCATTCCTCTCGCCGCCGGCGCTTGAGTGGGTAACGCCATTTCGGAATTACTGTAGACCGAAGCCAGGAGCCACACTTTCCAAAAATGCCGTAACGTGCGTGCCACTCCACAAACTCCCTCGACAACCACCCCTCTCGCCTATACCATTCCTCCATCCCCCTTCTCAACTCACGGTGAGCCTCATGGCTATATCTGCGACTGCTGTCCAGCCGTCCCGCTCCTCTTCGCATTCAGATTCCCGCACTAAGCTCATCTTCTGGATCATCCTCGGCATCGCAGCCCTGTCCATCATTCCTTTCACGGAAATCCCGATTCTCGTCGACAAGACGGGCCCTAATGCCGTCTATCGCGCCAGACTTTTTCACGACCGCTTCCTGCTTTTCCCGCACGCCCTCTGCGGACTCACCGCACTTGTCACCGGCCCGCTGCAGTTTTCATCGCGCATCCGGCAAAAGCACCTCAGGCTGCACCGCATCCTCGGTCGCGTTTATGTCTTTGCCGTTTTCATTGCGGCAGGCGTCGCTCTCGTCCTTACTCAGGGGAACGGGGTCGAGATCGCCACCTACGTCCAGGCCGGAGCGTGGATCCTCTGCACACTCGCCGCTTTTCTCACCGCGCGCAACCGCCAAATAGCCAAGCATCGCCAGTGGATGACTCGCTCTTACGCCGTCACCTTTACCTTTGTCGGCGTTCGCTTCCTCGACTTCTGGCCTGCATGGGCGAATATGACCAACGATCAGTTCAGACTCGCCATCATCATTGTCACCGTCTTTGCCCTTTTCCTGCCCGATGTCGCCTTCAGTTGGCATGAGCTCACCACCCGGCGTGCCTGATCAAGCCGGCAAAACCATGATCGTCATTTCACGGAAATGAATTATTTCCTGACCCAGATTTTTTCGATCACCAGACCCTGCATTCCACCGTCCAATTCCTGACACCTCTTTTCCCGTCATCCTGATTCAAATAAAAGCACGTGAACCAAAACCGGCCCGATTCCGTATCATAAACCTAAGGCTTTAGGACTCACTGAACCCACCAGGAGGACCCATGCTGGCCGATTTTCGCGACGCGCTCAGGCAACTGCGGAAGGCGCCGGGGTTTGCAGCCACGGCAATCATCACTCTGGCGCTCGGCATCGGAGCCACAACGGCCATCTTCACGCTCGTCAACCAGGTCATGTTGAAGTCCCTGCCCGTCACTAAGCCCGACGAACTGTGGCGAATCGGCGACAAGCTCCGCTGTTGCAACTGGGGCGGCTATACCCAAGGCGACGACGGAGACTTTTCGCTCTTTTCCGGGGAGGCCTATAAGCATTTCCGCGCGAATACGCCGGAGTTCACCGACCTGGCCGCGATTGAGCCCGGCAATGCCGCGCTAGGCGTTCGCAGAGCTGGCTCACAGGCGCCGGTCGACACCCGCAACGGCGAGTATGTCTCCGGAAACTTCTTTCATACCTTCGGCATCCAGCCCTGGATCGGCCGGCTGATGACCGACTCCGACGATCAGGAGGGAGCGCCGCCCGTCGCCGTTATGAGCTATCACGTCTGGACGCAGAAGTACGGCTCTGATCGCTCAGTCGTCGGCGCATCCTATCAGATCAACGGGCATCCATTCACCGTCATCGGAGTAGCTCCACCAGGATTCTACGGAGCCAAGCTCTCCGGTTGGGGCATGCCCGATTTCTGGCTTCCCTTGTCGACCGAGCCGCTGATTGATGGAACGGCGGAGCGCCTGAAAAGGCCGAACGAGAACTTCCTCGACATCATCGGGCGCGTCCGCCCCGGCGTAAATCCAAAAGTGCTCGAAGCCAAGTTGAAAGTCGAGCTGCATGACTGGCTCGCCAGCCACGTATCCGATATGGAGCCGGGTGAGAAACAGCTCTGGCAACAGCAAACTTTGCATCTCGTTCCCGGCGGCTCCGGTGTCGCCGACATGCGGGACCAATATCAGGCTGGATTGAAGCTGCTGCTGGTCGCATCCGCATGCGTGCTTCTGGTGGCCTGTGGCAACTTGGCCAATCTTATGCTCGCGCGCGGACTCAAGGACCGTGCGCAGACCTCGGTACGCGTTGCGCTCGGCGCGTCCCGCCAGCGTCTGGTTCGCAAGGCTCTCGTCGAGTGCGTCACGCTCGCTGTCATTGGCGGAGCCCTCGGTATTGGTGTGGCCTACGGTGGAACTCGGCTCATTCTGCATCTGGCCTTCGACCTCAATGGCCCGAACAACTACGTCGCCATCGCCGCGACACCCTCCTGGCCTGTGCTGCTCTTTGCCCTCGGCATTTCCGTGCTCACCGGAATTATCTTTGGAATCGCTCCTGCCTGGGTCACCTCTCATGCCGAGCCGGTCGAGGCGCTGCGCGGTGCCAATCGTTCCGTCGGCGGCGGTCGCTCATGGACGCAGAAGTCTCTTGTCATCGGACAAACAGCAATGTCGCTGGTGCTGCTCTCCGCTGCGGCCCTGCTCGGCCAGAGTTTGAGGAATCTTGAGCACCAGGATTTCGGGTTCGACACCCACGGCAGGTACATCGCATGGATCAATCCGCTGCTGAGCAACTATAAGCCTGAGCAGATGGAGCCGATGTTCCGCGAAATCGATGATCGCCTCCGCCAGATTCCCGGCGTGCGCATGGCTGCGCCTGCGCTCTATGCTCCCATGACTGGCGACAGTTGGAACGAAGGCATTCGCATAGAAGGCCGGCCCGAGCCTCCGGCCAAGCAAGACACCTCCGCGGGTTGGGCACGGGTAATGCCGGGATTCTTCGAGACCATCGGCGCAAAGATCATACTTGGCCGTCCCATTACCGAGGACGACACCGCGGCAACCCGGAACATAGCCGTTATCAACGAAGCCTTCGTGAAGAAATTTTTCAAAAACCAGAACCCCATCGGTCAGCATTTCGGCATCGACAGGATCAGATATTCATCAAGCTACGAAATCGTCGGTGTCGTCCGGAACATTCGCTACATGACCTGGGACTACAAGGACCCGGTGGGTGCGATGTTCTGGATTCCTGAGGCACAGACCGTAAAATACGACGACCCCACCTTCGACGCTGGTGAAACCTGGTCGCACTATCTCTACAACATCGTGATCTGGGCGCCCGGCAATCCGCCGGGAATGGAAGAAAAAGTCCGCAAAACTCTCGCCGCCATCGACCCCAACTTTGTGCTTTACGAAGTTGATCCTTATAGCCAGGTCGTAAGCTCCGATTTCCAGCAGGAAAATATGATCGCCACACTGACTTCGCTCTTTGGCGCGCTTGGCCTGTTGCTGGCAGCCATCGGACTTTACGGAGTGCTGGCATACAGCGTAGAGCAGCGCACAAGCGAGATCGGCGTGCGCATGGCGCTCGGGGCTGACCGTAGCCGTGTTGTAAGAATGGTGCTGCGCAGCGCTTTCTTTCAGGTGGGCATCGGACTTGCGCTCGGCATTCCCGCGGCAATCCTGGCCGGCCGGCTGATGTCAGATCAGCTCTATGGCGTCAAGCCCTGGGACCCGTTCATGCTGGCGCTGGCTACGCTGTTACTTGCCATCGCAGCGCTGCTGGCGTCCGTTATCCCAGCCAGCCGCGCCGCAGGCGTCGAGCCCATGGTCGCACTGCGCAGCGAATAGAGGCCGCCGCGACCTGACGGACTTCCAGCCGGGTGCAGCCCGATTTATTTCTTGTGATCTTCGTCGGGTTCTCCAGACTCTCGATTAGGTGAGGCAATGTTCCATCCGGCTTTGTCTTCCAGAAGCGCGCCATTTCCCTTCGGTGTCACTTTCTTCTGATTGTGTTGTTCCAGAAGAAAGTTCTTGATCCCTTCCTCCCCACCTTCCTTGTATGCCTTCCACGCTTTCTCCAGAATCTGTGCTGGAACTCCGGTTCTCTGCATTGCAACTCCTTGGCACCGTCTAAAAGAATCTCATACGTTCTCTATCCTCAATTCCAGTGCTTCAGTTTCGCCCAGGTCTTCGGATCACGCAGGTCGAACTTCGCTCCCATGCAGAGATAAATCGGAGTGTTCTCCTCATCCATCCCCCACTTCGACTCGTGCGGAAACCCCTGGTACGACGTGCACCACGTCTGCACGTCGCGCTCGCTCCACTCGATCACGATGAAGTTGTCGTAGTGCTCTTTCGGAGGGCCCCAGTACCAGTAATTCTGGTGGCCTGAAATCGCGTGTGGAAGCCCGTACTTCGATCCCCACAAATCCACCGAGCCCGCCTCGCCGTAATTGCCCGCAAGAATGCCCGTCTCCGCGCGCTCTTCAGGCGAAAGCGAATCATAAATTCCCGCAATCTCTTCGACCATCTCCGGCCATCCAAACTGATCCGCAATCCCTTGCGGAAGCAATGCGCGCTGATGCGTCTCAAGCTGCTTCGGCATGAACCCGATCGCCCGCGTATACGCGATGTAGTGTTCAGGCGAAAGCATCCAGGTCGCGATCGGCACGAAAGCTGCCATCGCCATCGCAATCACCGTCATGATCGCCACGCGCAGCGACGCAGCCAGCGCCGGTTTTCGCAGCCCCGCCAGCCAACCCCCAATCGCTACTGCGCCCGCAGCCAGCATCATGGGATAAATCGGGAAGAGGTAGTATTCCTTCCCATGCGTCAGCTCCATCATTACGAAAAACACCACGAACGTCAGTCCCAGCACCCGCCAGCACCGCGACCACAGCATCCACGCCAGCCCTGCCAGCCATACCGGAAATACGATCGGATTGAGGTCCAGAATCTGCCGGCCCACAAACGCCACTGGCCCAAGAATCACATTCTTGTGCGTGCGTTTTACGTTCTCCAGGTCTTCCAGCGTAGGGAAATGGTGCCGTATCTGCCAGATCAGATTCGGCGCAAACAGTAGGAGAGCAATTGCAACCCCGATCCATATCCACGGCTTCAGGAACTCCCGCCTATGCTCTGTCAGCAATAGCGCCGCAACCACCGCGACGGCAAAGAAGGCCATCGAGTGCTTGTTTTCGAGCCCCAATCCCACCAGAATCCCAAACCACACCCAAAGCCGCGAGTCGCCCGTACGCAAAAATCGCGCCACAACCAGGGCGCAGCCCATCCAGAACAGCGGCTCGAAGGCATTCATCGTGAGGAAGCCGTCCATAGCCAGAAATCCCGGACACAGCAGCACCATCAGTCCCGTCAGCCACTGTGCATAGCGTCCGCCGCCCAGCTCCCGCGCTATCAGGATCGACAGCGCCACCTCTGCCGTTCCCGCAAGAGCAGGCAGAATTCGCAGCGCCGCCAGCGAACCGCCCAGCATCAGCGCAATGCGCGCATAAACCGCCACCAGGGGAGCGCAGTCCACATAGCCCCACGCCAGATGCCGCGCCAGGTCAAAGTAGTAAAGCTCGTCGCGAAAATACCCATACCGCTGCACGCTGGTAAAAATGTGCAACAGCAGCTTCGCCGCGCACAGCATAATCACCGCTGCCCACTCAATCCGCGGCAATGCTTTCGCGCTGACTTCAGATTCCGCGTGCCCCAACCCTGAAACCGCACTCCCAGCCGTCATTCCATCTCCCTGGAGAGCGTTCTGCCCTCTGCAAATCGATTACGTCAGTCTCTTCGTAAAGTTCCCGGTATCTGGATTCCACCGAAGCCTGGATTTTGTCGGCTGATGGTGATCGGCTATCTTGCGCCCCGCGCCCCGCGCGCTATACCCTACACCCTATACCCTGTTTTTATGCGGTTTTCCTCAACATTGCATCGCCTTTCCGTTCCCTTATCCGTGCTTTTGCTCGCCGCGGCGCCGTTTTCTCTTGCGCAGAAAAAGGCTCAGGTCAGCTCTCCGGCCGCACCGCAGCAGTATCCGACCGCGCCCAAGGCTCCAGCGCTCATCGATCCTGCCGGACCCTCCGTCAGCCTTACCGACAGCGAAGCTCTCTTCGACATTGCCGTCGCGCTCAATGCCTGCGGTTATGACAACGGTCTCGCCGAGTCGGATCCGATTCGCGCCCGCGTCCGCGCCCAGGTCGAACAGGCCGTTGCCCAGTCTGCTCAGGGTCGCGCCGACCGCGACCAGCTTTGCGCCTTCGTTGACCAGCACCACCTCGCGGAAGCCGGGCTTGATCTCGCACAGTATGTCTCGCTGGCTCTCTACGTCACGCCGCCTCCTGATCTCGAGCCCAGTGTCGATGACGCCGATATGCCGCCCGACTCCACTACTGTCGAAGGCATTCTGCCCATCTTGAGAAAATTCGCAAGCGATATCGACCTTCACGTTATCTGGGTCGCCAACCGCCCCGCCTACGACGCCGAAATTGCGCACCTCCATGATCCGCTCACCAAGATGATCGTGGACACCAATATCTATCTCAAAATGCCGGCCAGCACTTACAGCGACCACCGCTTCCTGGTTGTCATCGAGCCGCTGCTCTCGCCCGCCGAAACCAATGCCCGCATTTACGGAACCAATTATGTCGTGGTCGCCTCGCCTTCAAATGCCGGAACACTCCACATGGATAAGGTGCGCCATGTCTATCTCCACTACGAAATCGAACCGCTCATGTATGCCCGTTCCGGAGCCATCGAGCGCCTGGAACCGTTCCTGCACATCGTTCGCGATGCTCCGCTCGATTACCGCTACCGCGAAGACATCGTCTCGCTCGTCGTCGAATGCATGATCCGTGCTATCGAAGCCCGCACCATGAACACCGGCGTCGATCTCAAGCCCATCCCTGCCGACATTGACCGCAGCAATCTTGAGCAGGCCTACCGCGAGCATCAGGCCGCCGTAGCCCAGGACGCAGCCGTCCGCCAGAAGTCCGTCGATCAGTCGATGGTTCAGGGCTTCATCCTCACCCAGTACTTCTATAGCGAGCTCATCGCGTTCGAAAAAACTCCCGCCAGCCTTCAGGAAACCATCGGCGAAATGGTCTACGGCATGGACGTTCCCGAGGAGGTGAGCCACGTCCGCCATATCCAGTTCGCCGAACAGGGCACGCCCGACGTCGTCGCCGAAGTCCAGGTCAAGCCATCTCCGCTCGACATGGCCGAAATGGACCTGGTGAAGCACGACCCCAAGGACGCCACAGATCTTTCTGAAGCAACCTTGAAGCAGCACGGCCCCGATGCCGCGCGCGCCAACTTTATTCTTGCCCGTGCCGACCTGCTCACCGGCAATGTCGACGACGCCACCACTGCGTTTCACGAAACCCTTCGCCTCGGCACCGATCCCCGCCTGCTCGCTTGGTCGCACATTTATCTCGGCCAGATCTTTGATGTGAACGACGAGCGCGACCAGGCCATCGCCGAGTACAAGGCTGCGCTCGCTGTCCCGGACATCCAGCCCGACATCAAGACAGCCGCGGAAAAAGGGATATCTACGCCATTTGCGCTTCCCGATCAGCCGCCGCCGTCAGACGACGACTCCACCTCCAAGCCACCGGCTGCAGCCGCTCCATCGTCCAATAATCAGCCGCAGAAATGAGGTCCGGCCGCATTGAGACAGAAACCTGAACCGGACGGCTCTATCGAATCTCTGCTGCAGCACCAGTTCGCGCAGTCGGAGCTGCTCACGCGCGCCCTCACGCACCGCTCGCTCGCCTACGAGAAAAAACTCACCTATCCGGAAGCGCACGCCACCGATCCCAGCGCCGACAACGAGCAACTTGAGTTTCTCGGAGATGCTGTCGTCGGTTTCCTGGTCGCCGAAGATCTTTGCCGCCGCTACCCGGAGCTTCGCGAAGGCGAACTCACCCGCCTACGCGCCGAGCTCGTCAGCCGAAGGTATCTCGGCCAGGTGGCCGCGCGCCTCAACCTCGGCGAATACATGCTCCTCGGCCGCGGAGAAGAGCGCAGCGGCGGCCGCAAAAAGTCCGCGCTGCTTGCCAACTGCATCGAAGCCGTCATTGCCGCTATCTATCTCGACGGAGGCGTCGGCTCGGCGCGCGATTTCGTCCTTCGTGAAATCGTCGAGCCTGCCGTCTCCGCTCTGCGCGATCAGTTGCGCGGAGGCATCGCCATCGGCGACCACAAATCCACCCTTCAGGAGCTGCTTCAGGCCCGCGGGCGCAGCCAGCCCGAATACATCGTCAAGGCTGAAAGCGGGCCCGATCATCGCAAACGCTTCCTCGTCGAGGTCTTCGCGCGTCAGGGTCACGTCCGCGGCAAAGCTCTCGCTCGCGGTGTCGGCAGCACCAAGAAAAAGGCCGAGCAGGAGGCCGCCCGCCGTGCCCTCGCCAAGCTCAACTCCACATCGGAGACTCCCGCATGAGTGAGCCTGCACCCATCGCGCCCGGTGCAGAGTCCTCATCTGAATACTCTTCATTGTCTTCGGCGACCCTCGGCCATCTCCGCGTCCTCTATCCGTCTCCACTCGAAGCACTGCGCTCGCTGCTTTCGCTGCTCGTCATCGCCATGTTTGTGCTGACCTTCATCGTGCAGCCATTCCGTATTCCTTCTGAATCCATGGAGCGCACACTGCTGGTTGGCGACTTTCTTCTCGTCAACAAGTCCATCTACGGCCCTCCCGGTCATTTCCGCCGGCTGCTGCCATACCGCCATGTCTCGCGCGGTGACATCATCGTCTTTTACTTCCCGCTCAATCCCTCCGAACACGTCGTCAAGCGTGTCATCGGAATCCCCGGCGACCGCATCCATCTCAAAAACGGCATCGTCTACCTGAATGGACAGCGTCTCAACGAGCCTTACGTTGTCGATGAGCCGGCTTACCCCGACAGCTTTCGCGACAACTTTCCTGCTAACGTCTATACCGATCCCAGTGTCGACACACACTGGTTCGAGCAGATGCGCAACTCTGAAACCGCCGGAGACCTCATCGTCCCCGCCGGCATGTATTTCGTCCTCGGCGATAACCGCAACCACAGCCGCGACAGCCGCTATTGGGGATTTGTTCCCCGCTCTGCCATCGTAGGACGCCCTTTCATCATTTATTTTTCGCTGCGCCGGCCTTCTGCCACCGATCTCCCTGCACTGCCGCAGGTCACGGCTCTGACGCCGCATAATGATAAACTCGAACACGAGGGCGTGGCTGATACCATCGTCGACAGAATCGACGATTTCGCCCGCTGGACCCGCATTCTGCGCATCGTTCGTTGATATCGCGGGCACAGTTCATCCAGGAGATTCGAGCACCCGCAATGCAGCAGACTTCCGAAGAACGCCAGAGCGCGGCCTCGCAGAAAAAACAGGAAGAAACCCCGCTCGAAGCCTTCGCCTCCATCTGCGGCGTCCTCGTTCTGGGCCTCTTCGCACTTACCTTCATCTTCCAGAACTTCGCCATCCCCTCTTCGTCGATGGAAAATACCCTTCTCATCGGCGATCACGTTTTGGTTGACCGCATCACGCTCGCGCCGCCCACGCACTGGGCGCCCTTTGTTAATTACCGCAGCGTCCATCGCGGCGACATCATTGTCTTCTTCAAGCCCACGCTTGAGTCCAACGGTGAGCACCTCTATCTCGTCAAGCGTGTCATCGGCATCCCCGGCGATCACATTCATCTCATCGACGGCCACGTTTACCTCAACGGAGTCGAGCAAAACGAGCCCGAAGTTCAGGTCGCTACCGACTCCTACGCTTACCGCGACGATTTTCCCGCCGTTCCACCGCCGTCGGAGAGCGATGTCACTGCCGAATGGGCGCTCGATCTTCCCAATCACATCCAGAACGGCGACCTCGTCGTCCCGAAGGGCTACTATTTTGCCATGGGCGACAACCGCCCCGTATCCCTCGACAGCCGCTATTGGGGATTCGTTCCCCGCGCGAATATCGTTGGGCGCCCGCTCTTTAATTACTGGTCCTTTAAATCCACGGAAGCTGACTACGGCCAGACCAGCCTCATTGCACGCGTCCAGTCCATCGGGCAGGTCGCACTGCACTTCATAGGCAGAACACGCTGGAGCCGCACCTTCCACCTGGTGAAGTAAGAGCCTGCTTATGAACGAGCCCGCTGAGGAGCTTGCAGAGGGTCAGGTTCACGGTCGAAAGCACCGCGTCCGCTGGATCACGGCCATCGTTCTGCTCGTCCTGCTCATCGGATTCCTCGTACCACTGATCAACCTCGGCCGTTACCATCGAACCATTGCCGACTCGCTCACCCGCAGCCTCGGCCACACCGTTCACCTCAGCAGTATTAATCTCACTGTCTTCCCGCTGCCCGGGCTCGTCATTCACGACTTCGTCGTCGAGGAGGACCCTGCCTTCGGAGCAGAGCCGCTGCTGCGCGCGCCTGAAGTTACCGTCCACTTTCGCCTTTCATCTTTATGGAACCAGCGCCTCGAGATCAGCCGCATCGACCTGGACGATGCCAGCGTCAACCTCGTCCGCGACCCCGCTGGCAGTTGGAATTTTTCTTCTTTATTGCTTCAGGCCTCGCGCACCGCCACCGCGCCCACCGCGCAGCGCCATCCCAGCGCAGCCCCGCGCTTCCCTTACATTGAATTCAGCGACGCCCGTATCAATTTCAAGCAGGGCTACGAAAAAAAAGCCTTTTCCTTCTTCAACGCTGATGCCTCCGTCTGGCTCGCCGATCCCAACCGCTGGCGCATCCGCCTTGAGGCCGAGCCCGCGCGCACCGATCTCGACCTCGATCTCGAAGACACCGGAACCATGCGCCTCGAAGGCTCGCTGACCCGCGCGTCTTCCCTCGATCAGTTGCCCCTCAATCTCCATGCTGAGTGGACAGGCGCGCAACTTGGCCAGGTGAGCCGTCTCATGTTCGGTTCTGACACCGGATGGCGCGGCGATCTCCGTGTCGAAGCCGACATCACCGGCGACATACGCGATCTTGTCCTCAGCTCGCGCCTCCGCGTTGCCAACGCGCACCGGCTCGAATTCACCCCGCTCAACGAGCTCGACATCGACGCCCGATGCCAGGCTACCTGGCACCGCCCGCAGCAACTCATCGACAATCTCACATGCCTGCTGCCCACCGGCGACGGTCATCTTCTGCTCACCGGCTCAGTCGCAAGTCCCGCCCATCCGCGGCCGAACCTGAATCTTGAGATCAATCACACACCCGTCTCCTTCGCCGTTAACCTGCTCGGCCTGCTGCGCCGCGGCCTTCCCCTGCTGCTTGACGCTTCGGGAACCATCAATGGCCAGTTCACCTTGGCGCAATCCATCCCCGCAAAATCCGCGCCATCCCGCAACATACTCACTGGCCACGCCGTCGCCGATTCCGTCGCTGTCCATCTGGCGGGAGTCGATGACCCCGTCACCTTTGCCGCATTGCGCTTCGCCACACCCGCTCCGCCTGCGCCGGCCTCATTGCATCGCCACAAGGCCTCTGCACCGTCTGCGCTGCCAATTCTTTCCGGTTCGTTGAACCCCAACTCGCCAAATGTCGTGTTGCTCGAGCCCGCCAGCTTCGCTGCAGGAGAACCTACGCCCATGCAGCTCTCCGGACAATTCTCTCGCTCCGGCTTCAGCCTGCATTTCACGGGTGAAAGCTCTCTCGCGCGTCTTGAACCTGTAGCGCGCGCCGTTGCTGAGTTCCGCGGCTTCCAGAACCTCGCCATTCAGGGAACAGCGCAGTCCGATCTCACGCTCGCCGGCCCGTGGATTCTCCCCGTCACCGCCCAGACCGGCGCAACCCTTCAAGGCTCGATGCGCCTTCAGCACACCGAATTCAAGCCCGCCTGGCTGCCCGAACCCATCCAGATCGCAACCGCGACCGCCCAGTTTGGTGGTCAGTTCGGCGATGGCGCCGTCACCTGGACCAACGCCAGCATCTCCGTCAACGGCATCCCCGCCAAAGGTTCCGTGACCTATCCCATGCCCTGCGATGATCCCGATGGCTGCCCGGCGCAGATCAATCTCGACTTCCCCACGCTCGATACTGCCTCGCTCCAGTCAGCGATTCTCGGCTCAGGCCGTCACAACGAATTTCTGGAGGCCATCCTCTCCCGCGTCGAATCGCCTGCTCCACCCTGGCCGTCGCTCACCGGAACCATCCACGCAGGCACGCTCTCCGTTAACGATCTCAAGCTGAGCAACGCCACCGCCGTTATTCACGTAAAAGAACGCCGTCTGAACATCGTCTCGCTCAACGCCGCCGCCCTCGGCGGCTCCGTGCACGTATCCGGCTCTGTCGAAGCAGCCTCCGGCGGCCCGCAATATGCTCTCAACCTCGCCTGGACCGGCGTCAAACTTGCCCAGGCATCCGCGCTCTTCCACGAAAAATGGGGGCCCGGCTCCATCGACGGCCAGGCTAATCTCAATCTTCACGGCTACACTTCCCTCGCCGCTTCCGCCACGGGAGACTTCCGCTGGATCACTAAGGGAAACTGGGGTGGAGTCTGGACAACATCTGGAGCACAGCCAGTCGCCCCTGGACCCGGTCCCATCAATGCCTCAACCTCGCGCGCGGTCACATTCGAAGTCCCATCCCGCTGGATCGCCGCCGGAACCATCTCCAACCAGACCCTTACCTTCATCAAAGGTCCTGCTCTCGGAACCATCACCTTCGATCGCGCTCTGGACCTTGAGTGGACCACCGCCATCACCGAAGAGCAAAACCTGTTCCCGTCGCCCACCGGAGCCGTCCCGCCCGTTCGCGTTACCGGAACCGTCGCCCACCCCTTCGTCGCCCCGGCTGCTCATTCACCCGCGTCAGAACGCGCCAACTCCCGCAGGAACTGAGGCTTGCAGACTCCCGACGACTCCCTATCGGCTGCTCTGGCTATCGGCTGTTGGCTATTGGCTATTGACTGTTTGGCTGATGTACACGAAAAGGCGCATACTAGCGTCTAACAGAGCAGAGTTACGCCTGCCTGTGGGGGCTTCTATGCCTGATCACCTGATTTTCCCATCCATTCGGTCGTTCACCCTGGCCGCCTTTGCGGCCCTCGCTGTCTGTGCCGCGCAAGCCCAGAGCACGTCCCAGACCACGGCCCCGGCCACACCTCCAACTACTGCGTCCCAGCCTGCGTCTACTACTGCGCAATCGGCCCCGGCCTCGACCTCGTCATCCACGCCGGCGGCAACTCCATCTACGCCTGCAACTGCGCAGACAACGCAGCAGCCCGACACCCAGCCCCAGGCTCAGCCGCCCAGCTCCTCAGCCTCCGCTTCGGCTGAATCCATTCCGACTGCTGAGAAGCCCACTGCCTCTGAAGCCGCTTCCATGACTCCCTCCGGCAACTACACCTCCGATGACCAGACCATGCCCGGCGTCAAGAAAGGCAGCATCGACGACGTAAACGCCGTCGGCGAGCGCAACATCGGCGCACGCGGCGCAGGCAACTGGTACTCCACCGAAACCGAAATCAAGATGGGCAAGGAATACGCGATGGAGGTTGAGAAGAGCAGCCACATCATCACCGACCCCGTCGTCGCCGAGTACATCAACCGCATCGGCCAGAACATCGTCAAGAACTCCGACTGCAAAGTCCCCTTCACCATCAAGGTTCTTGACTCCGACGAGATCAACGCCTTTGCCCTGCCCGGTGGCTACTTCTTCGTCAACTCCGGACTCATCCTCGCCGCCGACGATGAAGCTGAGCTCGCCGGCGTCATGGCGCATGAGACCGCTCACGTCTGCGCCCATCACGCCATGCGCGAAATGACCCGCATGAATTATGCGCAGATCGCCAGCATCGCCCCCATGATCCTTATCGGCGGATGGACCGGCTACGGCATCTACGAGGCTGAGAGCATCGCCATCCCCATGACCTTCCTCGAATTCTCGCGCGAGTTCGAGGCCCAGGCCGACTTCCTCGGCATCCAGTACATGTATCGCGCCGGATACGATCCCGAAGCCCTCATCACCTTCTTTGAAAAAATCGAGGACCTGCAGAAGCACAAGCCCGGAGCCGTCGCCCGCGCCTTCTCTGACCACCCGCAGACTCCCGACCGCATCGAGCACTCGCAGGAGGAGATCGCAAAAATCCTCCCGCCGCGCTCCGAATACCTCGAGACCACTTCGGAGTTCGACGAGGTTAAGGCCCGCCTTGCGCGCATCGAGAACAAGCGCCGCCTGCATAACAACACGAACAACGATAAGCCGTCGCTGCGCCGCGTCAACAACAACCCGAACAGCCCCAATGCCAATCCCAACGGTAATGACAACGACGAGCCGCCTACCCTTCACCGCCGCGACGACGACGGAGGCACCGCCAACTCAACGAATTAGCATCCACGGTCAGTACCCCAAAACACCAAAGGCTCAGGATTCTCTCCTGAGCCTTTCTTATCTTCTTCGAATCTTCCTCGCTCGCAACGCGAGCGCCACTACATCAAATCATCCACGGACGGCGCGAAGCGCGTCTGCCTGGACGGCCAGTCCTCAGCATTTCCTGCACTTCGCCATAATCGCCTTCTCCAGCCTTACTCTTACGCTTTCGGGAAGCTCATAGATCTCGTGGCTGCGATAAATCTCAATCGTTTTCCGCGTCGTGTTCAGCGTAATCTCGCAGTGCTCGCACTCGCGCAGATGCTGCTCCAGATCGGCCCGTAAAGCAACCGTCACTTCGTCATCAATCAACTCGTCAAGTTGTGCCAGAAACTCCGTGCAGGTCACTTCCCACCACCGTTCTTGCCGTTTTTGCGGAAGTACTTCGCCAGCCGCTCCCGCAACTGCAGTCTCGCTCTTAACAAACGCGATTTGACCGCCGGAATACTTAAACCCAGGGCATCGGCCGTTTCCTCGGTCGAAAGCCCGTCTACGTCTCTCAGCACAAACACTACCCTGAACCCCGGCGGCAGCCCCTGAATCGTCTTCTTCAGAATCTCCGCCATCTCCGACTGCCCGTACAGCGCCTCCGGGTCCGGACTCCAGTCCGCCAGATCGCGCGGCACCGACCCATCCTCAGTCTCCACATCCTCGTCAATCGAGACCATCTTGCCCGTGCGCCGCTTCCGCAGCCGCATCAGGCTCTCGTTGACCGCAATCCGCACCAGCCAGGTATAAAACTTCGAGTTGCCCTGGAACTGCTCCAGCTTCTCGTACGCCTTCAGAAACGCATCCTGGACAACGTCCTCGGCGTCTTCGCGGTTCTGCGTGATGTGGTTGGCAATCCGAAACACCTGCCGGTCATACTGCCGGACAAGCTTCTCAAACGCCTGCACATCACCCTGCTTCGCCCGCTCGACGAGCAGAACGTCAGGATGAACTTCTCCCGTCCCTGATGTTTGGATAGTCGACATTTAGATAAAGTTTCAGAGATTCGCGGTAATCAAGTGCTCAGAGAATCGGGCGCAAAGAATGCCACAGAGATTCACTCAAATCCAAACCAATCTCCGACTATTTCTATCCTAAATTGTGGCGGGGTTTGAGGCAAAAGGGGGCACGGTTGTCAGAATAGTCTCGCGAATGGAAGAACAATTCATGATCAGTATTCGTTATTGTCGTCATCAAAGCCAGGATGCTTATCCTCCGAGGAGAAATACTCCACGGGATCATAGGTGGACGTGGATTTGTACGGAACTCCGAGTCCGCAAGCACTCAACTGTGATAACCCAGCGATCTTCAATTGGCACGCAACACACTCGAACTTTGTCGGCAAATATTGCTGCGTCTCGATAATCAGTCCATCCTCTAACTTTTGGGTCGCTGGTGTAGACGGAGTTCCCGACAAGAGTGCAGTGTTCTTACAAGACGGACATTGAACACGATGACCATTTTGCCTTATAGCCCAAGTCAACGCCTGCTGCGTCGCGATTTCGCGTTCTGCAGGCTCCTTAGCCCCCCAGACAGTCGCATGTGCGGCAATCGCCTTCATCACGGCCTTAGCCGACTCGTCGCGGAATGCCACAATCAAACTTTCGGCAACTTCCGCTTCCGTCTCCCCCACTAAGGCGGCGAGATCTTCGCCAAGCGACTCAAGAAGGATCTTACAAGTCTCATA
>JASHRS010000086.1 GCA_030037215.1 Silvibacterium sp. | reverse complement strand
ATCAGGCTCGATTTCGGCTTGATCTTGCCGCTCAGGACATCTTCGAGGGCTTGCTTGCCCTTCGGGTCATGCATCCGGTAAAGGGCTTTGGCCGCTGCAAACTGGACTTCCGGGACCTGGTCGTTATCGAGCGTGTTCTCCAGCGCTGGAAGGCTCGCTTTCATATCGAGGTCAGCCAGCGACTCCGTCGCGGTAATGCGCACATTGGCGTCTTTGTCGCTCAGGAAGCCCTCGATCTGCTTACGCACGGCATCGGTTTCGCCGATCATGCCCGTCGCTGCAATTGCCTCGACGCGCGTCGAAGGGTCGTGCGCGGAGAGCCCGACATTGATGATGTTCTTTGCCGTCTGGACATCTACGGATTGAGCGTGGAGTCTTGCCGGGAGAAGCATGGCAGAAACGACAAGAGTGGAGGACAGCAGTTTACCGGGTACAGTCTTCACGCAAAACCTCTTTCTCGTGAGAAGGCCGAACAAATGTGCCTAAGATTCTACCGCGGCTGTTGTGGCTCTCGTGTGGCTTGTTGCGCTTTGCGGGCTCCGATCCACTTCCGCACAACGTATCCCAGGTAGGTCAGTTGAATGATCCACGCCGCCGCATAGGCTGCCACAAGGTGCCGATGGAACATTGCGTTCATCTCGTTCATGCGGCCTCCAGGGCAATTGTTGCGGCACGTTCATCGGCCATCTGCTGGCGGCGCTCAGCGGAGTAGCGCAGGCTGACGACAAAGATGCCCCACATCAGCCATCCGGCCATGTTCCACCACAGGGCTGGCATCATGCTCGGGTCGAGGCCGGTATTAGGCCCTCCGAAAAACACGGGGGCCGGATGCTGCGTCCGCCACCAGCGCGTCGACATATAAACGATGGGAATATCGGCAAAGCCGAAGATTGCGATCACCGCCGCCATCACCCGCATCTCCGGTCCGGAGATGAACCGTCGCGCCAGCAGGTACGCGACATAGATCAGCCATAGCACCAGCGTGGTCGTCAGCCGGGCATCCCAGGTCCACCAGATGCCCCATGCCGCGCGCCCCCAGATCGACCCGGTGGTCATGCCGACAAGGCAATAGACCACCCCCAACTCTGCCGACGCCAGCGCGAGGGCATCGGTTTTCAGAGCCCGTTCGGGATTCCGGTTCCGGATGGCAAGAAAGACGATCGAGCAGATCAGGTTGATCGAAAAGAACACCCCCATCCCGCACCAGGTGGGAACGTGGTAATAGAGGATGCGCGAAAGGTCGCCCTGGTTCACATCGGCAGGAACTACATACATTGCTACATGGAATCCATTGGCGAGCACAGCGAGCGTGGCCACAAGCCACAGCCAGCGAAACAGCTTCATCGACGATCCTTCGACAGGGAGGGTAACGCACCAGTTTAACCGATCCGCTACCGCAGGTAACCCGAACGCCATCAATGGGGTCTAAAAATATGTAGAAAGTACTTCCCAATCATGTTGTGTGGGGAGTAAAAAGGTGGGCCATGGCGTGGCTTACTCTCATTATTGGTGGCGCAGTTCTTATTATTGGCCTGCTTGGACAGGTCTTCGGCATCCGGCGCGGTCACCCCGCACACCCTGAGGACAGGCGTGTCGGAAGGATCGTCATTACCATCGGCTCTACTGTGGTAGGGCTCTGGCTTGTGGCCTTTTCCGTGGCTCACTTGCTGGAACTCCATGCAGTCGGCCACTGGTAAACCGCGGAAACCTTACGAGCGAAGGGAGTCTGACAGTCTACCCTGAGTCGAAAGGGCAGACCTCGCAGACTATTCCCGTAGACTATTCCAATGAGCAAATTGAAGGGGAAGGTTGCGCTCGTGACAGGCGCCGCCAAGCGCATTGGACGCGCTATCGCTCTCGCGCTGGCCGAAGAAGGTGCCGATGTTGCAATCACTTACCGCGAGTCTGCGGAAGACGCCGCGCAGACCGTCCGCGAACTCGAGGCCTTGGGCGTCCGTGCCCTCGCTGTCCATGCCAATCTGCGCCACCCGGGAAGCGTTCGCTCCGCCGTTACTCAAGTAGCCGATCAATTCGGATCCATCGACATCCTTGTCAACAACGCCGGTCGCTTTGAGACCGCCGCTCTCGAAAATATAACTGTCGAGCAGTGGGACGCGATGTTCGAAACCAACACCCGTGCACCGTTCCTTGTTGCGCAGGCCGCGTTGCCATACCTCCGAGTAGCGGAGGGTCGCATCATCAACATCGGTTCGCTCGGCGGAATGCACCCCTGGCCTACACACGCCCACTACTGCACCTCCAAGGCGGCTCTCCACATGCTTACGCAGACTATGTCGAAGGCCTTCGCTCCCGAGATTTCCGTGAACTGCGTGGCTCCGGGAATGATTGTCAACGGCGAAGTCTCTGCCGAGTACGAGCACTTTGCCCGTAAAACTCCCATGAAACGCAATGGCAGTCCACAGGAAGTCGCGGCCGCGATTCTCTTCTTTGCTACGGGCCCACACTTCATCACCGGGCAAATCCTGGGAGTCGACGGCGGCCTTGGCCTCTGACGTGCCGTCAGTCCTGCTTTCCATCCAGCCGATTTAAGACGCGCGCAAGCTGCGTATCATTGTCATAGCCGCTGCGTACAGCTCGTTCGCGCCCGCGCGCGGCAATCGCTTCACGCAACTCCAGCCTCTCAAGATAGAACCGCGCTTTATTCGCGCACTCTTCTACTGAGGAAAAGAGAACCGCCTCGCGGTCCTCTTCAAAGAGCGCCTGATGTCCCGGGGTGCGCACCGCCAACAGGAAACCGCCACATGCGGCAATCTCGACCGCTTTATGAGCAATATCGTCTTCGTTGCTTTCCGTCACAAAACTGAGGTTGATCTTCGACCTCCATATACCTTGCCGATACTTCGCGTCAGCAAGGTAGTCTCCTAGCACAACAAGCCGCTGTTCTTCTGGAGTCAGCACGCGCAGCCAGCGGTTGCCGTTCACAACAACTGGAAGCTGATAGTCCCGAGCCAGTCGAAGCAGAAACGCCGGACGTTGTTCATATGGGAACCCGATATACGAAACTCCCCGGTCGCGCTCAGCATCGCCAAAGCCTGGTTCAGGTGGAAAGTGCATCTTCGGATCAAAACTGAACATCGTTTCAATCCACGGAAGTCCCCATGCGCGATAACGTGCCACATCCGCCTTTCGCACCAGGCAGTGCAGATCGGCCATCCTGTACACCTTATAGAACTGTCGCCAACACCCATCGTCACGCGGCCCGAACGGGGCATCCTGCACATAAAAGACAATCTGCGCTCCGACCTCGTGAATTACGCGCATGGTCTCCGCCGTAAACACCGTCGGCTTGTCGAACCACACCACATCTGGCCGAAACGACCCAACAGCCTCCACCAGCACATGATTCACTCGCGCAACCAGCGGCCCCACTGGGTAACGAAAGCGCAGCCGCTGCACCTGCCTCGATCTACCCTCATAAAGCTTTGGATCAAACGCGCCCATCTGCTGACCCAGCCGTTCAAGAGCCGCATAGCGGTATGCGGAAGTAGAGCCCGGATCAAGAGTTCCGGCGTAGAGGATGCGCCGTGGGCGTGGTAGCGAAGCGGGCATTGATAACGATCATACCCGCTGGCAAATGCAAGGTGGACCCCCGATCGATAAGCGTAAACTGAATCAAAAGTCTCAGGGGAATATCGTGGACCAGTACATTGAGCGGGTGGTTGATCTGACCGAGCCCGAAGCCAATCAGATTTACAACCTTTCTATAGAGGAAGCTCTTGCACACCTGCTGAGCGGCACGCCTGATGCCGTGCGCAATATCCACGGCTCATTCGCGCTTATCGCGCGCGAAGGGAAGACCGTCCGCATGGCTCGCTCCCTTGATCGGCCCATGCGTTATTTCCTCGCCAAGCGACAGGAAGGCCCCGTGCTGATCGTAGCTCCGCGCATCGACTCAATCTACAACTGGCTCAAAGGCGAGGGTCTCGACTCCCAGTTTCATCCAAGCTATACACGCATGGTTCCCGCACACTATATCGTCGAGCTTCAACTCATCGGCTGCCCCGATCCTGATCCCGTCTACACGCGTTTTTTCACGCCTGCGATGGCGTCACTGTCCACCGACCTAGACGAAATCGGAAAAACCTACATAGCTGCCCTCGCCAAAGAGATCTCTCAATGGCTCCAGCGTGTCCCGCCCAGCGAACCCATCGGCGTCTGTTTCTCCGGAGGCATCGACAGCGGCAGCGTCTTTCTTACCACCTATCACGTCATGCAGCGCCTCGGCATCAGACCAAGCCGTCTGAAAGCGTTTGTGCTCGACCTCGATCGTGGTCCAGATGTTGCGCAGGCCCACGCTTTCCTCGACACTCTCAATCTCGGCCTGTTTCTTGAGCCTATCGAGGCCGATCCCGCAGCGCTGAACACGGAAGAGACAATCCGCATTGTCGAAGACTACAAATCGCTCGACGTCCAGTCGGCCACGATGGCCGTTGCGCTCTGTCGAGGCATTCGCGAGCGCTATCCCGACTGGAAATATCTGCTCGATGGCGACGGCGGTGACGAAAATCTCAAGGACTATCCCATCGAAGAAAATCCGGAACTGACCATTCGCAGCGTCGTGAACAATCCCATGCTTTATCAGGAAGGCTGGGGCGTCGGCAAAATCAAGCATTCACTCACCTACAGCGGCGGCCTCAGTCGTTCTTACACACGCACTTATGCCCCCGCACATCATTTCGGATTCTCAGGCTTCAGTCCGTACACGCGCCCGAACGTGATTGCCGTTGCTGAGGCCATCCCATTCATCGGCCTCACCGATTACAGCGTGGAGCGGCTCTACGACCTGAAGGGCGAGATCGTTTCGCGCGGAATCGCCGCCGTCACTGGCATGAAGATGCCGGTTTACCCCAAGCGCCGCTTTCAGCACGGAGCCATCCCGGTTGAGTCTCTCCCTAACTGGCTGCCGTTCCGCGAAGCCGACTACCGGAAGCAGTTCCTTTCGCTCTATCTCTGAGGTGGCGCCGTTGTCGACCTATCCTGAGAGCGCGGCCCAGCGGGATCGATGGATATTGTCCCGTCGGTCCGCACGCGTGACGCTAAACCCTCGTGAGCCGTACGCATATTTTGTCGAAGAAGAATGTACTGCGGACGGCCAGCCCCAACCCATCGCCACAATCTTTCTCACCAATCGTGAATGCCCCTTCCGCTGCGTGATGTGTGACCTCTGGCGCAATACGCTGACAGAGTCTGTGCCCATCGGGGCGATCCCAGAACAGGTAGATTTCGCGCTGAAACAGTTGCCACCTGCCCGCGTCATCAAGCTCTACAACGCCGGTAGTTTCTTCGATCCCGGCGCAATTCCCTCCGAAGACTACACAGCTATCGCGGCGCGCCTCCGGCATTTCGACCGCGTCATTGTCGAATGCCACCCCGCGCTTGTAGGCAAGAGCTGCATCGCCTTTCGAAATCAGTTGAGTCCTCGTCTCGAGATTGCGATGGGGCTGGAGACGGCACACCAGAGCGTCCTCGAAAAGCTCAACAAACGTATGACTCTTGATCAGTTCACTGCTGCCGCAAATTTCCTGCAGGGCAACGCCATCGACCTACGCGTCTTCATTTTGGTCCAGCCTCCATTCATACAGCCCGAAGAAGCACTGCCCTGGGCGCAGCACTCGCTCGACTTCGCCTTCGACTGCGGCGCGACTGCAGCAACGCTGATTCCTACGCGCAGCGGCAACGGCGCCATGGAGACACTTGCCGCGGACGGATTGTTCGTCCCGCCTGACCTACACGTAGTCGAAGCTGCGGCTGAGTATGGATTGAGACTCCAGCGCGGGCGCGTCTTCACAGATTTATGGGATGTGAAGCGCGGCAGGGAATGTCCATGCTGCTTCGATGCGCGCATCGCACGTTTGCGTATGATGAATCTTCGTCAGGAAATTTTAAGCGTCGCACCATGCGCTGCATGCGAGAGGCAGAGTTGAGCAACCGGTATGACCTTGCGGTCGTTGGATCGGGATTCGCAGGTTCGCTCCTCTCCATGATTGCTAAGCGCCTGGGCTTGCGCGTCATTCTGCTCGAGCGCGGCAGGCATCCGCGTGTCGTCATCGGCGAGTCATCGACACCGCTCTCTAACCTTCTCTTCGAAGAACTCACTACAAAATACAATCTGCCGAACCTCCGTCCGCTAAGCAAGTGGGGTAGTTGGCGGGCAAGCCATCCAGAACTGGCCTGCGGGCTCAAGCGCGGCTTCAGCTTCTTTCATCATCCCCCGGGACAGTCCGGACCCATAACACGCGAAAGTCAGTTACTCGTCGCCGCTAGCCCGCACAACACAATTGCTGATACGCACTGGTATCGAGCCGACTTCGATCATTTTCTCGTGTGCGAAGCACAAAGCCTTGGCGTCGAGTACCTGGACGAACTCGATCTGCGAGAATTCGCAAAAGATGGCGATGGAGTCAGTCTGGCAGGAGCGCAAAACGGCAGCAATGTGACAATCAAGGCGCAATTCGTCGTTGATGCCACAGGCCCGCGCGGATTCCTGCATCGCGCTCTGAACCTTGGAGAGTGCGTTCTGCCTGATTTTCCCGGGACGCAAGCACTCTACAGTCATTTCCGCGGGGTACCGCGGTTGGACAAGATAGGCGCCATTGCCCCGGAAGGCGAACCGCCATACCCGATCGATGACGCCGCCGTGCATCACATCTTTGATGGTGGATGGATATGGGTATTGCGCTTCAGCAACGGCATCACCAGCGCCGGAGTCGCAGCTACTGATGAAGCTGCGGACAGGCTGAAGTTCTCTGATGGGGCACCAGCATGGGAGAGGCTTCTGCAACACATGCCCATCCTGCGCGAACAATTCCGGACTGCGGAAGCAGTACAGCCATTCCGCCACATTCCACGGCTCTCATTTCGCAGTGCGGCAATCAGCGGACACAACTGGGCCTTGCTGCCCTCGGCCGCAGGGTTCGTCGACCCGCTGCTATCGACCGGCTTCCCGCTTACGCTGCTTGGCATCACACGGCTGGCAGAGATTTTCGAGCACGACTTGGGGAGCGAGAGTTTTGCCATGCGTCTTTCTGACTATGCAGCCAGGACGGACGCCGAGCTGCTCGCAACCTCCAATCTCATTGGCGCTTTGTATGCGAACATGGCGAACTTTCCCGTCTTTGCCTCACTTTCTTTGCTCTATTTCGCGGCTGCGAGTTACGCAGAGACCGCGCGTCGTCTCGGTAAACCGCACATGGCGTCATCATTTCTGCTACATGACCACCCGGAGTTTGGACCGGCTTGCGCGCATCTGCTAGTCTGCGCCCGCGCAATCCGAAACAGCAGGGAATCCGAAACCCTCATCGAAGATATCTTCCGCGCGATTGAGCCGATCGATGTTGCCGGCCTCGGCGACCGTGTGCGGCGCAACTGGTATCCCGTTGAAGCCGAGGATTTGCTCCGCGCAGCGCATAAGATGGGCGCAAGCCGCGATGAAATCCTGCAAATGCTCGACCGCTGCGGCTTTTGCCCTGTTACTTTACAGGCTTCAATACAAAGCTGATTGGCCGCGTGGCTACAATCCCGCTGCCTTCCTTCACTGTGATGAACTGATCGGGATGGATGTTGGCAATCGAGTCCTTATGCCCGCTAGGCCACAGGATTTCGAGGCCTATGAGCTTGTTCGGATCAGGCTTGCCCAACCCAAAAGTCAACGGCAACTCGCTTTGCGACAGGTAGCTCGATCCACTCTTGACCATCCCACTAATATGCTGCCCGGTCGAAGTCGTCAGCAGCACCTTTGCGGCAATCCCGTCACGGTTCGAGCGCGTGCCCACCAGTTTTACGCGCAGCATGTCGTTCTGATTGCCGCCGTCATTACGCAGCAGCCGTGCCGTGCCGTTACTCGTGGTTAGCACCAAGTCAAGATCGCCATCGTTGTCTATATCTCCGTAGGCTGCTCCACGCCCTACGACCGGCTTGCGCAGCGCCGGACCCACTTTGTCCGTCACATCCTCGAATTTACCGTGGCCCACGTTGCGGAACAGTAGTGGTTGCTCCGCGTAGCCTATCGTTGGCTGCACCACGGAGATGTCGTCGGCAACATGGCCGTTCAGCGCGAAGATGTCCGGCAGTCCGTCAAGATTGTAATCAAAGAAAAAGGTGCTGAAGGTCAGCGATTTCGCCGATGGCAACGCAATTCCAGCCTCCATGGCCTGGTCGCTGAATAGTCCTTGTCCGTCGTTGTGGTAAAGCGCCATGCTCTCGTTCGCGAAGTTGCCGATTACAAGACTTTGTCTGTCTGAGCCGTCATAATCCGCGGCATCGGTACCCATTCCGGCGCGTGCCTTGCCCGCGTCGCTGAAGGCCACGCCCGCGGCGAAGCCGGTTTCAGTAAAGGTTCCGTTGTGATTGTTGTGGTAGAGCTTGTTCGGCTGCGTGTCATTTGTGATAAACAGGTCCATCCAGCCGTCGTTGTCATAGTCGATCAGCGCCACGCCTAGCGCCTTGTCCGTCGGATCATACAGTCCCGCAGCTTTGGTCACATCTTTGAACCTGCCATTGCCTTCGTTGTGATACAGAGTGATGCTCTCGCCCTTGTACAACTCCGGCGTGCAATACGACTTGTGTATCCCGTCGAGCGAACAGGTCTGGTCCGTCGCAATCGACCAGTCGACGTAGTGATCTACCACCAGATCTAGCCTGCCGTCGTTGTCATAGTCGACCCACGCCGCGCTGGTGGCAAAACCCGGCGAACTCACTCCGGCCCGCTTCGTCACATCCTCGAACCTTCCGTTGCCCAGGTTATGAAATAAATGGCTTCCATCAATTGCTGTGATGTAAATGTCGTCGTAGCCGTCATTGTCGTAGTCTCCGACCGCACAGCCCATTCCATACATCTCTACGTCCAGACCAGCCTGCTTCGTTACATCCGTGAAAGTTCCATCGTGGTTGTTGTGATAAAGCGCAGGATACGATTTATCTCTTTCATGCCCGGGCCAGTCCCGCGAATTGACGAAGAGAATGTCCTGCCAGCCGTCATTGTCGTAATCGATAAAGCAGACACCGCTGCCCATGGTTTCCGGGAGATATTTCTTCCCGAAAGCCCCATTGTTGTGTATAAAGTGGATTCCCGCCTGCGCTGTAATGTCGGTAAATTGGATTGGTCCCGAAGGGCGCTCGGGCACGGCAGTCTGCAACGCTGTCTTCGGTATTGCCGCAGACTGCGCTGCTGAGTGCTCCGCACCAGAAAGCTTCTCATTATTGGCCGCGGTCTTCGGCTTACAACCTGCGATCAGAGCTGTCACCCCGAGCAGAGTACACATTGCAAATATCTTTTGCGAAGCGATCAATCGTGGTCCCTTTGCAGATTTAGGATTGCGCTGTCCCGGAGGCTGGAGTCAGCGCAGCAGCAGGCGTAGGCTTGCTGCGCCGCGCGTCGAGCCACATTTCAACCAGCATGGCAATCGGTCCAATCCAGAACAACGCGTACAGTTCGGCATATACGCTCTGATCGAGGCGAAAGAACATCTCGAGCACGGCAACAAGAAAGGCCACAACACACTGTCTCTTCTTCGAGCGCACTGTCGTTTTCGGATCGGTAATCATGAAGAAAATGAATAGTTGATACTCAGGCCCGGTAATGGGCGAGATCTCCGACATTACCGGCTCATGGATAATCCATGCGCGCAGCACGGCCAGCGCAAGAAACGACAACACATATGTTGCACTGATGTGGAAGCGGCGTAGCCGCCATAGAATAACGCTGCCCAGCAGCCAAATCACGATCAGTGACCACATATCGTTGCCCCATTGAATGCTCAACATGGCGACGCTGACCGGCAGCAGAAAGAGCATCACGCTGATGCCAAAATTGGAGGGATTAAAGAAGTGGCGTCCTTTGTAGCGGATGACGTACTTGGACGTGATCGCGATCGCCGCGCAGACTACATACGGCCAGTAAGCAGGCGAGCGCAGCAGAATCCCTACGCTGATACCAGTGATATACGCGCTGGCCACGTTGAGCCATTTCCCGAGAAAGATATGGCCCAGAATCAGCTCTGTAGCAATGGCTGTTGCAATGGCGAGCAGAGTCCGCTCATAGCTCTCCAGAATCCCGAAGGAGACTTGTCCTGCCAGCAGGATCAGAGTAATAAAGACTGGCGGAACGTAGCGATTGTCGAGCGAGAGCCACTTCTTCCACTGCGGAACCTGAGCCGGTTGCGGTGCTGGAATCGAGATAGCTGGTTGGCTCATTGTGGTTCCTTAATGTGATAGATCTGGTTTGGCGTCAGCTGATCCAGCGTCTGAGCTGTTCCTGACGGCCAGCGTATGATCGCTTTTTCAATCTTCGGATTCTTGCCCAGCCCGAAGTGTAAACGCAGGTCGTTTTGAGCGGCAAACCCGTTGCCTCCGGTGATCTCCTGAATCTGTTCCTGCCCGTTCCAGTACAGAGTGATCTCCGCCCCGATCGCGTCGCGGTTGCTCCGCGTTCCCTCGAGCTGGAACTCAATCCATTTCTCTGCCGGATCAACATGGTTCTTGTAGATCAGCACCGGGCCATTCTGATTGGCGACCACGACATCGAGCACCCCATCGTTCCAAAGATCGCCAACTGCAACCGACCGGCCATCATGTGTGTCCGTCACGCCGACAGCCTGCGCTATGTCCTCGAATTTTCCCGCGCCATCATTCAGCCACACACGCTTCTGCTGGTAACCCGAGAGGCTGCGTCCGTCAAATGCCGGCCAGTTCTTCGCGTCCCCAATGATAGTGCTGTTGCCTCCGGCGACCTTCGCAAAGTCGTACCAGTAGCTCCGATTGCGATCTGCCGAGATATAGCCGTTGGTAAGAAACAGGTCGAGATTGCCGTCGTTGTTGAAATCACCGAACTGTGCGCCGAAGCTCCACCCTCCCAGTTCCACGCCTAGATCGCGCGCCATGTTTTCATATTGCAGCGTGCTCCCGAATGTTCCTTCTTTCGGTACCCACATGTTGTTTCCCTGAATCAGGATCCCGTCTTCCGAGATGTTCGACACATATACCGAATACTTGCCCTGGTTGAAAATATCGCCGAACGCTACATTCATGCCGCTTTTCGGCGCAAAGCCAACGCCGGTCTGCGCACCTTCTTCATGGAAGCGCTTGCCGTCGTTCACATATAGCTCGGAAACGCCGTAATCGTTGGCGATAAAAAGATCGGGGTGCCCCGTGCCGCTCAGATCAGCCGCTCCTGAAGCGAGCGCCCAGCGCCGGCTCACGATGCCGAGCTTCGCGCTCACTTCTTCAAATTTGCCGTTGCCCAGATTATGAAACAGATACTTGCGTCCTCCATTGTCGGCATACTCAAAGCTGTCCGGCATGATCTTCGTAGTCTTCAGGTGCCACAAATCGACATTCTCGTTGTAATAACCCCCAACAAAAAGATCGAGCTTGCCGTCGCCGTCATAATCAAACCATAGCGCTGTGCTCGCATTGATCCACTTTGGAAGCCCCGCTTGTGCCGAGACATCCGTAAAGCCCTTGCCGTGATCGTTATGAAAGAGCATAGGCTTGCCCCACTTCACGAGAAACAGGTCTGGATAACCGTCGTTGTCATAGTCTCCCCACACTGCACCCATGCAGACGCCAGTACCCGGCTTGTTAACGTCGGCAATTCCAAGCTGCGGCGCAACATCGGTGAATGTCCCGTCGTGATTGTTGTGATAGAGTGCGTTTTTGCAGCCTTCGCAGCTGTTTGTCACATAAATGTCCGGCCATCCGTCGCGGTCATAATCGACAATCGAGACTGAAGCCCCCATCGACGCAACTTCCGGCATAATTGGCGCCAGTTGCGGGTCCAGCACCGGTGCGTGATGGATGAAATTAACCCCTGCCTGCTTTGACACCTCGGTAAAGTAGAAGCCATAACGTGAGAGCGCTGATGCGTCATCGACCTTGCTGTTCGCGGCTTTGCGCAGTGCAGAAAGGTGGCTCAAGACGACAGGAGTTGCAATCAATCCGGCAAAAAATAAATAAAGCAGAAATCGGGCGATAGGGCCGCGCTTCATTGGCTGGCTGAGCTCCTCAAAGCATTGTCAAATTGATCTGGCGTAACATAACGCGTCTGGTATGTCTGCCAGTCTTCCGGGTGATGGCGATACACCCATTCGTCTTCCAGTTTTCCCGGCGGAGTGTCGTAGAGTTTGCGGGCGTGGTATGGCAATGGCTGCACCGTTGCCGAGTAGGTCGAGTTGTAATCGCCGTCCTTGATCCATCCGTCACCGGCAATCACATAGTCGCGCACCCAGCCTGCAGGCGGGGGCGCAACCACGGGGAAGCGCAGCGTCATCTCATCACCGGCATTCATAATCACGTAGCGGTCATCAATGCTCTTAAGCAGCGGCCGTACATCTCCATAACGAGTGTAATAACCGGTCAGATCGCGCCATATCTGCGTCGTTGCGAGCAGGTGGTTGTAGTCCGGAATTTCCGGCGACGACGCATTCGGCTGATGGATGACCGAATAGCCGCGATAGTGCAGATTGGCCACAGCAGGCGCAAGCCGCGTGATCTTTAGCGGCGTATCCGGCAAACCCTGAGCCCACTCAATCTGGTCCCAATAGATTTCGAGGTTCGTGCTCAACCGGAGACGATGCGGCGCGCCCGGTCTAAAGACTCCAGTCAGATCAATCAAGCAAATCTTGTTGCGTCCTGCCGGAAAACCGAGATTTGGTTTCACCACATGCCATTTACCGCTAGCGTCCTCCACGGATAGGCTGAGCGGTTTTGGCTGCTCGTGGTGTCCCTGACTGATCGCCACATTAATCGACGAATCAGATGGATGCAGCCACCCCTTTGCAATCAGATACAGTGGCCCACTCGTCGGGACATCATCTCCAAGATCAATTTCAACGTAATGATCCCGTGTTATCCCCTGATACTGCCCGCGCCCGAAGTTATCCAGATATTTCCCGTCGAGCGCGCGCAGCGTTTGCGTAACATCGTCGTCGTTGTCATCCACCGCTCGGGCAATCGGATGCGGTATGCCTGTCGCAGTGATCGCCAGCTTGACAGGAGGAACCACGAAGCGCTCGTCCGTGTAGATCTCTGTTCCAGTTGGATGATCGACCACCATCAATGACAGATAGTCATAGTAGTATGTCTCCCATAGCTCGCCGGTAATGCTTAGGTCGTAAAAGCCGTCGCGCGGGACAAGCTGGTCGCCGCGAATCTTGTACCACTCCTCGGTCGCTGCAATGCTTGCTGTGCCCAGCGAATTGATGCGCAGCCCTATCGCTGATCCCCACGGCACCGTGTCCTTTACAAACTTCATCGCATTGCCGTTCCATGCAAATAGGAATGGGCACGAACCCTTCAGCCGCTGCTCGGTCAGCACTTCTTGGTCGGCCTTGAGCGCAAACTCAGCGCGCACAGATCCGTTAGGCCAAAGTATGCGCGCAACATCCGATTGCGTATGCGTGCCCAGGCCGAAATGCAGTTGCGGGCCGGTGATCGGTACCTTCTGCGTCAGTAGTCCGGAGCGGATCTCGATCTCGCCGCCGATGCCGAACGGATTGATGCGCTGATCTCCTGTCGACACCCGCGCGCGCGGGCGAATCGTCTGCCAGTGGTAGTTCTTCGTTCCATGGTTCAAGTCTTCCTGCGGCTGCCCATCGGCAGTAAGGCCCAGCAACGCCATACGTCCATTGTCGCGGACATCGGCAAGATCAAAAACTTGCGGTGCACCGACGGGATTGCCCAGAAGATGGAACTTGCCTGACTGGTCGGCCAGCCAGATCAGCCCGCCCGCCGTTCTGTTGCTCGCTGGAGAAACCTGTGCCAACAACAGATCGATGGCTCCATTGTTGTCGATGTCTGTGGCGCGAAGCCGCACCTCTCCGGCAAGATTCACAGCAGGGTCTGGAACAGTCGCCAGGCTCGCCGTCGTCCAGCTTTCGCCACCATCTGTAGCTGACAGGCGCTCGATCGCGCCGTTCGGCAGCACGGCCACAAGATCCATAATGCCGTCGTTGTTCACATCGGCCGCGGTAATAGCTTTGACAGACGAGAATTCCGCCGGAACCAGCTTCTCGGCAAAATTTCCCGAGCGCTGATTGAAGAACACATGCAAGCGCCCTGTGCCGTCAATTATTGCCGCATCGGGATTGCCGTCTCCGTTGAAGTCCGCCCACACAAACTGCCCGATGCCCGACACGCCTGCAAAAGGATGGATCACCGCAAACGTGCCGTCGCCATTGTTCCGCAGAACCGTCGGCAGCCCGGACGCCTGGCCCATCACAATGTCGAGATCGCCGTCAGCTTCGATATCGACAGCCCACGCGCCGGTGTAGTGCGCGTCAAGAACCACCTTGGGAAGCTTGCTCTGCGCCGTCACATCCGTAAATTGAGTCGGGCTGTCCTGACGCATCAGCCTGATTCCGCCTGCGCCCGCAAGCGCAAGATCGGTCTTGAAGTCGTAATTGAAGTCGAGAGGCAAAATACCCTCCGGCGTTGGTTCTGTCGCCGAAGTCCCGCCCGGGAACGGAAAGCTTGCGCCGCTCGCGAGCTTCACCTCACGCGCGTTCGCGGCAATGACCGTCGGCGCACCTTCGCCGTTGAGCGAGAGGGCACCAACCACCGTCCAATGCTCGCCATTTAAGCCCTCTACCGGCTGCGAAGTGAATGTGATACCTATGTCTGGCGGAGCGGGCGTCGAGGACGGCGACGGCAACCGCAGGAAGTGCGTGAAAGGCTGCGCTTCGTCGCCTGGAGCAGGTTTGATGTCCGACAAACTCACGCGAAAAGCCGGAACCTGCATCAGCACGTTGCGCAGAAAAATGCTGCGGGTGGCCGCCGCACGCGGCTCCGGTCCAGAGGCCGCAGCTTCCAGCTCAGTCAGTTGTTGCTTTACATCCGGCGGCCAGTCGGCGCTCTGCGCTGCAATGCGTTGGATGGTCGAGCGAAGCGTCGCCGTGTCGCCGCGCTTGGCGGAAATGCGGCTCAGCTCCAGCAGCGCGGCCAGATTGTCCGGTTGCGCAGCCAGAATCTGTTCAATCAGTTTCTGGAATTCCTCTTCGCTGCCTGCGGATCCTTGTCGTTCAATTTCCAAAGCAAGCGCATAGCTGGCCCGCAGGTCTTTTGGATCGAGGCTCACGGCCTTACGGTAATTATCAATCGCCATCTGCGAGTCGCCCCGCGCGCTGCCAAGCAAGCCAAGCAGGTAATACATCCTGCTGTTCTTCGGAGCCAGTTCGCGAGCGTGGTTCAGACGGTCCGCCGCCGGTTCAAAATTCCTCTGTCGCAGCGCTAGAATTCCCCAGTTGGCCCACCCCGCAGGCTCACCGGGAGCGACCTGGACTGTTTGCGAGAGACTCCGTTGCGCCGTCACGTCGTCTCCCACCTGCAGCGCCGACAATCCGACGTAAAAATCCGAGACCAGCTGCCCATACTGCGTCGAAGAAGGATCAGGCAGGCCGCTATGCGAGTGGCACCCGTTCAGCAGTAGGGCGATCACCGTCAAAATTGACACAGCTGCGGCTGCGTATGTGGTCCTCTTCATGCTTCCTTTCATTCGTGAGGGCTGCTATGAAGATATCGCAAAGAAGAGTTCCGTTTAGGGACCGATCCCGGTACATTGAACCACGCCTCCTAGGGCCACTCTAAGCAGCGCAATCAAGAGGCGTCTTGCACCTTATGGTTGAGGACAGTATCAACCCTTTGGTTGAGCTTGAGCGGCCTGGCGGTCCGCATGCTCGATGAGAAAGAATCCGAGAATCCCCGCCAGCAGGGAAGCGAGCAGCACAGCCGTTTTGGCCGCATCCAAGTGCGCCTGGTCTTCAAACGCGAGGTCGCCAATGAACAGCGAGACGGTAAAGCCAATTCCTGCCAGAACCCCCACCCCAGCAATCTGCTGCCACTTCACTGAGCCTGGCAGACGCGTCAGCCCCGCCCGCACTGTGACCCAACACGCCCCTAGGATGCCTGCGGGTTTCCCGAGCAGAAGACCAAGAACGACTCCCCAGGCCACATGGCTATGCAGAAAAGGGCGCCACATGGAGCCTGAAAACGTCACGCCTGCATTAGCCAGTGCAAAAAGCGGCAGTACAAGGAAAGCAATCCAATCGTGGAGCTTGCGCGTTACACGGTCCGCAGGAGACTCAGTCCGCTGCACCAGATATTCCATGGCGCCGAGCACTCGATTGGCGCGCGCTGTGTCACTTGCAGCTGTTGCCTCGCGAAATTCCTCGATCATCTCATTTCCGAGGCTGCCGAATTCCTCCAGGGAAACGCTCGATGTCACCGGCATCATCAGCCCCAGGATCACACCGGCAATCGTCGCATGAACTCCCGAGCGCAATACAGCCAGCCACACGCCGAATCCGAGCACAGCGAAGAAGACCTGACGGCCGAATCCGATTTTCCGGCATAGCAGAATAATGACAATGATCAACCCTGCAATCACCAGATACTGCCAGTGCAATGTGCTGGTGTAAAAGAATGCGATCACCGCAATCGCGCCGATGTCGTCGGCAATGGCCAGTGACAGCAGAAAGACCTTCAGTTCCGGGGGAACGCCCTTGATCAGTGCAAGCACGCCGAGCGAGAAGGCAATGTCGGTTGCCATAGGAACACCCCAACCGTGCGCAGTTGGAAGACCATGATTAAGGGCTACATAGATCAGCGCCGGAACGATCATTCCTCCCAGAGCGCCGGCGATGGGCAGCAGCGCGCGCCGGAGGTCCGACAACTCTCCCTTCACAATCTCCTGCTTGATCTCCATACCCATCAGAAAGAAGAACAGCGCCATCATGGCGTCGTTGATCCATGCATGAATGGGCAGTCGCAGTCCTGATAGTTTCAGTTCAATGTGCCAGGCATGGTAGTACGACGCTTTCCATGGCGAATTGGCCCAGAGCAGGGCGGCGATGGCCGCAGCCAGTAGAAACGCGCTGCTCACGCCCTGAGTATGAATGAATTGCTGTATGGGCAATTTCAGCGTGCGCGCAATCAGCGACTCGCGCACATGCTCCTTCAACTCGCCCAGCGTTCTTGCCGGAACCGTCATGCATACCATCGTCTCCCTATGCGTGCGCTATTGCAACGTTACGGATTGCGGCAGAAGCAGGGTAAATTGACAGTCATTCAGCACGTTTGAGCAGAAGAGAATCCCGCGCCGCACCAGCTTTGCGCCGGAGTCCTTCGGAAATTCATCTGCGAAATCGATCTTCTTCAGATCGTCCGCTGCCACCTTCAGCCGCTCGTCGCCGTGGATGAACTGCACATCCTCCACCTTGCCTGGCGAAAGCAGGACAAAAAAGTCCGCGCTGCCGTTGTCTTTCACCAGTTTCGGCAGTGAGTAAGAGCGCAGCTTGCCCAGGCCCTCGCTCGAAGCGGCGTTTGAAAAATACCCGCGCGCCGCCAGCTTATCTACACGCGCCTGTACAGCTTCCGTACCAGATGGATCGGGGCTCAAAGTCCCCGCCGCCAAGGCCAGCGCATCAGCCTGCGCGGCTTCTTTCAACTTGCCTTCCTTCTCATAAATCTGTCCCAGGTGCGAACCAACTTCGCCACCCTGAGTCACATTCCATGCGGTCCGCACATAGTCCTCCGCTTGTGGCAGCTTGCCTTCGCGGAAATAAATCCATCCCATCGTGTCCCACGTCGCTGTCAGCAGATTGATATGGGCAATATCGTCCGCCGAAAGGTTCCCCAGCGTGATTGAGTCAGTTTCTTTGTCCAGCATCGTCAGCGCCTTTTTCGCTGCTGCCTCCGCCGCAGGAAGGTCTTCGCCTCCATCGGCCAGCTCATACGACGCGTCATTCAAGGTCTCCGGATCGGTCGCGTTGTCCATCGCCGCATGCAGGTTTGCCAGTCCGGCATCGCGCTTGCCCGCTAGCAGTTCCGCATGCCCGGCCAGCACTTCCAGGTTTTTATTGTCGGGATGCTCCTTGATCGCGGCCTCCAGCAGCGCCGAAGACTCGTCGTACTTCTTCTCAAGGTTCAGCAGGTACGCCAGCCGCGTCTCCGCATCCACATTGTCGGGGATCACTACCAGCATGTCCTTGAGCGTTTTGATCGCGTCGTCGTTCCGCTTCAGCCGCATCTGCAACGTCACAATCTGCTGCCATGCCATTGTGTTTTGAGGGTGGTACTGCAGCTCCTTATGAAGATCATCAATCGCGATATCCAGGTGGTTCTCCATCATGTCCAGGTATGAGAACTCAGCCCACAGCCCAGCTTCGCGTGGATTCAGTTGTTCGGCCTGTTCCAGGTTCGCGCGCGCGTCTGTATAGTTGCGGTTCGTCAGGTTCGCCGCCGCCGTCTGCATCAGTTGCACCGCATCGGGGTTGCTCGGCGTCGTATCCACTTTTGCCGCCGCGCTTGCGGAGACAAGCTGCACGTACTGGTTCTCATCGTCTTCCAGGTTTTTCGTGAATTTCTTGTAATCGTCCACGCGGCTCTCCGGCAGCTCCGTTTTGAGAATTTGCAGCTTGCGGTCACAGATGAACATATCGCCGTCCAGTTTGTAATCGGCCTCATATGCCGCAAAGTCTGTCGTGTATTTCACGGACTTCGGCAACACGGCCGTGTAATCCTTCGGCAGTTCAATCTCGGAGTGGTGGTTCTCCACCCGAGGCGATCCTATCTCAATCGGCTTCGTCAGCGGATCATCACCCAGATCGCTCCATGAGACAGCCATCATCAGCGGCAGAATCCTCCGGTTCGCCCAGTCTGCATATTCCTTGCGTGTGTAGTCATAGGAGAAGGTGAACGGCTTATCTGTCTTCTCCGGAAGGCTCACGTCCAGGTTGCTCACCTTTCCCGCAAAACCCATCCGTTCGGACATGTTCTGCATCGCCTGCTGCCATTGCCCGCGCTGCAGGTTATGGAACACGATCCGGTAGATGGCCTCCGAATCGCCGCGCATTTCGTAAGAAAGATGTCCCGTCAGCGTGCCGTCGCTGTCCAGCTTGCCTGTGCCCGTATAAGTGTCCACGAAGGGGAACGGCCCATTGGCCGGTGTCCGCATCAGCGTCGGCTCGCCATTTGCCGGGATTACCAGCGCCATCTTGTCGCGAATCTGCGGCATCAGCATCCGGAAGGGTGTCACCTCAGGCGTGCTGTCCAGCCAGATTGGCCCGCTCGGCAACTGCACCACGGTAATTACATGGTCGAACTGAGCTGGCGTCGGAATCTCCGCATGCAGTTTCATCGAACTGCCGATTAGTGCGGGCCAGGCATCATAGCCCGCGGCCTTCAGCATCGCCGCGAGCAGCGTGTGCTTGTCCTTGCAGTCGCCGTACTGGTTATCAAGCACTGTTTCCGCTGAATGGGGTTGGTAGCGTCCCACACCAAAATCCACGCCGATATACCGCACTTGTGTCGAGACGTAGTTGTAAATCGCCTCGATCTTCTCCTCATCGGTGGTTTTGCCCTGGATCAGTTCGTTCACCTTTGCCTGGATCTCAGGTGTCACTGCTGAGCGCTCCTTTGCCAGTCCGGCATACCACTCGCCAATCTCCTGCCAATCGCGGAAAGTCGTCCACATTACAGCCGGCAGGACATCGGGATCATACGGCACGGGCTTCAGGTCAGCCGTCGACTTCAGTTGCGAAGACTTCCACCGGTATACCTTTCGCCCATCCTCCTCTGTTACGACTGGCGGATCCTTTGGGCTCAACACCTGCACATACTTGTCCTGCGGAAACGAAAGCTCCAGCGTTTCATTCAGCACCACGTTCGTGGTCACGAAGTTAGCTGCTCCCCAGAACTCGTTCGGAGCCTGCGGCGTGGTCTCTACGTAATGCACCTGGTACTCCAGCTCATCGCCGGGGCTGAGCGACTTTACCGGAATCTGCAATTCGCGCTGGTCGCTATACAACGGCGCCTCGCGCGTCACTTCCGTCGGCATGTCCTGAGCGTCGTCTGCCGGAGTCTCCACCACCGTGCCGTCCGGCTTGCGCACGCGCACATACTTCACCTCCAGCCGCTCGTTCTTCTGGGCATAAGTCAGGTTCAGCAGCCCTGCCTGGTGCACGCCATTGTCCGTCTGCACCCGCATCTTCACTGTCATGGTGCGCTCGCCGGTTCCGTCTGCCTGGTAAGCAAACACCGTCGAGATTGATTCGATTACCACGCCTTCCTTCGAGTAGTCCGGCGCCGCAGCCGACGCCGCTACTGTTTTGGTGTCGGCAGGTGCATCAGTCTTTTTCTCCTGGGCGTGTCCGGAGAAAGCAGGCAGGCAGAGAAGGCAGGCAAAAACAGCAGAGAGAGCCGAACGGGAAGTCATGTGCCTACATATTTACTTGCAATCTGCGCGGCGCGCCACAGAAAAAAGATTCTGCTGATTTATCATCGAGATGAATACTTCTTATAGGAGACCCTAAAGCAATGCGAGTTGGTTTGTTGACCGGCGGCGGTGACTGTCCGGGATTGAATGCCGTGATTGGCGCGGTCGTAAAGAAGGGAATCAACCACTACGGAGACGAGTTCGTCGGTTTTCTCGAAGGCTGGCGGGGCGTGCTGGACAACAATTCCATTCCCTTGACCCTCGAAAAAGTCGACGGCATTATCACCCAGGGTGGAACCATCCTGCGCACGTCGCGCACCAACGTCCGCAAGATCGAGGGCGGCATTGAGAAGTGCGTCGCCACGCTCAAGGCCAACAAACTCGACGCGCTCATCGCTATCGGCGGCGACGATACGCAGTCCGTGACCAACGCGCTGATTCAGGCCGGTGTACCCGGCGTCGGCGTTCCCAAGACCATCGACAACGACCTGAACGGCACCGATGTCTGCTTCGGCTTCGACACTGCGGTGAGCATCGCCACGGAGGCCATCGACCGGTTGCACACCACGGCTGAAGCGCATAATCGCGTGATCGTATGCGAAGTGATGGGCCGCGACGCTGGCTGGATCGCGCTGACAGCCGGAGTCGCCGGGAATGCGCATGTGGTCCTCGTTCCCGAGAAACCGATCGATCTCGATCATGTCTGCGCCATCCTCAAATACAACCACGATCATGGCAAGAAGTACGGCATCGTCGTTGTCGCCGAAGGCGCCAAGCTGCCCACCGGCGAGCAGGCTACCCTGGGAGCCAAGGTCGACTCGTTCGGCCATGCGCGCTTGAGCGGCATCGGCCAAGCGCTGGCTGAGGAGATCGAGAAGAAGACCGGCTATGAAACCCGCTCGGTCAACCTGGGACATACTCAGCGCGGCGGATCGCCGACGGCGTACGACCGGATGCTCGCGACCCGCTACGGTCTGGCGGCAATCGACCTGGTTCACAAGGGCGAGTTCGGACGGCTGGTCGTTCTGCGCGGTACGAAGATCGAGAGCATTCCGATTGCAGAGGCTATCTCCAAAAACCGCACCGTAGATGCGAGCTTCCTGCAAATCATCGACGCGCTGGAACCGAAACTCTAGCTAAGAAGCGGTCAGCTAAAAGACGGGCAGCTAAGAAGCGGATAGCTAAGAACCGGGTAGGGGTCTGGTTTTGCTGACCTCTTCTTTAACAGACTAAGGCCGTATCCGGAGTTTCCGATACGGCCTTTTTGCTTTTCTGCGCCCCCCCATTTTTTAATGTGCGGTTTTGCGCAGATCATTGATTCTACTAGGTTTTCTGGATTACGGTTCCGGTCTAAGTTCTTGATTCCGGGTATCTTGCGGCCAGATTCCTGAATTCCTTTGGTATTCCCGGATTTTGTTCAGAAGTTCATGATTCTGGCGAACTTGCTGCCTTAGTGTTGATTCCAGTTGAGTTATTTCGGCAATCCGGTCGAGGGATGCCATGAGGGTGTAGTGGACGTCGGGGAAGCGGTTGAGGGTTTTGTGCAGGCGAGACAACTTC
>JASHRS010000085.1 GCA_030037215.1 Silvibacterium sp. | reverse complement strand
CCAAACACGCTTTCCAGCTCGCGCAGGACTTCAGCGCCTTCTACCGCAACCATCACATCCTCACCGAATCCGACTCCGCCCGTCGCACGTTTCTGCTCGCTACCGCCGCCGTCGCCCAGCGCGAATTGATTCGTTCGCTCAGCTGGCTCGGCATCGACGCTCCTGTGGTAATGTAGTAACACTCATTCAAAAAGAGCCCTCGCTGGCTCGGTATGGACCTCGAAGTCCTACTTTCGGATGACCCCGCTCTCAATCTATTCGACGATGTGCGTTCCTTCCCCGCATCGTTACATTGATCTCACGCTGCACCACTTTTTTCGGAGACCAGACTTGCAAAAATTTCTAGCAGTACTCATCGTGTGCGTGTTTGCAGCCCCTTGCCTGAACGCGCAGGACAACTTCTTCAGCAACTGGCAGCATCGGGCTTCGGAAAGCCAGTCGAAACAGCCTTCATGGTCGGTGCCTCTCAATCAGCCTTATCCCATGCTCATTCAGGTCTTCCGTTTCGATCTCGCAAGGCAGATTTCGCCTACCCATACCGACACGTGGAACTACGGAGTGTCTAAAGGGCTGAACCTGGTGGCAGGAAGCATCAACAGCGAGTTTGATGTTTATCCGCCGCCTTATATCGAGCACAACAGCACGGCCAAAGATGGCTTCGGAGACCCGACCTTCGGCTACAAGTACCGCATTGTGTCCGGGAATGAAAAGCACGGCGATTACGCGCTCTCTGCGCAGCTCACCGCAACTATCCCCACCGGCAGCTACTCCAACGGCAGCACTGATGCCGTTCTTACTCCTACCCTGGAAGGCGGTAAAGGCTGGGGGCGCTTCGACGTAATCTCCTGCCTCGGCGGCACGCTGCCCACTGGAGACACCGACAAGCTGGGCCGTACAATCCCCTGGAACACGACCGCTCAATACAAGCTCGGTAAATACTGGTGGCCCGAGCTTGAATCGAACGCCACTTACTATTTCGGTGGCAAAAACGATGGCAAGACGCAGAATTTCCTCGAGCCCGGCTTCACCGCAGGAAAATTCAAGCTCCAGCCACACAACGAAACAGCCCGCGCTGGATTGGCTTTCGGAGCCGGGATGCAGATCGCTACCTCCAGCTTCCACAGCTATAACCATGCGCTTGTCTTCACCGCTCGCCTCTTGTTCTAAACTTCTGATCCATACAAACAGTAGAAAGGCCCGGCAGAGTTTCTGCCGGGCCTTTTACTGAATCGACTTGAGCAGCCTCCACGCTCGCCGAATGTCTTCGGAGGGTGGACAACTAGCCTTTACTGCAGCGGTTGGCCGTCGGCCGTCAACTGGTTTAGCTGTTGTTGGTCAAACTGCTTCACGCCATCCGGCAGTGGAGCATAGTGCAGATCGTTTGCTGCCGTCTGGCCATCCGTCACCACATACTGCAGGAAGTTCTTTAGCGCCTGCCGTTTGTCCTTACCCGGGCCGTCCTTCGGAACAATCAGGAAAGTCAGCGTCGAGATCGGATACGCATCGGCGGCTGTCGCCGGAGGATTCACAATTGGGGTGCGCGGATCCTGCGTCAGTTGTGACGTAAACGCGTTGATTGCCGCCGTAGTGCTGTCCGTGCTCGGCGCAATGAAATTCCCAGCGAGGTTCTGTATCTTCGCCACTGGCAGATTATTCTCCAGCGCGTATGCCAGTTCGACATACCCGATCGAGCCCGGAGTCTGCTTCAACTGCCCGGTCACGCCTTCGTTCCCCTTACCACCCAATCCAACCGGCCACGCAACGCTCTTGCCGGCGCCTACTTTGGTCTTCCATTCATCGCTCACTGCGCTCAGGTAGGTCGTGTATGCTGCTGTCGTTCCGCTGCTCTCGGCACGGTGCACCACCACAATCGGTTCCTTTGGCAGCTTCACGCCCGGATTGTCCTTCACGATTGACTTGTCCTGCCAGTTTGTGATCTTGCCCAGGAAAATGCCCGTAATCGATGCGGCCGAAAGCTGCAAGGGCTGTGTCAGTTCGGGAAGATTGTAGGTAATGCAGACGGGGCCTGCCGTCTCTGGAAACTGAATCAGTGGCTTCATTTCCGCCATTTGCGCATCAGTAAGAGGCGCATCCGTTGCACCAAAGTCCACCGTACCGGCTTTCACCTGCTGAATGCCTCCACCCGAGCCTATCGACTGGTAATTGATCTGCACATTCGGATGGGCCTGGGAGAATCCCTGTACCCAGCGCGTCATAACGGGGTTAACAAATGTGCTCCCCGCACCCAGAAGAGGGATCGTATTGGTGGAAGACTTACATGCGGACATTGTGAAAGCCGCGGCAGCAAGCAGTGAGGTAGCAACGATTCGTTTCATGCGGTTAGCCTATCTCCTCCTCAAAGAGAATCATGTTTCAGAACATAAGGAGTTTGATGAAAAAACGGTTAATTTCCGGGGAAATCACTGTCTTTTCTTGAAAGTAACGCACTCCACTTCAAACAGAAAACATTCAATGAAGTACCTGCGGCCAATGCCGACTGCTTAACGAAAGCAACCGTGCGCCTTTAATGCGAATCGACCTGAATTAGAACCCTCGCAGAGGGAGACTCTATCTTGCAACTCCCGAATTTAGCGAACTTTAATCTTTCTTCGCTACTGTGGCATCATGCGACTAAGTTTTGTCATTCCGGCCTATAACGAAGAGCTCTATCTTCCCGGCTGTCTTGAATCTATCCTCAGCCAGACCCGCAATCTCCCGGATCGGCTCGGGGACCAGATCGAGATCATCGTCGTAAACAACGCGAGCACCGACAATACGAAGCAGGTCGCGCTCAACTACCCCGGTGTCCGGGTCATCGATGAGCCGCGCAAGGGGCTCACTTTTGCCCGCCAGGCTGGCTTCATGGCCAGCTCCGGCGCGCTCATCGCCAATGTTGACTCCGATTGCCGCCTTACTCCCGGCTGGGTCTCCGAAGTTCTCTCAACCTTTAACGCGGAACCGAATCTCGCTGGGCTGTCCGGGCCGCTCGTCTATTACGATCTCACGCCGCGGCAGCGCTTTCTCGTCCGTATCTTCTATATGAGCGCCTACATTACCTACATCATCAACCGTCACATCCTCCGCGTGGGCTCGATGGTGCAAGGCGGCAACTTCGTCCTCAACCGTTCCTCGCTTGAGACCATCGGAGGCTTCAATACCAACATCAGCTTTTACGGAGAAGACACAGACATTGCCCGTCGTCTCAATGCCGTTGGCAAAGTCCGGTTTACCTTCGACCTCAAGATTCTCTCATCTGCCCGTCGCCTGAATCACGAAGGCATCCTGACCATGGCCGCGCGCTACTCCATTAACTACATCTGGACGACGTTTCTCAAACGTCCCTTCACGAATACCCACATTGACATTCGGGAAGATGCGCCTTCCAAGCCGGAGACACAGTCTGCACAGGAGCTTCGCATCGCTACTCCTTCGGGTCCGGGTGAACACCTCAACTAAAAGAAGTGCATTTCGATGTGTCACCCCGAACAACGAAAAAGCCATCGCAGCGAATGCGGGATGGCGCCGTAGGTGCCTATTTCGACAGTCAATCTCCCAAAGGAGGGCTACTCGCGCTTGCATCATGACGTGAGCGCGGCTGCCCCTGCGACAAACACTCCCACGTTGTAAACATTCTCAAACCCACTCAAGATCAGGCTTGAGATTGTTCACTCCCGGAAAAGCCCAGCTCAATGGCGCTGAGAATCCACGGTTGCGGCCCAAACGGACAATTCGTATCGCAGTCATCAGTGCTGCTGGTGGCTTCCCATCGGGCCACAGCTCGCTCAGCGGGCGCATCATTCCATGCGCGTCGGGATGAAATACTCGCTCATCCCACCGCTGCCATCCCGGCGTGAACTGCGGAAAGTCCGTGATCGCATTCAGCGTCGAGCTAAGGATTCGCTGTTCCCAGCGCTCCTGGTACTGGTCCATAAAGTGCACATGGCTGCAGCGCTCCATGCGGATCTCTTCCACAAACTCCGTAAAGTTCTTCGCTGAGGTCAGGTTGAGGTTCGCATTCGGCTCCAGTCCATGCCGGTCGCCGCCGGAGATCAGCAGATGCCCGGTCTCGCGCGCCAGCCGCGCCGTTTCGCGATTCTCCTTCGCGTGGCGCAGCCCGTTCAATTCCAGCGCATGAATGCTCTTCCCTGTCTCCCGAATGAATCGTCGCAGGTCCGTAAGGTGAATCGGCCCTACGGTATGCAAATCCCACAGAGGATGGTTCAGCACAATCAGCACCTGCCGCTGCTCATGCAGTTCGCGCAGCATCACCAGCAGTTGCGCATCATCCGGAGCAGCCGTATAAGCCTCGAACCTATGCATCCATGCGATCCCGTCCGCGCTCGGTAGATTATGAATGCCGAGGTGAAACACCGTTCCGCCATACGGGGCCGACCACTCCACCGACATCGGAATATGCCGGGACGACGGCACAGTCCGTAAGAGCAGCGCCGCTTCCATCGTGTCGTGATCAGTGATCGACACCAGCGGATAAAGCCCAAGCTTTTGAATCTGTTCCGCTTCCACGTCGTAGGCCATCTTGGGCTGTAGCGGAGGGCGCCAGTTTGCTCGTAGGAAATCGAGCTTGATTCCATGCCTTTCGCGGCAGCGTGTCTCGTAATGCTCTGTCAGGGCCTTCACCCCCGGCAATGCAAGTCCCAGCACATGAATAAACTGCAGGCTCTCTTCGGAAATGCTCGTATGACTATGAAGCGAAACGCCTGTTTTGTACGGCGCAACTGCCTGCGGTTCCTTCCAGTTCGTCGAGATTCTTGAAGTCGGCTGCATTTCGTACCCTCCACGCAACTGCCCACAGATTGCCTCACAAATGCAGCAGTCAAGTGAATGCAATAAGAAAAGACATTCAAAATTTGAGGGGTTCCCGGAAAGGTACTAGAGTGAATCTGAAGGCTTTGAGGAGATGTTTTGACGGGACAACCGCGTTCCGCTTCACGAATTTTATGGTGACAAAAATCCAGGTCGTCGTCGCCGAAGATCAGGCAATGGTGCTGGGAGCGCTCGCCGCGCTGCTTGAAACCGAGCCTGATATCACCGTTTGCGCCCGTGCCGCCAATGGCCGTGAGGCCCTCGAAGCCATTGCAAAACACAAGCCCAACATCCTCGTCACCGACATCGAAATGCCTGGCATGACTGGCCTTGCGCTCGCAGCCGAGGTCCGCGACCGCTATCCGCAGACGCGCGTCATTATCCTCACCACATTTGCGCGCCCAGGCTACCTTCGCCGTGCCCTCGACGCTGGAGCCAAAGGCTACCTCCTCAAGGACCGTCCTGCCGCCGAGCTGGCAGATGCCGTTCGCCGCGTCCACCGTGGACTCCGCGTCATCGACCCCGATCTCGCCGCTGAAGCCTGGGACTCAGGCCCCGATCCGCTCACCGACCGTGAGCGCCAGATTCTCCAGCGCGCTGGCGAAGGCAGATCCTCATTCGATATCGCCGAGGAACTACACTTGTCCGAAGGAACCGTCCGCAACTACCTTTCTGAAGCCATCAGTAAGCTCGGAGCCGCCAACCGCATCGACGCCGCCCGCATCGCCCGTGCCAAAGGCTGGCTGTGAAAGCAGGGAAAAGCATAGATTTAAGTGGATTTCCTGTTGCATTCTGCGTGAACAGCTTTTCCTTTACCGTTTCTCCTATTACCCTTTTCGCTTACTCACTCCTCAGTGCCGTCATCGGGTCCACGCTCGCCGCTCTGCGCGCCGGCAAATAGCTCGCTGCCAGCCCACACACTGCCAGAATCGCCGCCACAGCAAAGACCGTTACCACATCGTAGCCGTGGAACCCATAGATGAACGCACGCATCACGCTGCTCGCAGTCACAGCCAGGGCGATTCCAGCGGCAATGCCGATCCCCAGCAACAGCAGCGCGTGCCGCAGCACAATCCAGTGAATATTGCTCTGCGGAGCCCCTAGCGCCAGCCTGACTCCGAATTCCCGCGTCCGTTGGCTTACCGCATACGACAGCAGCCCGTAGATTCCAGCCACAGCAATCAATAGCGCGGCAAATCCAAACATTCCCAGCAGCCGTGCCGCCAGCGTCTGATTACCCATCGAGTCGTCTACTACCTGCTTCATCGGCTCCAGGTCATCAATTCCGATCTCTGACTGCAACGCATGCACCGCTGTCCGAATCGCGCTCTCCGCCTCCGCGGGTTGCAGTTGTGTCCGCACCGCAACGTCCATCAGAAAGGTCGTCATTACCGGATACAGATCGTCCTTTGGCGTTAACTGCATCAGGTTCACGTCGATCTCCGGCAGAGGAGATTCACCCGCCGACCGCTGCCGCACGTCATCGGTCACTCCGACAATCGTCCCCCACTCACGCGCCGGGTCTTTCTCGTCGCCGACTTCGATCTGCTTGCCGATCGGGTCTTCATTCGGCATCCACTTCTCCACGAACGCCTGGTTCACAATCACCGCGATGGGTGTGTCCGGCGTATCCAGATCGTTGTTGAACAGCCGTCCCTTCAGCAACCGGATGCCATAGGTCGAGAAGTAGCCTCCTGTCGCCGCGCGCAGTTGCGCTTCGGGCTCCGCGTCATGGCTGGCATATACTTCGCCCTTCACTCTCATGTGGCCGGAAAAACTCCAACCCGGTTGCAGTGGCCGCACCGTCGTCAGCCCCGCCGAAAGAATTCCCGGCGTATGCTCCAGCTTCTCAATCAACGGCTCCCATAAGGTCGTAATCAGATTGGCCTTCTGCGGATTCGTCTGCGTCCACCACACCCCATGCGTCGGCAGATACAGGTTGCCCGTCACCACATGTTCCGCAACAAAGCCTTCCTCTGTATGACGCAGCACCAGCAGCGTCCTCATCATCAGCCCGGCGGCGATCAGCAGCGCCAGCGTCAGCGTAATTTCGCCTGCTACCAGCGCATCCCGCCAAAACGCCTGTCTACGGCTTACTCCTGTTGCCGCCGCACCCTCGCGCAATCCCTCCTGCACTGAAACATGCGCCGAGGTCCATGCCGGAGCCAACCCGAACACCACAGCCGAAATCACCGACGCAAGCAGCAGATATAGGCAAACACTCAGGTTGATGTGAATATCCGATCCATAAAGCACGGCCTTCGACAGATAATGCCTCAAAACACGCAGCGCGACGGCAGCCAGCACCAGTCCCGCCGCTCCGCCGGCAAGCGCCAGCAACAAACTCTCTGTAAGAAACTGTTGAATCACGCGCCCTCGCGGCGCTCCCAGAGCCGTCACAATTGCGATCTCGCGTCGGCGCCCGTTGGACCGCGTAAGCATCAGCCCGGCAACATTCGCGCACGCAATCAGCCACACCGCGATCACTGCAAAATTCAGCGCGTTCAGCGCGGGACGCACGCTTTCCGTCAGCGAATCGCGATAATCCGTCACCTTGATCGCGTCTTTTGATTCTTCCTTCGGATACTCATGCCGCAACTGCTGCCGGATATCATTCAGTTCCGTGCGCGCCTGCTCTAGGGAGACCCCGGGGCGTAGCAGCCCAAATGCCATCAGTCCCGCATTGTCCCGGTCTGCCAGGTCCTTGTCGTCCGTCACCAGCGGCGAATAAATCTCCCCTCCTACGTTGCCCGGAAAATCCACGTCCGGCGGCAGCACGCCGATCACTGTATAGGGATCGCCGTCGATCGTCACCTTGTGCCCAATAATGTTCGGGTCGCCGTGGAAGCTTTCTTTCCATATGCTGTTCCCAAGCACCAGCACATTGTTCTGTCCAGCCTTGCCATCACCGGGAACAAACCCGCGCCCCAATATCGGTCGCACGCCCAGCAGGTCGAACAGATTCGTCTTAGCCACTATCTGCGGAACTATCTTTGGCTCTGTCGATCCGCCGCCCAGCGTCGGGATCTGAAAGGTATAAAATCCCACTCCCTGCAGCGAATGGCTGCGCGCTGCTATGTCCTGCAGATCGGGCAGCGACATGGACCCGAAAGAGTCTGTCTGCGTCGGGTCCAGCCCGCTGAATCTCACCAGCCGCTTCGCGTTCCCATAGGGCAGCGGCCGCAGCAATACCTGGTCGATCACCGAAAACATCGCCGCATTTACGCCAATACCAAGTGCCAGCGTCAACAGCGCGGTCACGGTAAAGGCAGGGGTCTTCAATAACTGCCGCAAAGCATACCGAACGTCTCGGCCCAGTGCCTGCATCCATCGACCTCGCACCCGCGAATTGCACCCAAACTACCACAGCGGCCAAGGAAAAGATCGGCTAAAAAGGGGCTGCTACTCAACCCTCCCTTCGCACGGTCAAATCGAGGCTTCGCACCTGCCACTGACCTTCCTATAATGATCTGACAGGAAATGGAGCCTCTCTTATGCAAATCATCATGCGAATCACAAAAACGCCCGATTTGCTCCCCATCGCCTTCACCGCGCTTATCCTTTGTCTTCCGGTTGCCGCTCGCGCGCAGCAG
>JASHRS010000084.1 GCA_030037215.1 Silvibacterium sp. | reverse complement strand
GGCACAGCTACCAACGGCGCTGTTACACCTTCGGTTGACCGCGTTGCTCTGTTTACCTTTCCGAACATCTCCACAGCCACGGTGAGCGACGACTATACGGGCTGCGGCGCTACCAACCCTACAATCGAGCCTTACACGTTTCCGTCGTCTACGCCCTCATCCTCATCGACGTACTCCGCTCTTTCAGCGACCTATTACGCCACGCCCTCGACTCCGACGGGAGCAAACCCAGTTGCACTGGGGACAACGACCTACGCAACGACCTACGAAATCACCTATGGTCTGGGAGATGCGGACGGCAATGGTTTCGTGAGCGATTACAAAACAAGTGACTCAACGACGACCTTGAACACCGCCTCGGATATCGTTTTGGCGGCCGGAGGGAAAAGCGGTTGCAATGGTGTCGCGGCCCCGGGCGGCGATGGCACCTTCTACGCCGGCGCGATTTATGCTGCTACCGCTGCACTCGCAGCTGAACAAAAAGTCAATGATGTCCCGAATGTGATCATTCTCATTAGTGACGGCGACGCGTCCAGCACCGGCACAGGAAGTTGGACAGCATCCTGCACCGAAGGTTCTACCAATTGCGCGCCTACATCGTGCAGCGGATCGAGCAGGGGAACGTCCTGCACCTCAGGAAACATTACCTGGCTCTGTAAAACGAGTGGCAGTGGTAGTAGTGCTACCACAACTTGTACCAACTCCGCCGTCAATAAGATGGGATCGGCCGCGACCTGCACAAGCAAAACGACTACGACCTGCAGCTCACTTGGCCTCACCGTCGGTGCGTATCCTTCTGTGTGGAACGAGTGCCAACAGGCGGTCCAAGCTGCCAATTATGCGGCTACAAATGTGCCTACAAACGGGACTGCGCCTATCGTCAGCAGAGTCTATTCCGTCGCCTATGGATCGGAGTCAACTGGCTGTAGTACAGATACGCAAAGCAGCTCATATACCAGCCCATGCGCAACCATGGCTGGCATTGCCTCCAGTCCAAACTATTTCTACGTCGACAACAACCAGAGCGGAGCTGGCGGCACCTGTACCGGTGCAATTGGGTCGGGCACCGTTTCAGACATATTCTCCTACATCGCAGCTGATCTCAGCCGAGGACGCCTGATTCCCAACAGTCAGTTCCCAACTCCGACTACTTGACGGGGGTGAACAAGACGAATCAAAGGCCCGCGTGCGGAATACCGGCGCGGGCTTTTTGTTGTTTCTCCGGACCCGGCCCTGTCCGGTCGCTCAATACTCGTAGCCCCTTTTGTTACACTGAAACGTTTGCGCTTCAGAAGGAGAGATTGGATGAGCAGCACCATGCAGGCCGTCGTCAAGGCAAAATCCGCGCCCGGAGTGGAGATTCAGGAGGTCCCGCAACCAGCCTTCGGCCCCGGCGACGTGCTGGTGAAAGTCGAAGCCGCCTCCGTTTGCGGTACAGACCTGCATATCTACAACTGGGACCCTTGGGCGCAGGGCCGCATCCATCCACCGCTCATTCCCGGCCATGAATTCTGCGGAGTGGTTGCTGCCACAGGCAGGCATGTCACCACAGTCCGCGAGGGCGATTTTGTCTCCGCTGAGATGCACGTCGCCTGCGGCAAGTGCCTCCAGTGCCGCACTGGACAGGCGCACATCTGTCAGTACGTCAAAATCATCGGCGTCGACGCCAACGGGGCCTTCGCAGAATACGTTGTCATTCCGGAAACCAACATCTGGAAGCTCGACCCCTCGCTTCCGCGCGAATACGGCCCCATCCTCGATCCGCTCGGCAACGCCGTTCACACTGTTCTCGCCGGCGAAATCGCCGCCAAAACAGTAGCCATCATCGGCTGCGGACCCATCGGCCTCTTTGCCATCGCCGTCGCCCGCGCCTGTGGAGCCGCCGCCGTCTACGCCCTTGAGATCAACGAGCACCGCCGTCGCCTTTGCCACGAGATGCATGCTGACTTCGTCCTCAACCCGGCCACCGATGACGTATCCGCCATCATTCGCGAACAAACAAACGGCGTCGGCGTCGATGTTGTTCTCGAAATGTCCGGTCATCCCGACGCCATGCGGCTCGGTTTCGAAATCCTTCGCACCGGAGGCCGTGTTTCGTTGCTGGGCCTGCCCTCATCCCCGGTTGAAATCGACTTTGCGCGCGACATCATCTTCAAGGGCGCGACTGTGCAGGGCATTAACGGCCGCAAAATGTATGAAACCTGGTATCAGATGGAGGCCCTGCTCAAGGCAGGCAAGCTGGACCTCAGCCCGGTGATCACTCATCGTCTTCCCATGGAGAAATTTGCCGACGGAATGGAGTTGCTCCGCAGCGGCGAAGCCAGCAAAATCCTGCTCTATCCAAACAAGTAGGCTTACCGTATCTCCACCACGGCCAATCCCTTCGGCGGTATGGTGAGCGTGAGTTGGCCACCATCAAGCCTCCGAACTTCGGGTGGTCCCGGATCTGAAGACTTCTTAAGCTCAGCGATCTGCGATTCTGTCGGATAGCGCGGGCTGCCCATCCGCTTCCAAGCTGCCAGTGTGTCTCCATGCTCGGCATCCGAACGCTCGATTGTAACGCGCGCGTCCGGAGCCACACCCTTCAACTCCAGCGTGATCGTCTTATCAGGCCCGGTTGCGCTAGGCTCGATGAGATTCCATGCGGCAATTACTAGTGATCCGTCGCTGCTCCGCTTCGTCACCAGAACATCGTCCTGTGACTCGGTGATGCGCTCGTCACCAAGATGGTGCAGCATAGCAAAGACATTAAACGCCGGCTTGGGGATACCATCCTCAGCAATCAATCCATAGCCCCCATAAAACGGAGTCTTGACGATGCCCTGCTCCTCGAAAACATCCGAGAAGGTCCAATACGACATGATGTCCACCTTGCCGTCACACTCGCGGATGGTATTGGCCAGCCACGGCCCCATATAAATCGAGTCCGTAATCGGCGACTCATTTGCATAGGTCGCGTTGAACTCGCTCCAGATCAGTGGAATATTCGGCCGGGCTGAAGCCTTGATCTGCTGGTGAACTTTCTCGACTGCTGCGCACACCATCTGGTGCGGGGCAATGAGTCGGTTGTCGCCAAAGATATTCTGCGAGCTGTCATTGCCATAAGCGTGCGTCGACACAAAATCCAGCGGCACATGGTTCGCAGTTGTATGCGCAATCAGGTCCCCCACCCATGCTGCCTGCGCTGTCGCTGGCCCTCCCACGCGGATTCGCGGGCTTACCGCTTTGAGCGCGCGCGCCGTATGGTCGTAAAGCTCGAAGTAGGTTTGCTGTTTCGGCTGTCCAGTCCAGAAGTCGATGTTCGGCTCATTCCACACTTCGAAGTACCACTGTGAAACCTCATCGATTCCGTAGCGCTCCACCAGATGCCGCGCAAACGCAGTGATCAGCGCGTCCCATTTCGTGTAATCCTTTGGCGGCGACACGATCTGCTTGTACCAGAAGGCGTGATAATCCAGCCGCGCCGCAAGTTTCTTCGGCATAAAGCTGATCTCGACAAAAGGCCGGACTCCGTTTTTAAGCAGCCCGTCGTAAATCTGATCTACATAGGAGAAGTTATAGACCGGATTACCCTGCTGGTCCTCGTCATACACGCCGTTTTCATCATCCAGAATTGCGTGGAAACGGACATATTTGAATCCCGTTGCTTGCTTTACCGTGCGCAGATCGTCGCGGTACTGCGCGCGCAGCGAAAGATTGGCCCTCCCCGATCCGAACATCTGCTCCCAGAAGTGGGGCAGTGGAGTCGTAGCAGCGTTCGCATCGATCGTGACTGTTTCGCTGTTTTGCTGCGCAACCGCAGCGAGTGGGACAAGTGCAAGCAATAAAACGAGCGCGAGCGCAGTTCGGCGCATGAAATCTCTCCTCAGGGGAAATCAGGTTAGAGAAAAGAATAGTGGTGCAAGGTTTATCCGTGCAGAATCCGCGCCGGTCCGGCATCGGGTCCCAGTACTTTGATGCGTCTGGCAAGGCCGAGAAGGCCCATCAGCCGGATGCCCCAGTAGTTGATGTCCAGTTCATACCACGCCATTCCGTGACTGCTCGACACTGGATGCGCATGATGGTTGTTGTGCCATCCCTCGCCGCCTGTCAGCAGCGCTACCCACCAGTTGTTGCGCGAGTCGTCCCGTGTCTCAAACCGCCGCGAGCCCCAGATATGTGTTGCCGAATTCACCAGCCAGGTCACATGCAATCCCAATGTGACCCGCAGGAAGATTCCCCACAGCAGCCACGGCCATCCGCCGATCAGGAAGAGGGCTGTGCCTACGATCGCCGCGGGAATCCAGTGAAAATAGCTAAGCCATTTGTAGAAACGGTCGTGCGCCAGGTCCGGAGCATAACGCGTCAGCAGCGTATTGCGGTTGCGCAGCGAGCCGTGCAGCAGCCAGCCCATGTGCGACCACCACTTGCCGTCGCGGGGCGAGTGCGGATCGCCTTCGCGGTCCGTAAGCTGATGGTGCAGCCGGTGCACGGCGACCCAGTAAATTGGCCCTCCCTGCAACGCCAGGGTCGAACAGGCCGCCATCGCGTACTCCACCCACTTCGGAGTTGTGTAGCCTCTGTGCGTCAGGAGCCTGTGATAACACATGGCGATGCCGACGTTCTGCCCCAGCACCCACAGAACTGCAGCGACAGCGAGCGCGGACCATGTAAACAAGAAAAGCGCGGCAATCGCTCCGATGTGGAAGACGGTCAGCCAGATACCCAGAACCCAGTTGAAGTGCTTCGACCGGCTCTGCATCAGCGTGCGCGAATCGGCCTGGAGGGTTTCAGTTGCAAGCATTTCCGGGGCGGAAGAAGAAGCAGCAGTCGTCAGCATTTTCTAAATCAGACTCTCCACCCTCAACGCTAATCAAATCAAATGGGTGCGGTCTGTAAGACTTGAGTAATACCTCGTCATTATTCCCGTTTTTGCGCCCTAGTTCGACATTTGGGTCGTCACCTCTATGCGCGATTGCGGCTCATCGAGCCTGCCAAAAATCATCTTGCCTGACGCGGTCTGCAAGACCGATGTCACCGATATCTCAACCGACCGTCCGATCATGCGCCGCGCATGATCCACGACTACCATTGTGCCGTCGTCCAGGTATCCCACGCCCTGGTTATACTCTTTGCCTTCCTTCAGAATGGCAATGTTCATTTTCTCGCCCGGAAGCACCACCGGCTTCAGTGCGTTGGCCAGGTCATTGATGTTTAGCACTTCGACCGAATGCAGCTGCGCAACCTTGTTCAGGTTAAAGTCCGTTGTAAGAATCTTGCCGCCAATCTCCTTCGCCATCTCGATCAGCTTCAGATCCACTTCGCGGATATGCCCATAATCTGTCGGAACAATCTGCACATCGAGTCGTGTGTTGGACTGCATCCTCTGCAGCACATCCAGCCCGCGCCGTCCACGCTGCCGTTTCGAGCCGTCCTGCGAGTCGGCCACCATCTGCAACTCGCGCAGCACAAACTCCGGAATCAGCAGCGGTCCTTCGAGAAAGCCCGTCTCCGCCATATCGGCGATCCGCCCATCGATAATTGAGCTGGTATCGACAATCTTCCCCTCGCGCCGCGCGCCGCCGCGCTCCTGATGAAAAAGATCCCCCAGCGCATTGAGGTTGAGCAGGTCGCCCTTGCTCGCGCCTACCACCAGGCCGATGTAGGACATCAGCAGAAGCACGAACAGCTCGAGCACGCTTTGCATTCTCCCGGGTCGCAGGCTGTTCCGCAGCACCAGGGAAAAAAGAAATGCGCCAAAAATGCCGAGAATGCTACCCGACACCGCGCCGATGAGCCTCTTCAGGCTCAGAGCGCGCACCCGCAGCTCAAAGATAAGGACTAAGCCGCCTAACCCGGCCCCTATACAGGCAGAAATCCACGGTGGCAACCCGAATGGCCGGAAGGAATACCAGACAAACGAAACGAGCAATAGAAAGGCGACACGAATAAGAAAAAGATCCATAAAGCCCTGACCCTCCTTGCAAGATGTCCTCGCACAGGAGATACCGTTCACGGAGTATACTCACCCCGCCTGACCAGAGCAAAAATAAATCTTGAAACAGGGAGGTCTGACCGCACCGGTCATTAATGCTGTGCCGGCTGCTTGCTAACCCAATCTTCCAGCTCCTCGGCATTCATCGGATTATGCAGCAGGTTTTCAATCAGGTCGTGTTCCTTCAGGATAGGAAATGGCTGCGTGATCGTCTCAGTTGCTGTTTCTCCTGGAAAGTGCACCATCAACACCGGACGCGGCTCAAATTTCCCTTGCGATGCCGCTTCATCTTCGCGTGTCCAACCGCTTTTGTTGCGCCAGATCGGCACGCGCCAGCTGTGGTCGGAAGAAATTATTAGCGTAGTCATCGACGCTGAGGAAGTCTTTGCCAGCGTGGATTCAAGTTCGCCAAGAATCTTGTCTGAAAGAGCGAGATTATCGATGTAGCTGCCGCCGTAGCTGATCTCGCCGGTTGCCCGGTGATATGTTCCCCGCGGATGCGGAACCGGGAGATGAATCAGCACAAAGTCAATATTCTCGTCGGCAGCTAGGGATTGCGCCGCATTAAGAAGCGAGCTTATTGCTTCAGCCGCACTCTGCGTATCTCTAGTCGGATCGCCCTTGAGTCTGGCCACTACTGCGCGAACCGGAGCGACTACATTTCCCAAGGTCGAATTTTGCTGTGAAAAGTGGTCGCCATAAGGAAAGAGCTGCATCCAGCACCTATCCAGCTGCTCCGGCATCAGGCGGCATTCGGGCAACGACCATGACACTCGTCCTGTCGTCCATCCCAGGTTTTTGGCATCAGCAAACAGAGTCGCATTGGGGTCGAAGCGTCGCCATGGATCCTGCGCTGAGCTCCGCAAGTAAAGATAACCCGCTGTAGAGCTGCGAACGTTGCTAACAGGTTGTCCCAGCATGATCGAAGGCACCACGATTGCTGTATAGAAGCCATCTGGCTGCACTTCGGAAAAATTCACGCTTTCTGCCCGCAGTTGATCAAAATTCGGCATCTCGAGACGGGGCCAGCGATGATCGAACAGCTGGTCATACGACATCTCATCAAACAGCAGCCATACCACCCGCCGGTGAGGGACTGCCTGTGCAGCCACCGGCTTTGAAAAAGCCATCTGGTCATGCGGTTGCTGCGCAAAACCCAGCCATACAAGCTGCGGGAGCATCCAGAAGATGCAAAAACCAAGAATCAGAAGAAAAAAACGGAATCCGCGTATAGCGCGCGTATACCAATGCCGCCGAAATATCCAAAGCAGCAGCCACAGGACTAAAACCACCACAAATGTTCGCAGCGGTGTCACTCCCTCGTGGTCAAAAACTTCAACTGCCGCCAGCCCGCCCAGCGCTCTTGCCACAAGTGCAGACGCAAATAGCGCCCATAGCAGTGTCCGGTCTTTCCCGTCTACGCGCTCCAGCAGCCACAGCAGTCCGGCGCATGCAAGCGAGATCAACACCAGGTCAATTGCTATGGCACGCACTACGGTGTTGATGGGCATTTGACGCCCATAAAGATCAAGGCGCCATGAGGATAGGTTGTTCCACGTTAGGCCCAGCGTTAGAAGAATTCCTGCTCCTGCGCCCTCAAGAAGTCTGCGCGCCTTCATCGAGCCTCAAGCAGAAAAAGGACGCGGCCATTCTTCAGTTGCTGCCGTGCAGTGATCGAAAAATATCTCTCCGTCCCAGCAACAAATGCCGCCTCATTCAAATGCCCGTACAGGTCGTCGCGCCCTCGAACCAGTTCCGCAAAGCGTGGATCGCTAGCCGGAACCCACTCCACAATTGCCCAGCGTGTCGTCAGATCGCGTAGAAGCGCCGCAATCTCAGGTAGCGGGATCTGGTCTGTCACCAGCAGGTGATGGATCACCCCCAGCATCATCACGCAATCGAACCGCCCCTGCGCGCGATCAAGCAATCCCAGCCACTCCCGGTTACGCCAGCCCGTCGCTGGAGTAGGTCTCGCCGGGTCCGCAATCAGCGGCTGAACAGCAAGCTGCTTTTCCGCTGCTTCGCTCCAGTTCCGCTCACTGGCTCCCGGGTCGGTATCCCATGCCACGACGCTTGCGCCGGCCTCTGCCGCAATTCGCGAATACACTCCGGTATTGGCGCCCAGATCAAGCACCTGCCGCGGCTGTGCCTGCATCAAGGCTCTGCGTATAAATGCCTGCTTCTGCTGATGGTCCTCGTCCGTGTAGTGGTCCGCACTTTCCGGATACGCGCTCCATCGCGAATCACGCCCTGCAGGTTTCAGCTTCCCCAGCAGCGTCCGCAGCCGGCGCAGGTTGCGTCGCAACACTGCCGTGGCAACCTCCGGCCGCTGCCGCAGCTTTGTCGCCGGGGTACTTGATTTACTGCGTTTTTCAAACAAGAAGGGCAGCGTAACCAGCGAACGAAACGGCTCCCGCCACCGCTGCGCTCGTCCCAGATATAGATACAAATCCGCTGGCTCGTACCCATCGCGCTTCTGCAGACTCGCGGCCAGCGGCCAGCCCAGATACCGGTACGCCGCCAACGGCAGCAGAAATGTCCGTACAAACTGCGCGTAAGCCAGCCACAGCGGGCTCTCCGGATCGCGCGCCTCAATCGACAGAACATCCACAAATACCGGCCGCGTGCCCTCGAAAAGTACGTTCAGCGGAGTCGCGTCCTTTAGAATCAGCCCTTCGCCCAGCAGAGCCTCGCATAAATCAAGCGTAAGCTCCGCGGCAGCCACCCACGCTCCGGGCGTCCACTCCCACGGATATGACGGGAAAAAAACCCGCGGGTGCTCCAGCAGGATCTCCCCGGACCCGGTCTCGCCCACATCGTGCGATTCTATTGTCGGGATCAGTCGCCCCTGCCGCACCCACTCCTGTGCCAGCGGCGAACGCAGAAAGCCGAGAGCGGCCTTCGCTCGCTCCGGCTTTACCCTTCGTTTGACGACATCATCTTCGATTTTTAGTGAGCCTGCCGGGTCACGGAAGGTTGCAATCGCGGCAGTTGCCCCTGCCGTCATGCCTCTGTTCCAGCGCTGGCGTCGTCCGCAGAGTCAGACTTCGGTTGTTCTTTGGTCTCCGCCGGGTTGCCCAGTCCAAACAGCTTCCGAATCTTGGCGCGAAGCACAAACATCGCGCCGGCCAGCATGGAGCCGCCGACCTGCAAAAAGAGCAGTCCCGAGCCCGGATCAACATACGCATTTGCAGGCTTTACAGCCGCAGCCAGAAAAACAACGATCTGGAAAAACCCAAATCCATACCACGCGCAACGTTTCCACTTCTGCATATCGCCTGCCTGTGCGGAAGTATCTTCCGCCTACAAATCTGTAGCCTTCTAAAACTCTTTTGTCGCCCGACAGATGGCCTGCGCCAGCGGACACTCTTTAACATACTATTAAAGCTATTAAAATAGACGAGGAACTTATCGGAAAAGCCGACATGTCAACGCAACTGGAAAGCGCTCTTGCGCAAAAGCTTGAAACTGCCGCCCGCGCGGCCGATCTTGTCATCCTTGCCGCAGAGTCCGGTAAGGACTTCAACGGTAATCCCACGTCGAAGTTTCGCCTCGGACTGGCAAAAGATGCCGCCCCTGAACAAACCCTTACACTGGAGCTTAGCGAGGCCTTCGACTTCCACAAACCGGAACTGCTCCCGGAGATGACCTCATATCTCCTCGAAAAGGCCCGGCGGCTTAAAAATCCTCGTCCTGACACTTATGTAACCCTCGCTGGCCTACCCATTCGCTTCAGTGGCTTCCAGTGGCCCTTTCACCGTTCCACTTCGGGCGCTGACACTTATATCGTCCACGGAACCGTGCACCTTGAAGACGGACAGGACTCGCCCCTTCATGCTCTCATCTCAGCCAGCATGACTGTCACCTTCGCCGAAATCGTCTCTGCGCCGGAGCAACCCTATGCCGAGACCTTCATCTACAATGCTATCCGCAAAACTCTCGACCAGGGACAGTTGGAGCTACTCAAGAGCGGTAACCGCCAGCCCGTTCCCGTCACCACCCGTTACTACTCGCGGTGGCAGAATAAGTTCCTTTTCACCGACACCACACCCCAGACCCGTCAGGATTACCTCACGCTCAAGGTTTATTGGCTCTCCGGCGTCCTCGGTGACAATCAGCCAGTTTGGATCGCCGATCCGCGCGACGCCCAATACCTCAACACCACCGCCGAAGACCTGCTGCAAACCGCCAGCGACTTGTCGCGCCAGGGCCTGCTCAAACTCGACGGAGATGGAGCCTCAGCGACACCTGCCTTGCTCGACCGCGCCGAACAGTATCATGCAAAGCTGGAGAAAGCACTCGCCGTAACCAAGCCCAGCTTTAATGAAGAGATGCGGCACGGCCACACCAATATGTAAGGACTTGCTGTCCAAGTATACGCGCCCTGCGGCGCCAGTGTTGGAACAAGCTGGGGAACGCTCAATGAGTCGCTGCAGCCGGCAATATCTCTTCCACATCCACCCATTGCGTCGGATAGTTCCCTGTATAGCAGGCCACGCAAAACCTGTTGCCCTCGCCGCCGTCACATGCCTTCAGCATGCCGTCCATCGATAGATAGGCAAGCGAATCGGCTTCGATAAACTGCCGGATCTCTTCAATGGAATTATTCGCTGCAATCAGCTCCTGTTTACGCGGCGTGTCCACGCCGTAGTAGCAGGGCGAAATTGTTGGCGGGCAGCTGATCCGCAGATGCACTTCCTTTGCGCCCGCCGCCCGCACCATGCGAACGATCTTTCGGCTCGTCGTCCCGCGAATGATTGAGTCGTCAATCAAAATAATTCGCTTGCCTTCGAGCAGATTCCGCACCGGATTCAGCTTCAGCTTTACGCCGAAATCGCGTACTCGCTGCTCGGGCTCAATAAATGTGCGGCCAACGTAGTGGTTACGGATCAGCCCAAACCGGAACGGCACGCCGCTTTCCGCTCCATAGCCGATGGCCGCGGTGACGCCGGAGTCGGGGACCGGAACAACGAGGTCGGCATCGACGTGCGATTCGCGGGCGAGTTGACGACCCATTTCTTCGCGACTTTCCTGCACCCATCGGTTGAAGATTTTGCTGTCGGGGCGGGCGAAGTAGACCTGCTCGAAGATGCAGCTTGACTGCTCGACGCCCGATGAAAACCTGCGGCTGGTCACGCCATCGCTTGTGACCATGACCAATTCGCCCGGCTCCACGTCGCGCTCGAACTTTGCGCGTAGTAGATCGAAGGCGCAGGTTTCGGATGCAAAGACGACGGTGTCGGGGCCATCGGGATTCTCAATCCGACCCATCGACAGCGGCCGAAAGCCTCGCGGATCGCGCGCCGCGAAGACGCGATCGCGGGTCATCATCACGATGGAGAACGCGCCATCGACCTGGCTCAGTGAATCGGCTATTGCATCTACGAGCGTATTTGCTCGCGAGTGGGCGATGAGCTGGACGATGATCTCGGAATCGCTGGTTGTCTGGAAAAACGCCCCATCACGCTCAAGCCGCGCCCTCACGTTGCCCAGGTTCACAAGATTTCCATTATGAGCAATCGCAATCAGTCCCTTGGTCGACTCCACGCGAATAGGCTGTGCGTTCAGCAGCGCGGAGTCACCCGTCGTCGAATAGCGCGTATGGCCGATGGCCATGTCGCCTTTGAGCTTGTCTAGCACGTCGTCGGTAAAGATATCGGAGACTAGCCCCATGCCCTTGATATTCGAAAGATTCTTGCCGTCTGCTGTCGCAATCCCCGCCGATTCCTGTCCGCGATGCTGAAGCGCGTAGAGACCGAGGTAGACCTGGCGGGCTGCGTCGGGATGTCCGTGGACGGCGACGACGCCGCACTCTTCGCG
>JASHRS010000083.1 GCA_030037215.1 Silvibacterium sp. | reverse complement strand
AGCCCTATCACAGACAGCGCTGTGGCCCATGTCGCCAACGGAAAGGCTCCCTTGAAGATCAGGAACTCCCCCGGAAAGCCATTCAATCCCGGCAAACCGAGCGACGAGAAAACCGCAATGCCCATCAGCCCGCAAAATACAGGCGCGACCTTGCGCAATCCGCCAAAGTCAGTCAGTCCTCGCAGCCCGCCGCTGCGCTTTTCAAGCATCGCGACAAACCAGAACAGCGCCGCCGCGATCAGCGCATGGTTGAACATCTGCAGAAACACGCCGTCAAGCGCTGCCGCCCGATCCGCGCTCAGAGTGCCGCCTGTCCACTTGAGCGCAACCAGCACGCCAAGCACGCAATATCCCAGGTGATTCACTGACGAATATGCAAAGATGCGCTTCAAATCCGTCTGCGCCCACGCTACAAATGCCGATACGACCACGCTAGCCACTGCCAGCCACAGCAGCAGCGTCAGCGCCTGCTGCATCTGCTCAGGAAAGATCGGAACCAGGATCCGCAGCAATCCATAAAGCCCCATCTTCGACATTGCGCCCGTCAGCAGCATCGTCGTTCCCGACGGAGCCTCGGCATAAGCCGATGGCAGCCAGGTATGAAACGGCATAATCGGAATCTTCACGGCGAAGCCGAGAAACGCGGCCCAGAAAATGCAATCCGCGATATGTGCTGCCGTCCAGTGTCCCCACTGCAGCTTCTGGGCCAGTTCTGCAGCGAGTTGCCCGCTCCGCGCCGTTTGCGCAAGCTCGATAAAGTCGAAAGTACCCGTCGCCAGATAGATCGCAAGAAAAGCCAGCAGCAGCGCAACGCTGCCAACCATTGTGTAGATAAAGAACTGGGTCGAAGCCCTCGCTCGCTTTGGCCCTCCCCACAGGCGAATCAGGAAAAACGCCGGAATCAGTCCTAGCTCCCAGTACAAAAACCAATGGATAAAATTCAGCGCCGTGAACGTGCCGAACAATCCTGTCTCAACCAGCAGCACCAGTGCGAAGTAAAGCGGCCCATGTTCCTTACGGCTCCAGGAAGAAACAATCGACATCGCTACCACAATCGCCGACAGCAGCAACATCAGCAGTCCCAGCCCGTCTATTCCCAAGCGATAGTCCACGCCCAGCGCCGGAATCCACGCATGCCGCTCCTGGAATTGCAACGCGCCCGATGCGGCATTGAAGCCATGCCACAGCGCGAGCGTGAGCCCAAGCGCAACCACGCTCGCAACCGCTGCGATTGCGCGCGCGGCAATTCTGTTCCGGCCCGTCACCAGAAGAATCAGAATCGCGCCAGCCAGGGGCGTCAGTGTCAGCAGTGTAAGCCAGGGCAGTCCGTTCATCCCTTACGGCCCCAGAAAAGGAATAGAGTAAACACTGCCAGCGCAATGCCTAGGATGCGCAGGTAATTCTGCACGCGACCGCTCTCTAAGTGCGACATCAATTTCCCGCCGTCGACAATTCCTCTACAGCCTTCGTCAAATCCGCCGTTGATCACCCAGGTATCGATCAACGAATCCGTGTGCGAGATGCCCTTCACAGTCCACGCAACCAGTTGAACCACTCCGTTCCACACCCATCGGTCAATCCAATCAAACAGCAGCGCGACCAGCCAGGTCATGCGAACCAGCGTCAGCTTGTAAAGCTCATCCACATACAAGCGCATTGACAGTGCGTGGAAGACGCCGGGCTGCAGCCGTTCCAGAGCATCCGGCGCATCTGCGCTGACAATCGGCTTGCGCCCATAGAGCCACCAGCCCAGTGCCAGTCCGGCGAATACGATCAGCGATGAGATAACCATCAGCGTTAGAATCCCGTTTTCGGCAAAGGCTCCAAAACTGAGAGCCGCGCTCCGTCCCTCAAGAAATCCCTGAAACCACGGCCACGCAGGCGTCCCGAGAAATCCCAGCAAGGCCGCGAAAACAGCCAGAATCGCCAGCGGCCAGGTCATTACTGCCGGACTTTCATGCACATGCTGTTCCGCTTCGCGCCGCTGGCCGAAGAACACATAGCAGACCTGCCGCGTCATATAGAAAGCCGTCAGCAGCGCGCCCGCAGCGCCCATATAGAAAGGAGCGCTCGATACACTCCACCCATGCGCCGCGTGCAAAATCTCGTCCTTGCTCCAGAATCCTGCGAACAGCGGAACGCCGCACAGCGCCAGCATGCCAACTGCGTAAGTCGCAAACGTAATCGGCATCAGCTTGCGCAGCCCGCCTATTTTGCGAATATCCTGCTCGCCATTGCAGCCATGGATCACCGATCCCGCGCCTAGGAATAGCAGCGCCTTGAAGAACGCATGCGTAATTAGGTGGAACATGCCTACTGCAACGCCGCCCACGCCCAGTCCCAGCATCATGTAGCCAAGCTGCGAAACCGTGGAGTAGGCCAGAATCCGCTTGATATCGTTCTGCGCGACAGCAATGAATGCCGCGAACAGCGCCGTAATCGCTCCGACCCATGCAACCACTTCAAGTGCTGGCGACGGCCCGCCGCCAGCCGTCGCCGCCATCAGCGGATAGACCCTCGCCACCAAAAAAACGCCCGCCGCCACCATCGTCGCGGCATGAATCAGCGCGCTTACCGGTGTCGGACCCTCCATCGCATCCGGCAGCCACACATGCAGCGGGACCTGCCCCGATTTACCCGCCGCACCGCAGAAGATCAGCAGCCCGATGCAGCTCGATGCCGTCAGTCCCCAGGCCGCAGCATGCGCCGCCATCGCGGTTGTGGCGGAATGCTCCAGACATCCCGCGCCGTTGTCGTAAAACAGCAGCGTCCCGCTCACGCTGTAGAGCCACAGCATTCCCAGGAACAGTCCCAGGTCGCCGATGCGCGTCACAATGAACGCCTTCTTTGCCGCCGCTGCGGCTTCCGGCTTCTGATACCAAAAGCCGATCAGCAGATACGATGTCAGCCCGACAACCTCCCAGAACATGAACAGCAGCAAAAGGCTGTTCGCAATCACCACACCCAGCATCGCCCCGGCAAACAGTGCAAGGAAGCAGAAGAATCGCGTGAAGTTCTCGTCGTGAGCCATGTAGCCCACGCTGTAGATGAAGATCAGCAAACCGACCAGCGTGACCATCACCAGCATCACAGCCGTCAGCGGATCGAGCAGCCATCCGAACCTGATCCATTCGCGGCCAAATTGCAGCCACGGGAAATTCACATACTCCGCTGTCTTCTGTGCCAGTGCATGCGCGAGTGCGCATAGCGCCAGCAGCAGCGACACGCACATCGATCCAATCGCCAGCGTGGCCGCAAACCTGCGCCGTTGCTTCGGAGCCAGCGCAATGAACGCCGACGCAACTGTAGGCAGTGCGGGAATCAGCCAGAGATTGCGAACGATCCAGACCATGCTTTGCCTTGCCTTATCCCTTCATCGAGTCCAGTCTGCTTAAATCAGTCGTTTTGAAATGCCGGTATACGGCGAGAATCAACGCAAGTCCCACTGCTGCCTCCGCCGCTGCAATCGCAATCGAGAAAATGACAAATAAAATTCCCGTCATGGCTTCGGGATACGGCCCGTAGCGCCAGAACGCTATAAAGTTCAGGTTCGCGGCATTCAGCATAAGCTCAATGCCGATCAACGCCAGAATGGCGCTGCGCCGCGTCAGCGCGCCGCCAAGGCCAATCGAAAACAGGAGAGCAGAAACAAGGAGACAGCCTGCCAGCGGATTCATCGCGCGCTCTGCTTCTCCTCCATGGCAATCACAACCGCCCCGATCAGCGCCGCCGTCAGCAGCAGCCCGACTACCTCCAGCGGCAATACAAAGCGGCCCATAAGCGCGCTGCCGATCTGCAGCATCGTCGCCTGCGGCTGTCCGACTGCCGTGCCTTCAATCGCTCCTCCGGCCATCACCGCCCATGCCAGAACGGCAAACACTGCCGCTGAAACACACACGCCCGCTAGCCAGGTCCACTTCTTCTGCGGCGGCGCTTCATGGCTTCGCGTCAGCAGAATTGCGAATACAATCAGAATCACGACAGCGCCCACATACACCAACATCTGCACCAGCCCTGCGAACTGTGCACCGAGATACAGATACAATCCCGCCAGCCCGACAAAGCAGATCGCCAGCGCCAGAACGCAATGCACGAGCCTGTGCAGCGTCATCGCCGCTGTCGCTCCAGCTACTGTCAGCACCGTAAGGATAAGAAATGTCACCGGCATATCTGTGTCTCAGGAACCAGGCTGCAACCACCCCTCACTCGGCAAATTTGTAGGTCCTTTTCTGAATCTTCCGACTCTCATACAGCGCGCGGCCTAGCAACACATAAAGACCTGCAATTGGCACGGCGCATACGACCCAGCGCACCACGCCTCCGGGCAGAAAGCGCCACAGCCCTGCTGAAAAAATCACCACCAGTGTCATCGGCAGCATGAACTTCCACGCAAAGCTCATCAGTTGGTCCATTCGCAGTCGCGGAAGCGTTCCGCGCACCCAGATAAATACCGCAATCAGCGTCAGCAGTTTGGCGAAAAACCAGAACCACGACGGCACCCACGTCAGAAACGAAAACGGAGCCGCCCATCCGCCCAGGAACAGCGTAATGGCCATGCCGCTGATCGCGAACATTCCCAGGTATTCCCCCAGAAAGAACAGCGCGAACTTGAAACCAGAATATTCCGTGAAGTATCCCGCGATGATCTCCGACTCGCCCTCCGGCAGATCGAACGGTGACCGGTTCGATTCTGCAGTCGCCGCAATCATGAATAGAACAAATCCTGCCAGCCCCCATGGCGTCAGCACATACCAGTGCGGCCAGACACCGCTGTAACCCGCTTGACGCTCCACAATCGTCACCGTTGAAAGCGAGCCTGCTGTCATCGCCACTGCGACCGACGCCAAAATCAACGGGGCCTCGTAGCTGATCATCTGCGCCACGGCCCGCATCGCGCCCAGCAGCGAATATTTGTTCCGGCTCGACCATCCGGCCATGAAAATGGACAGCTCCATCGCCGCGCTCACAGCGAAGAAAAACAGCACGCCGGCGTCCATATCCGCCACAACCATGTTTTTGCCCACAGGCACTACTGCATATTCCAGAAATGCAGTCGCCACCAGCAACAGCGGAGCCGCGAAATGCACCAGCTTGTCTGCCGAGCGCGGAACAATATCTTCTTTAGTCAGCGACTTCAACG
>JASHRS010000082.1 GCA_030037215.1 Silvibacterium sp. | reverse complement strand
TACGCAGCTGCCGGAGTGATGTCGGGATCAAGTCCGGAGCCGGAAGCCGTCACCAGATCAACCGGAACATCGCCCGCGAGCTGCTTCTCAGCAGTCACGCTCTGCTCAACACGGCTGATCAGCGCGCTACTGGTCGGCCCAAGATTCGATCCAGAGGACGAACTCGCGTCGTAACCATTCCCTGCGTCTGAAGGACGGCTGTGAAAATACGTCGGCCCGGTAAACGGCTGGCCGATGAGGCTCGATCCGATAATCTTCCCGTCATGCTCGATCAGGCTGCCTGCCGCCTGCCGCGGAAATAATACGTGCGCTATTCCCGCAATCACCAGCGGATATCCCAGACCAAGCAGCAGCCCGGTGACAAGGGTGTAAAGAACGGACGTGCGCAGATGCTGTTTCATGAGTCTCCCTATGCAAGCCCTATGGCCGTAATGGCAAGGTCGATAAGCTTGATGCCAATGAACGGAATAATCACGCCGCCCACTCCGTAGATCAGCAGGTTCCGCTGCAAAAGGTCAGCAGCCGAGACGGGCCGGTATTTCACGCCTTTCAGCGACAGCGGGATCAGCGCAATGATGATGAGTGCGTTGAAGATCACCGCCGAGAGGATGGCTGACCGCGGCGTGTGCAGGTGCATGATGTTGAGCGCCGCAAGCACCGGAAACGCCCCGGCAAACATCGCCGGGATAATCGCGAAGTATTTGGCCACGTCGTTCGCAATGGAAAATGTGGTGAGCGCGCCGCGCGTCATCAGCAATTGCTTCCCAATGGCCACGATCTCGATCAGCTTCGTCGGATTCGAGTCGAGATCGACCATGTTTCCTGCTTCTTTGGCAGCCTGCGTTCCGGTATTCATGGCCACGCCCACATCCGCCTGGGCCAGTGCCGGAGCATCGTTCGTGCCGTCGCCGGTCATCGCCACCAGCTTGCCTTCCGCCTGCTCGCGGCGAATCAGGTCCATCTTGTCCTTCGGCTTGGCTTCGGCCAGAAAGTCATCCACGCCGGCCTCGCGCGCAATCGCCGCCGCCGTCAGCGGATTGTCGCCCGTAATCATGACCGTCCGGATGCCCATCTTGCGAAGCTCCTGGAAGCGCTCCTTCATGCCTCCCTTGACCACGTCCTTAAGATGAATCACCCCCAGCGCGCTGCCGTTTTCGGCAACCACAAGCGGCGTGCCGCCACTGCGCGCAACCTGTTCCACTACAGCAGACACTTCGATAGGCATGCTTTCGTCGTGTTCCTTTAGATAGCGCGCAATTGCATCAGCCGCTCCTTTGCGGATGCTGCGCCCGTCAAGGTCGATGCCGGACATGCGCGTTGTCGCGCTGAACGGAACGAAATGCGCGTTGGTATGCGAGAGTTCACGCCCGCGCAGTCCATAGCGTTCCTTGGCAAGCACCACAATCGAGCGGCCCTCCGGCGTCTCGTCCGGCAGCGACGACAGTTGAGCCGCATCCGCCAAACGCTCTTCGGAAATATTGGGAGCGGGAACAAACTCCGCTGCCTGTCGGTTGCCGAGCGTAATGGTTCCGGTCTTGTCCAGCAGCAGCGTATTCACGTCTCCTGCCGCTTCAACGGCGCGTCCCGAAGTCGCCAGCACATTGTGTTGCACCAGCCGGTCCATGCCCGCAATGCCGATTGCCGAAAGCAGTCCGCCAATCGTCGTAGGAATCAGGCACACCAGCAGCGACACAAGAACGAAGACTGTCTGCGGTGCTCCCGAATACATGGCGAAAGGCTGCAGCGTGACCGTCGCAAGCAGAAACACAATCGTGAGGCCTGCCAGCAGAATGTTCAGCGCAATCTCATTGGGAGTCTTCTGCCGCTCGGCGCCTTCGACCAGCGCAATCATGCGGTCGAGAAATGTCTCGCCGGGATTGGAAGTAATCTCAACAATAATCACATCGCTCAGCACACGCGTCCCGCCTGTAACAGCAGAGCGGTCGCCGCCCGCCTCGCGGATAACAGGCGCCGACTCTCCCGTAATCGCCGATTCGTCGACCGACGCGACGCCTTCAATCACTTCGCCATCGCCCGGAATCATCTGGCCGGCCACGACCTGCACCTTGTCTCCCGCGCGCAGCTGCGAGCTGGGCACTTCTTCGATTCCTTTGCCTGTAATGCGGTTTGCGGTCGTTTCCGACTTTGCGCGCCGCAAGGCATCGGCCTGGGCTTTGCCGCGGCCTTCAGCCATGGCTTCCGCGAAGTTTGCGAAGATCACCGTGAACCACAGCCAGAGCGTGATCTGGAGATCGAAACGAAACGCGCCATGCATGTGCGCCGGCGCGGTAAACAGCAGCACCGTGGTGAGCACGCTGCCCACTTCTACGACAAACATGACGGGGTTGCGCACCATCTTCGCCGGATTCAGCTTCAATAGCGAGTCGAGAGCTGCGCGGCGCACAATGGAGCCGCTGAAAAGGGAAAGTCGCTTGCTGGAAGAGGTCACAGTCGCATATCTCCTAGAAAGTGTGGCCTGCCTGCAGCAGCAGGTGCTCAAGAATCGGGCCCAGGCTCAACGCCGGGAAGAACGTCAGCGCGCCAAGAATCAAAATGACGCTGACGAGCAGGACAGAAAACAGCGGCGTCGTAACAGGGAAAGTCCCTGCGGAAGCCGGAACGATCTTCTTGCCCGCAAGATTCCCCGCTACCGCCAGCATCGGAATAATCATCAGAAAGCGGCCCATGAACATCGTCAGGCCCAGCGAGATGTTGTACCAGTGCGTATTCGCGCTCAGCCCCGCAAAGGCCGAGCCGTTATTACCCGCCGACGAAGTGTAGGCATAAAGAATTTCCGAGAGTCCGTGCGGTCCATGATTCGTAAGCGCCGAAAGCCCCATCGAAGATAGAACAGAGATCGCCGAAAAAGTCAGGATCACCGTCGGAAAGATCAGCAGGTACAGCATCGAAAGCTGCACATCGTAAGCCTGGATCTTCTTGCCCAGATACTCCGGTGTGCGTCCCACCATCAATCCGGCGATAAATACAGACACAATGACGAAAATCAGCATCCCGTACATGCCTGCGCCGACACCGCCGAAGACGATCTCGCCCAGCATGATATTGACCATGGGAACCATGCCACCCAGCGGCATAAACGAGTCATGCATGGCGTTGACGGCGCCGCAGCTCGCGTCTGTCGTCACCGTCGCAAAAAGCGCGGAATTCGCGATGCCGAATCGCACCTCCTTTCCTTCCATGTTGCCGCCCGGCTGTAGACGCGAGACCTGCTGGTTGACGCCGTGATACAGCGGATTCGGTTGAGCCTCTGCCCAGTAGCATGTCAACACGCCAACAAACCACAGCAAAGTCATTGCGCCAAACACGGCCCATCCGTGCCGCGGCGACTTGGTCATCTGTCCCAGAGTCGCAGTAAGCCCCGCCGGAATCAGAAAAATCGACAACATCTCCAGCAGGTTGCTCAACGGTGTCGGATTCTCGAACGGGTGCGCGCTGTTGGCGTTGAAAAATCCGCCGCCGTTCGTGCCTAGCATTTTGATTGCTTCCTGCGATGCAACCGGCCCTTGCGCAATCGTCTGCGTTGTCACCGTCGTCGTTGTTGTCTTGCCGTCCGCCCCGGTTACACTCTGCGTTTGCGGCTCCACAAGCTGTGCCGTGTCATAGTGGTGAAAATTCTGCACCACCCCCTGCGACACCAGCGCCAGCGAATACACAATACAGATCGGCAGTAGAACCCACAGCATCGCGCGCGTCAGGTCAACCCAGAAATTCCCCAGCGTCCGCGCCTCTTTTCGGGCAATGCCACGAATGAACGCCACTGCCAGCGCAATGCCCACAGCCCCCGACCAGAAGTTGTGCGTGGCCAGCCCGAGCATCTGCGTCAGGTAGCTCATCGTGGTCTCAGGCGTATACGACTGCCAATTCGTGTTCGTCGTAAATGAAATCGCCGTATTCCATGCCAGATCGGGAGCAACCGCGCCCAGGTGCTGCGGATTGAACGGAAGATACTGCTGCACTCGTTCGATCACATAGGTAAGCACCAGCGTCACTGCACTGAAGACCAGCATCGATGTGGCATACGCCGTCCAACGCATCTCCTGGTCCGGGTTCACGCCGGTCAGCTTGTAGAGCAGCTTCTCGCACGGAACCAGCACCGGATCGAGCCAAGTCCGCCTGCGCTCGAAAACACGGGTCATATAGCTGCCCATCGGCTTTGTCAGCAGCAGCACCAGTCCGAAGAAGACTGCAATCTGCAGCCATCCGTTCAACGTCATCAGAATTTCTCCGGTCGAAGCAAACAGATCAGCAGGTAAACCATCAAACCTGCCGCGAGAATCAGAAGAATTGCATTTTCAATCATGGTTGCGCTCCCCTCTAAGGCGGGCACAACCACGCACGTAAAACACGCCGATTGCAAAGCAAATAAGGGTCAGCAGGAGAAACAATGTGTCCCACATGAAAGGCTCCGATCAGATAGGAACGCATGGTATCCCCGCGCTGAACGTCCTGACGGTTTCTCTTGCGTTTCCAACTCTTTCAGTTGAAAGCCTCGCATCGTAATAAGTCTGCGAAAAAGGCATAAAAAAGTTGTAAAGAGGCTGCGTTCACCCCTCTTTACCCGGCCGGAACCGGTACCCCACCCAAGGTTCGGTCTGAATGTAAGGCTGCTCAGGATCGCGCTCAATTTTGCGTCTAAGCTGACCAATAAGAACCCGCAGATTCTCCGGCTGGTCGATGCCCGAAGGTCCCCAGATTGCCTTCAGCAGAGTCCTGTGCGTGAGCACCCGCTCCGGGCTGCGCGCAAACAGCAGCAGCAGGTCGAACTCCTTCGGCGTCAGATGCACTTCCTCGCCGCGGATCTTCACCAGCCGCTTTTCCGTGTCGATCTCGAAATCGCCCGTCTCGATATGCGACGGCGCTTGTTGGTCTGCTGTCCTGCGCAGCTGCACTCGAACCCGCGCCAGCAGTTCCTGCATGCCGAACGGCTTGGTTATGTAATCGTCCGCACCTTCATCGAGCGCCTGTATTTTTGCGTTCTCCTGGTTGCGGACAGATACGACGATGATCGGCGTAGAAGTCCTCTGGCGGATTTCGCGCGTCAGCTCCACGCCGTTCATCTCCGGCATGGAAAGATCGGTGATCACCAGATCGGGCGGGCTTTCCAGAAAAAGGTCGATCGCCTCGACGCCGTTGCGCGCAGTCGTGACCTCATATCCATTGCTCTGCAGAGCAGCCCGCAGCACGCGGGTAATCTGCACCTCATCGTCGACAACAAGAATGCGCAATTTGTAAGCTCCCCTGAGCAGTCGCTCCCGTGGGCATTTCGTACAATCCTGGTTGTGAGCACCCGCCGAATCGTCGCACCCGTCCGATGGCTGACTGCCGCTGCGGCGCTTTGCGCCATCGTGGCTGTGTATCACATGTGGCTGCAAGTCAATCCTACGACGGTCGCGCTCTCGCTGCTCCTGCTCATTCTGGCGCTCGCCGCTCGATGGGGGCTTCGCTATGCTGTGGTGACGTCCATCGCGGCCGCTGCCCTCTTCAATTTCTTCTTTCTTCCACCCATCGGCACCTTTACCATCGCCGATACTCAGAACTGGGTTGCCCTGTTCGCGTTTCTGGGAACTTCGATTATAGCCAGCCGCCTTTCCAGCCGGATTCAGAAGGAAGCCGAGCAGGCCAAAGCCGGCAAGCGCGAAGTCGAAATCCTCTTCCAGGTAAGCCGCGAGCTGTTGCAAACCGAGAATGTGGCCGAGTTGCTCAACGCAATTCCCCGCTGCGTCGAAACGGCTACCGGAGCATCTGCCGTCGCTCTCCATATCAGCGAAGGAAAGAAAACCTATTTCTCCACGGGCATCGGCGAACAGGACCTGGACAGAATTGACTTGGAAGCCGCAACATTGTTGCCCCGTATTGCAACCAGCGAAAATACCGGATGGAGCATGGTCCCGATCCGGGTAGGCGTGAAGCCGCGTGGCCTGCTGTTGCTGAAGGGAGGTTCCCTCTCGGACTCAACCATGGAAGCGCTCGGAAGCCTGGCCTCCATCGCCATCGATCGCGCGGAGGCCCTTGAAAATGTGGCCCGCAGCGAGGCCTCGCGGGAGAGCGAGCGTTTGCGTACCGCGCTACTCGACTCCATCACCCACGAGCTGCGGACTCCGCTCACCGCCATCAAAGCCTCCGCTTCGTCCCTCATTTCGACCGATCAGATGAGTCCTGCGGACCGCCGCGAGATGCTGACCGTCATCGACGAAGAGAGTGATCGCCTCGACCGTCTGATCGCACAGGCAGTACAGATGGTCCAGCTCGACTCGCACGAGATTCACATGGACTTCGCTCCGCACCGCTTGGCAGACCTGATCGAGAATGCCCGCCAGACCTGCGCTTCCACACTCTCCGGACATCCCTGCGAAATGCACGTGCCCCAGGACATTCCGCCGGTGCTCGCAGACCCTGTATGGATCGAGCGCGTGCTCTGCAATCTCCTTGAGAACGCTGCAAAATACTCCGCCGCCGGCAAGCCCATCGTCGTCAGCGCCGAGCGAAATGACGATATGGTCGCCATCAGCGTTGCCGATCATGGCGTCGGAATCGAGCCGTTCGAGCAGAATCTCATCTTCGACAAGTTTTATCGCGGACAGAACCAGCGTGATCGCGTCTCAGGCACAGGCATGGGCCTTGCCATTTGCCGCGCTATCGTCGAAGCACACCACGGAACCATCTCTGTCGTCAGTCAGCCAGGGCAAGGCTCCGTCTTCACCTTCACGCTTCCCGTCGTGGAAACCAGGCGCTGATTTTTCGTTTCTTCGGCCCACAGCTTTTGTGAAGTTTTGCATTACCGGCTGGAACCGGGTATAAGTTCGGAGGAAAATTTTTCACACCGCACCGCTACGCCTGCCGCCGGAGTCATCCGGATAACCCTGCTCAAACGTTTGAGGAACATAATGTCCACATCGAGAAGAGATTTCCTGAAAACGACCATCATTGCCGGAGCCGGCGCCGTATTGCCCCCCGTTTCCGCTCTTGCCGCTGCCGATCCTGCGCTCGCGCCATCGCAGGCAGAAACAAGCCAGCCCATTGGTACCTCCAGTGGCGAATTCACGCGCGGCCTCGGCATCTACCCCGGCTCGCCCGAAGCCGACTTCAGCCCAAGCCTCGTCATCGACAATTCCACCTATCGAAATCTCGCCCTGCTGCGCCCCGCATACCACTCCAGCGCCTACGACTACAATCTCGCCGCGCAGCTCGTCACCGACGGCATCAAGGACACGCATCTCCCCGACTGGATCGCCGTCACCGTCAATCAATTCGAAACCCTTCCTATCAACGAGCGCGAAACCCCCGTCGATCACTGGGAAGCCAACACGCTTCCTCTTCGCGGCGCGCGCCCATCGGTCCAGATTCAGCTCGGTGGCGACAACCCTCCGGAAATCGATCGCGTCGCAGTCTTCGTCGCCGTGCCGCCGGACATGTCTCCGGACTCCATGACCTTCACCATCTCCGTTTCTGACGATGGCCGCACATGGCAAAAAGTGGGTAGCGCAACCGCACCGCAACCGCTCTCACCAGCAGGCTATCCACCGGATCTGGTCAGGTCGGCGCAGCTTTTCTATCCTTCGATCCCGCTCAGCCAGGTCTGCCGGAATCGCTACTACAAGGTTGATCTCGACGCAGCACACCTCCCCGCCGAGAATCCGTTTCTTTCCGTCTGGCAGATCGGCCAGGTCGCATTTTTCCGTGGCAACGATCGCGTGCAGGTCGGTGGCCCGTATTCCTTCACCAGTGCCTGGATGAGCGCAGGCCTCGCAGAAGAATGGGTCTACGTCGATCTCGGCGCGCGCTGCACCTTCGACCGTGTTGCGCTCTACTGGATCGCCCGCCCCGCCGAGGGCGTCATCCAGGTTTCCGACGACGCCGAGAACTGGCGCGACCTTCAGCCTCTGACCGCATCAGCCGGCCTGACTGAAAACGTCCAGCTCGGCACTCCTGCTCAGGCCCGCTATGTGCGCGTGCTCATGACGCGACCCACTTCACCCTCCGGCTACATCCTCAGCGAAAT
>JASHRS010000081.1 GCA_030037215.1 Silvibacterium sp. | reverse complement strand
ATCGACTACGCCTTCGAAGCCTTTTCCGTCCACAATCGGCAACTGTACCGAAATCACGCTGCGCCCGTAGCGCTCGCGCAGTGCCTCGATCGTCGGCTCCCAGGTTGCAGCGGCACGAGGATGGTCCATCTGGTTCAGCACCACGACTCGCGGCAGGTTGAATTCCTCGGCATACTTCCACACATTGCCGGTAACCGTCTCCGGACCGTTCGGCGTGTTGATGACAACCAGCGTTGCCTCGACCGGAAGCATGGCCGAGCGCGCTTCGTGCACGAACATGTGAAATCCCGGCGTATCGATCAGGTTTACCTTCACGCCGCTCCACTCGGCAAACGCGACCGCGTTCTGCATCGTCATGCGCCGCGAGATTTCCTCTTCGTCGTAAGCAGTCACCGCGCTGCCGTCTTCAACGCGGCCCTGCTTCGGAGTCGCCTTCGCAGCATGAAGCAGCGCAGCCACCAGAGTGGTCTTGCCGCTGTGCGAGTGACCGGTGACGGCAACATTGCGAATCTCGCTTCCCTGGTATGACTTCATCAAGTGCTCCTGGATAATGGGTTTTTCACGCCTGCGGCCGGATCGCAGGCGTACGAGCAATGCAGTTGTACTGAAAAGATAGACGCAGAAAACGGCAGGCGCGGTTGGAGCGCAGGCACTGTGTTTCGATCGAATCTGGCGCCCTCATCGGCCATGCGAAGTCTTCGCCGAAGGCGCGCCGTTTCGCCGCAGCGAAAGCGCCGAGCCTTCAGGAGCTATGGATGCTAGCACCTAACGCTGTGAAGCATCAAGGTACTTGCGCGGATTGGTAATGCTTAGACAGCAAGGCGAAAGGGCAAGTCCCTAATCTGCGACCATTAGCTCGCCTGGCACAATGGGACGCGTTCGCGGCAGCACACCCCGGTATGCAGCGAAACCCATTCCCGCCAGCGCGCCCGAGAAAGCGACTAGCTTGATCGCGCTCGTCGTGCGTGTTTCGGGAAGCGCCTTCCACAGCGCCAGCAGCACAGTTTGCGCTACAGTCACTGCCCATACTGATCCGTAGAAATATCGCCGTTCCGTGCCTTCGCCCTTGGTCGAGCGGCCCACGCGCGGCAGAAGGCCGGCTGCGCCCAGCGCCAGAATCGCCACGCACAGCGGCAGATAGGCATAGTTGTAAATCTGCTTCATCATCCATACGCCGGTCGCTGACGCTATCACCAGCCCGGCAAGATTCAGCAGCGCAAAGCTCAGCACTGCATTCCACGCGAAGGTGTAACACACGCGCCGATACAGCGGATTCGTCTTGTCCTCATCGAACCGCAGGATGTAAGGCCGCGGCTCCGAGCCGGGCAGCTTGCCGCGCACAGCCGCAATGCCCGTCCCCAGAAGCACCAGCGTCAGCCATGCCAGGTTGCCGTGCCCGAATCCATGCGCAAACAATGTGAACGTCAGCGGCCCCGGAGCCAGAAAGAACACCCAGATCCATATCGGCCAATGCGCCAGCCTGTAAAGGCGCGTGTTGCGCTCGCGCATCTTCCGCGCATCGGCAAACTCCAGCTTCCCGCGGTACTGCATATGCGGAGTCTCGCAGAGTCAGTTTCGGCGGTCAATCTGCGCCCCGACCAAAGGGAGGGCCATTACGGCTGGAATTAGGAAGGCGGCGAAGCCGCGTGTGCCCGAACGGCTAGTTCAGCTCACCTCGCAGCACCACAATCGACGCCGCTGGTAGCTCGTACTCCGTTCCACTTCCACCCGTAATATCCTGCTCCAAAATCGGTCCGTCAGGATCGGCATAGCCTCCCACGAATGCCGTTGCTACTTTGTCCAAAAGCGGCGGATGCGCATTCGATTCGCCCTGCGCAGGGTGCCAATGGTACTGTTCGCTGCCAAAGACCGCTTCATGCACCGGGCCGGCAAACGTCATCTGTTTGCCGTCCTTGTCGAACACCACCTTCACCGAGTGCTTCACGTGCTGGTCCTGGTTTACCAGCATTACTGACCACTGGCCGTCGGCGCGGTCCACGGCATACGCCATCACCAGCTTATGTCCTGCGCCATCGTCAAGGTCTGCGCTTGCCGGATACACCGTGTTCTCACCCTCATGCTGCAACCATTCGCGCGTAATCATCTGGCTCGCAAAGAACTGCGACAGCGGCTGTTCGATCTGGTAGTCCTTGTTTACATTGAACATGCTGAAAGTGCCCGGTGAATCATTGCATCCACGCTCCATCCGCAGCGGCAGATAGTGGAAGAAGTACACCTCATTGCCGCCTGCCGTAAGGTACGACCCGATATAGTCCGCCAGCCACAGCCCACCAAAGATGTCCATATACGACTCGCTCGTTGCCGACGACAGGTTCGACTCTGTCAGATACATCGGCACGTCCGCCGGCAGCCCGTCATCGCGCCATACCTGCAGAATGTGCGTAATCAGCTCCGGCTCCTGGTACAGGCTGCCCCAGTTGAAGAGGCAAGGATCCAGCGGGTAGTGCTCGAACGAGAAGAAGCTCAGTTCGTTCATGGCATTATGTGAGCGCAGGTAGTCCAGAAAGCGTCGCAGCCATGACGTGCGCCCTTCGGCATCTGGCCATACCTCGATGTCTTCATTCACTCCTTCGAATGACGGTCCGCCCAGCTTGAGCGCCGGATCCACTTTGTGCAGCGCGCGTGCAAACTGCACATACAGCGCCGCGTAATCTTCCGGTTGGATGAACTGTCCATCCGACTCCTCGCCCATCTCGATCGCCTTAATCGGATACTTGTGCTCTTCGAGATAGCGCACTTCGGCCGCCGCATTGTCCGGCGTGTCATACACCATGGCAATCGGCATGATCGGCGGTATCCCTTGCGTCACGCCGCTCTGGTAGAACAGGTCAAAGCCCACCTGCGCCTGGTGCGGGTTGTACTGGCTCTCCGCCGTATGCCACGGATCGATGGAGGAAACATAGGTCGCTGTCTGCTCCTGGTCCGGCGTGTGCCGTGCCACATCGTGGAACTCGCCATCCTCCGAGGTCGTGCCCACATAAATCTCACGAACCGCGTAGCCCACACAGTTGCGCGGGTCCGATGGACCCTCCTCATCGCAGGTGTTTGACGACTCCGTCATCCAGATACGCAAATACCGCACCGGCGCAGGAACCTGGCTCAGCCGCAGCGTCGCCGTTCCGCCCGCGCCGTCCGTAATCGCGCCCGCCGGGAACGTCGTCCAGATGCCTTGTGTGGGCTTATGAAATGGATCGACGCCGTTCCAGTACTGCACCAGATACTTCTTCGCATACGGCGCGCCCCACGCAATCTTCAGCGTATCGATCACCGTTGGAGCATTCAGGTCCACTACAATCCACTGCGGATGCAGCGCATCGCTCTCGCCCGTAAACCGGCTCGTCAGGTAGGGATTGCTCTTCCAGTACGTGCTCAGGTCGCCGTCCGTAATGCGCGAATAGCCGATCGGGCCCGTGCCGTCATTCCGCGTCGTGCCCCGGTGCGGCAGGCTATAGCCGAACGAGTAGCGGATAAACCCGGTCGAGGTCGTTGAGCCTGTAAAGTAGCCCTTGTTGCCGGGCTCGCTCCATGCGCCCACCGGATTCCAGTGCCACGCCTCCATCTCCAGCTCCGTATTCTGGCGATAGGTCACCGGCTGCCAGCCCGCGGTAAACACCTGCTTCAGAATGTCCGGCGTAAAGTCGTGGTCAATTGCCTCCACCGGAATGCGGTCTACGCCGGAGCCAAGCGCCGTGTGCGGATCGATATGGTTGACCGCATGGTCTGCATCCACACGCACCGTCTGTGCCGTGAGCAGCGTGCAGGAAAGCAAAGCCACCGGCAGCAGCGAAGAAAAAGTCTGGCGAAAGTGCATCGAAAGTCTCCCGCCACCGTTATACACAACGGCCATTCTTTCATTCAATCGTTTTAATATAGGTACGGCCTAACTTTCCGCTAGACCCGAACGCTTTGTTTGTAGAGCATAGGTACGGACAAATGGGACGAATGTCGGCACGCAAGTCAAAATCTACTCGCATCACCCTGCAGGATGTCGCGCGCAAGAGCGGGTTCTCCCCGTCCACCGTCTCCATCGTGCTCAGTGAAGCTCCGCTCTCGCGCTATGTGGCTGCCCAGACCAAGGAACGTATCCGCAAAACCGCGGAGGTTCTCGGCTACCGGCCCGATGTATTTGCGCGTTCGCTCCGCAGCCGCCGCAGCAACACCATCGGTGTGCTCCTCTTCGATATCTCTGACCCCTTCTGTGTGCTCATCCTGCGCGGCATTGAAAAGGCCCTCCACGGCACACGTTTCATGCCTATCCTCATGGACGCGCACCACGAGCGCGCCCAGTTCGAGGGCTATCTTGACCTGCTCATGGAACGTCGAGTCGAAGGCCTCATCGTTGTCGCCAATTGGCTCTTTGATGAGGGTGGCCTGCTTAAGGCAAGCAGTCGCGAACCCATGCCTTCTGTTGTCGTGGGCCGCGATGTTTCCGAACAGCGCATTGGCTCCGTTATCGTCGACAACGAAGCTGGCGGATATCTCGCGATCAAGCATCTTTACGACCTGGGCCACCGGCAGATTGCGCTCATCCGCGGCCCGGAAAAGCTCATCGACAGTACCCGCCGCTGGAACGGAATCGAGCGCTTCGCGCGCGAGAACGGCTGGAAGATCGATCCGCGCCGCGTGCGCCAGTTGCGCGACGCCATCGAACCCATCTCGGGATTTGAAGGCGGCATGCAGCTCACCGCCGACCTGCTTCAGTCGCGGCAGAAATTCACCGCGCTCATGGCCTTCGACGATCTCACCGCGCTCGGAGCCCTGCGGGCTCTCGCACAGGCTGGGCTCTCCGCGCCGCGCGACTGCTCCATCATCGGTTTTGACGATGTCCCGCTCGCGGCCCTGAGCACGCCCGGAATCACCACCATTCGTCAGCCGATGGAGGAAATGGGTGCAGCCGCGGCCCGCCGTGTTCTCGATGCGCTGCATGAAGGCAGGAGCCTCGGCTCCGGCCTCCAGATGCTTCCGCCCGAACTCGTGCTGCGCGACTCAACCGCAAAGCTCGACTGAAGCCGCAATAGCCCCGGTACCTGCGTTCCTGGGGTGAATCCCGTAATCTCGCAGCATGGGCAGGGAAATGAGATGATGAAGGTACGGGCCGCAGTCCCTCGCCCGCGACCTACTTGAAGATGCATCGGCGCTCCCGGATCACCATTTCGATCGTCGTCGTCGTTTTGCTGCTTCTTGCTGCCGCAATTTATCTCCGCAAGAAGTCTCCTCCTGAGGTAGCGCGCCTGCTTCCTGAGTGCGATGGCATTGTCTACCTCAATCTCCGCCCCTTGCGCGCCACGACCCATTTCGATCAGCACCCGGTGCCGCGCGACCCCGACTACCAGCACTTCATCGACACAACCGGCATCAACCCCGAGCGCGATCTCGACCAGGTGGCCTTCGCGCTCCAGCGCATGCCTGACCCCAGCGGGCCGAACGGCGCCGTCGCGTTTTCCGAAGTCTTCGAGGGCCGCTATGATTCCCGCCGTCTGTCGTCTTATCTGCAAAGCGTTGCAGCCGGGACTGACACCTACGCCGGCCGCACCATCTACGAAATCCCCAATGAAGGGCGCACCGTCCGCGTTGTGCTTCTCGGCTATGACATGATTGCCGTAAGCAATACGCCCACCCCTGAGCAGATTCACTCCATCATTGACCGCTACCGCACCGCCGCATTGCCGTTCAGTGGCTCATCGCTGCTGGCCGCGCATTACTCCGATGTTCCATTGCTCTCGCCTGCCTGGGGTGTCGGAAAAATCGGGCTGCCGCTCAGCGACAATGCCGGAGGCATCAGCGTCATGGGCATAAGCCTGCCGTTCTCGCCGGATACGACCTTTGTGGCATCGCTGAGCTGGGTCGGCAAAACCAGATTGCGCGTTGAGGAAATCGCGCCCACTGCGAACGCCGCTGCTACTTCTGCAGCCGCCGTGCAGAACCTGCTGAATTTTGTGCGCGAGATTGAGAACGCAACCCCGCCCGACACCGATCACCCTCAGATTCAGGCCGATCTCCGCACTCTGCTCTCGAGCGCCGAGATCAGTCATCACAAGGACCATGCTTTATTCACCGCAACCGTTCCGTCAGACCTTTTGCAGCAATTGATGAACGCTCCCGTAGACTTTGAAACTGGAGCACCATCTAAAAATTCGCAGCGGCATTAACAGGCAGGCCATCAAAACACTGCAGCTAGAGCTTCGTCTTCCTTTAACCGCTTCACCAACCCGGAGGATCATGATGGATTCGTTCTTTTGCGCGCCGCGTGTCGTGTCTCTGGCCGCGGTCCTCTGTCTGGCATCGCTGCCACTGCTTCATGGCCAGAAGGCAGATCAGACGGGCACAGTTCTCACCGGACAGGCTGCATTTACCGACTACTCCCAGGAAAGCCCCGGCGTCGTCCGCAAGCTCACCGTTGCCGATCTGCCCGCGCCCTACGCTACGAAAGGTGTAGACAACGGTGCGCAGATGGTGCCTCGCCCGGATGGTGCATGGCCGAAAACGCTGCCCGGTTTCAAGGTCGAGCAGTATTACACTGGGCTCGATCAGCCGCGCCTCATCCGTACGGCGCCCAACGGCGATCTCTTTGTTGCCCTCAGTTATCAAAACAAAGTGATGGTCTTTCGCGGTGTCGACGCAAACGGCAAGCCGAAAGAGGTCTCAACCTTCGCTGACAACCTCAGCCAGCCTTTTGGAATCGCGTTTTACCCGTCCGGTCCAGATCCGAAATGGGTCTACATCGGCAATACCGATTCCGTCGTGCGCTTCCCATACAAGAACGGCGACCTGAAGGCTACCGGCCCCGCTGAGAAGCTCGTCGATCTTCCCGGCGGCGGACGCCTCCGTGGCGGCGGGCACTGGACGCGTGACATTGTCTTCTCTCAGGACGGGAAACGCATGTTCGTCTCCGTCGGCTCGCACTCGAATGTCGACGATCCCGACACGCATACGGCGGAATTCCATCGCGCCGATGTGCTCGAATTCACGCCCGAGGGTAAGTTCATCAAAATCTATGCCTACGGCATCCGCAACTGCGTGGGCGAAGCCATCAATCCCATCACCGGACAGCTTTGGTGCTCCACCAATGAGCGCGATATGCTCGGCGACAATCTTGTTCCCGACTACATCACGCATATTCAGGAGGGCGGTTTCTATGGGTGGCCGTGGTTCTACATGGGTGGCAATTGGGATCCGCGCCTGCAAGGCAAACATCCCGAGCTAAAGGACAAGGTCATCACGCCTGACGTTCTTCTGCAGCCGCACTTCGCATCACTGGAGATGACCTTCTATGAAGGTGACCAGTTCCCGGCCGAGTACAAGGGCGATGCCTTCGCTGCCGAGCACGGATCATGGAACAAGGCCAAACGCGCCGGATACGAAGTCATCCGCGTGCCCATGCACGACGGTCAGGCGTTCGGCGAGTATGAAGACTTCCTCACCGGTTTCACCACGCCTGATGGCAAGGTCTGGGGCCGTCCCGTGGGAGTCACAGTGGCCAACGACGGCTCGCTCTTCGTCACCGACGATGGATCGGGATCGATCTGGCATATTAGCTACACTGGCCGCTAAACAAGGCGGCATAAAACAAGAGGCCGGTGAGAAGCCGGCCTCTTATCTTTTGCCTCAAAACCGCCCTGATCTCAATGGCGCCTGTGCGATTGTTGCTGGATGATCTGGATGACGTTGTACAAGGTATTGCCGAGAGAAAAGCCGTCTCCGGAAGCGGAAGCATGGACAAAATAGAGACGCGGGAAATCATCGACGTACTGGCTGTGTTGCGCGGAGATTGTAAATCCTCCTGCGCGTAAAGTATCTTCCACGGGTTGGATTTCATCTGCCTGCAGGGCAAAGTCGATATTGAGCGTTGCCTGATCGCTCCCACCCGAGAATGGAATCTGGATGTAGAAGCTCTGCCCGACTCCAAGTCCCGTCTCTGCCCTGGCTGGACCAAGAGAGATGGAGTGTTCGTCAGGAAGAGGCAGGTAGAAGGCAAAGATGTCTACGAGCTGCTCCACAAATCCTTCATCGAACAGTTTGAGGAACTGAGGCGGCAACAGCGAGCTCGGATTAAAAACACTGTTGGTCCCTGGAATGACGAGCACATTCAGTTGCGGGCTGTGGATAGCCGTCAGCGCTGTGGCAAGAGAAGTTGCAATTGCAGCTCCGTCTCCCGTTGCCTCAAAGTGCACCCAGATGAGCTTGGGTGTTTCCAGGATCTGGTGGTTTACGATTGCGGTAATGCGAATCTGGGTGTTTTGGCGAAGGGCCAGCTCAAGAGCGGAGAGTTCCGTCTCCTGCGCAGGCAAAGCGCCGTCCACAAAAAATCGAGAATCGCCAATCTCTTTGAATCCGATATAGCCGTTGGCGATTGCTGCTACTTCGTTGGATGGAAGAGTTTGACCGTTCACGCTGATGGTTAGGTCTTGCCTGACAAGCTCAAATCGCAAAACGTCGCCCGGAAACTGAACTCCGTTGGCGCCGAGAGCCGTTTGAATCGCGCTCCAGTCCGTTGCTGCAAATGATCTGCCGCAAAGAAGGATAAAGAACGCTAGGGCCAAAGCGATAGAGCTGCCGTGGGGGAGAAAACGAAGTTTTCGCATATGACCTCGGAAATGGTGGATTTGCTGCCCCATGAGAAGGGAAGCACGCATTTCGCGTTGTCCGAGGTGAAATTAAGAATTGGTGAAATCAAAAGAAGATTCTGATGGCTTAGCTTCCGGATGAGGAGGTGTTGTCCCCGGAAGCCGCCATCTGCGTAATCGTCTGGCGCAGATACTTGTATGGATTCACCGGCGCATTGCGAATGAGGACCTCGTAATGCAGGTGAGGTCCGGTACTGCGCCCGCTGCTGCCGACATAGCCGATCACCTGGCCGCGCTTGACCTGTTGACCTTCGGTCACGGCAAAACCTGAAAGGTGGCCGTACAGCGTCTGAATGCCGTTGCCATGATCGATCGTCACCTCGCGGCCATAGCCGTCTCCGAAGGACGCCTTGGTTACCACACCATCCGCAGCGGCACGTACCGGCGCGCCAAATGTGGTGCCGATATCGATGCCCGCGTGAAATGCTCCTTCACCGTTGAATGGATCGAGGCGTTCACCAAAGGAACTGGTGATGCGGCCCACCACCGGCCACAGCGAAGGTGCGTTCAGCAGATTGGTCCAGTTGCCCGTAACCGACGGGTTGATGCCTATTTCAAACGCCCGCGCTAGGTCTCCCGAGAGGGCCGTGGTGCGCAGCGAAGAAAGCTGATCGAAAGACTGCGCGTAGGCTGCGTCCGTAAACGTCGTTTCTGAACCGACCGGGACAGAGGTGATATTGAGAGATGCTTTTGCCAGGCGGCTCTGCCGCAATCCATAAAGCGCGCTCACTTCGCTGGCCAGGGAACCGAGTGATGCGGCCTGCACTTCCTTCTGCTGCGTAACCGCCTCAAGCTGCTGGTAATCCTTGCGCAGGGCCTCGTGCTGCATCCGAATCTCGTTAAAGCTCGCTGTCTTCAGCAGCATGCGGCTGTATGAGCCGGCCATGCCCGCCAGGGTAAAAGCGCCCACCACCGCGGCGGCCACAAACACATATGCGTAGTGCAGGGGGACTGGAATCTTGCGGAGGCGTCCATCCTCTTCACGCGCGACAAAAATAATATAGAAACGTTTCCGCAAGCTGTTCCCACCTGATTCAAATTCAAAAAAACTACAAAACATCAGCGCAAAGCTACTCGTTCACCGAATACCTTGCCGTCACAAAGGGTGTCCCAGCGTCTGGAACCGAAGAGTTTAGGAAATTCAATTGAAAACCCTAACAGCTTGCCGCCCTGAGGTCAACCAAAAGAGGGGGATCGAATCCTCAAATGGCGATTTGCAACTCTCATTTTGGGACGGGACTTTTCACCCTGGAGTTGCAAAAGTGATCAAGCTACTTCGTAGGCCCATTAAAATCTGTTGATTACCTCAGCAATTATTCGACCACCACTACCTTCGCCCGCTTTCCCACGCGAATCGTTAGCTTCGGCGATCCATTCAGCAGAAAGTGAGATTGCCGGATTACTTCGCCTTCCACGCGCACGGCCCCTTCTTTGATCTTGCGGTCGGCCTCGCTGGCTGAGGCAGCAAGTCCCGCCGCTGTCAGCAACTTCGAGACACGCACGCGCCCTTCGGCATCGCGTCCCAGTTCTTCCGGCGTCACGTGCACCTCTTCCAGGCCCTCGACGTCATCACTCTTTTGCTGGAACTGCCGTGCCCAGTTCTCAGCGGCAGCTTTTGTGGTTTCTTCGGAATGAAATCCTCCCACAATGGTTTGTGCGAGAAATTTCTTCGCCTCCATCGGATGCAGCGCGCCTGATTCAACATCAGCTTGCCAATGGTCAATCTGGCTCTGCGGAAAGTCGGTCAAGAGCATGTAGTAGCGCCACATCAGCTCGTCATTGATCGACATCAGCTTCCCGTACATCTCCTGCGCCGGCTCGTCAATGCCGATCGCGTTGCCCAGCGACTTCGACATCTTCTGCACGCCGTCCAGCCCTTCGATAATCGGCGTCATCAGCACAATCTGCGGCAACTGGCCGAAGTCGCGCTGCAACTCGCGCCCGGCCAGCAGATTGAACTTCTGGTCCGTGCCGCCCAGCTCCACATCCGCCTTCAGCGCAACCGAGTCATAGCTCTGGGCGAGCGGGTAGAGTAATTCATGAAGCGAGATGGGCTGTTCATTCTGGAACCGTGTATGAAATTCATCGCGCTCGAGCATCTGCGAAACCGTAAATTTCGACGCCAGGTTGACAAAGCCCTCAAATCCAAGCTTCCCCAGCCATTCTGAGTTAAACCGCACCTCGGTCTTCTCGCGGTCCAGAATGCGGAACACCTGTTCCGTATAAGTCTTCGCGTTCTCGTCGATCTGCTCCCGCGTCAGCGGTTTCCGCGTTACGTTGCGCCCCGTCGGGTCCCCGATCAGCGACGTGTAATCGCCCACCAGAAAGATCACCTG